>NZ_CP026003.1:1531724-1864672 GCF_003086795.1 Stenotrophomonas sp. SAU14A_NAIMI4_5 | reverse complement strand
CTCGAAACTGCTTGTGTCCATGCTCGCAGCGTAGAGTCATTATCATGGAATCGCGCTGGGCGGCTGCCTGTCAGTCCGGCACTAGAACAAAACAGGCTGGTTCCCGGGTGCGCTTTGCACACCGTGCTGCTCGGGGATGAGATTCAACGGTGAGCTAAGCATGTAGTGCTGGGGACGGAGTGCCTTCGGACGGCGGTTCAATTCCGCCCACCTCCACCATCTGTACCGCCCTTCGGGGCACGAAAAGCCGGACAATCCCGTCGATTGGGGTCCGGCTTTTTTGTTGCCTGTTCTACGGCCGCATTTCGCCCGATACCCCCGATAATGTCGCTTTGGACCGGCGGATCCCCCGCCCAGCACAGGGAACAGAACGATGGCGTTGGTGAGTTGCATGGAGTGTGGCCGCGAAGTCAGTGACAAGGCCGCCAGTTGCGTCGGCTGCGGCGCCCCGATCGGCGCCACCCGCCCGACCCCGCCGCCGCTGCATGCGGCACCGGTGTACGCCGCCCCTTACGCACAACCGCAGCCGGTCGCGCGTGCCCGCGTCGCCTACGTCCTGCTGGGCCTGTTCCTCGGCGGCCTGGGCATCCACAACTTCTACGCCGGCTACCACGGCCGTGCCGTGGCCCAGCTGGTGATCACCCTGCTGCTGGGCTGGCTGTTCATCGGCCTGCTCATCACTGGTCTGTGGGCGCTGATCGAGATCATCACCGTGGATACCGACGCCGCCGGCGTGCGCATGGTCTGAGTTCCGCGCTTCGGCCCGTGCAATCGCCTGCGGGCTGACCCACACTCGATCCGTGCCCGACCACGACCCCCATGCCAGAAGGACCTGCCATGAAACGCCAGATCACCGCCCTGCTCCTCGCCCTGGCCACCAGCACCGCCCTCGCCGCAGCGCCGACGGGCAAGGGCACTGCCGCCCTGGAAACCCTGCTGGCCTGCAAGGCCGGCTCGGACTTCACCGAGGCCCAGGCTGAAAAAGCGCTGCAGTCTGCCGGCCTGACGCACCTGCGGGGCGGCGTGTTCGAGGTCCAAGGCGGCAAGGTCGCCCTGTTCGGCGGCAGCGTGGACAGCGCCAGCGTCGACATCGCCCCGGGCGGCAGCAAGAGCCTGCATGTCTATCTGAAGGACGTGGCTGCCCCGCAGGTGGGCCGCCAGCTGTCGGTCACCACGGTCAATGAAGACGCGGAGACCGAAGCGCCCTCGTACATCCGCAAGGTGGACGCAAAGCACACCCTGCATGTCGGCGCCGCCGATGATTACGAGGGTTACTCGGCGTCGGTGACCTGCCAGATCGCCGGCTGAGCGCAGGCGCCCTGCCCTACAGCCAGCGCCGCACGTCGCGCCGGAAGGCGGCATAGTCGGCGCCGAACCGGGCAGACAGTACCCGCTCCTCCGGCAGGATCTGGAAGCGGGTGATCCAGCCGACAAACAGCGGCACCACCAGCAGGGCTGCGGCACTGCCCAGCCACAGCATTCCGCCCAGCAGCACCAGCGCCTGCCCCAGGTACATCGGGTTGCGCGTGTGGCGGTAGATGCCGCCGGTCACCAGCGCCGTGGCGGCGGCCGGGCGCAGCGGATTGACCGTCGTCCGTGCGCGGCGGAAAGCCAGCTTGGGCAGCAGGTTCAGGGCCAGGCCCAGCAGCATCACCAGCAGCGCCATCCAGCCCGGCACCGGCAGAGCGGGCCACGGCCAGGCCCGGGCCAGCGCATCGCCCAGCACCCCGCACAGCAGCATCACCAGCGGCGGCGGAATCCGCGTTTCCAGCAGGTGCATCGTCATTCCCTGAAATGCCCTGCCAGCGATGGTGCCACAGTCCGTCCAGCGCGCGTTTAGCCACGTGCTTCCGCGTTGACACCCCGGCCGCTAGAGTGGCGCCACCGCGCTGGAGGATCGCATGGCAACCACGGGCTTCGGCGTCATCCGCCACACGACCCTCATCATCACCATGCTGCTCCTGCTGAGCGGCTGCGCCACGCTGCGCCAGTTCGGCCCCTCGGTGCAGGTGGCCTCGGTCACCCCGGGCCAGTACATCGCGCTGAAGCGCGGCGACATCCTCACCAGCGGCAGGCTGAGCGCGGCGACCACCGAAACGCTGCGGGTGGCCGGCCTGGATGAAACCGCCTGCGCCAAGCCCGGCCCGTCGTGCATCGAGGCGATGGAAGCGAGCATCGTGGTGCGCGAGGAGGACAAGCGCTCGGCGCTGGCCGAACTGTGGCTGCAGCAGGCCATGGCCCTGCCCGTGCCCAAGGCCAAGCGCGAAACCACGCCGGCGATGCGGGTGGCCGACGCCGGCTTCCAGCCGCGACTGGATGCGTGGATGCACGTCGCGCGGCAGGCCTATGCGTATCTGTTTTTCACCGAGCGCACCGCCAACCAGCGCGGTTTTGAAGACCGCCAGACCCAGGTGCGCGACTACTACAACCTGGCCGTGCAGGAAGCCGCGGTGATGTTGTTCGATGCGTATTCCAGCCACCAGGCGGGCAACGACAGGAGCCGCCTGCGGCTGGGCCGCTGGACCTTCGTGCTGGCGCCGCCCGATGAAGGTGCCGCGCAGGATACGCGCGAGCCGATCGAACTGGTGGCGGCCGCCTCGATGTCCTTCACCGGCACCCTGCGCAGCGTGCACCGCCGCGATGGCTTCGGCGCCGAACTGGTGGCGGTGATGGCCGACCCGGCCACGACCGGCCTGGCCGCTGCCGCCAACGCCGACCAACCCGGGACGCAGGCCGCGCCACCCGAGCGCAGCTGGAGCGAGATGCCCTCGCCCTCGATGACGGTGCTGCTGCGTTTTTCCGGCGCCAACCTGTGGGAGATGCTGCACGACGACGAGCCGGAGCTGGAGATCCACGATCCGTACCAGATCGCGCAGGTGCAGCTGCATGGCGAGCAGGTGCCGCTGGCAGCCAACTTCACCGCCGGTTACGCGCTGTGGCTGGCCCGCTCCAACTTCAGCCGGCAGTCGCTGCGCTCGCTGTTCGGCGGCAAGGGCGGCATCGACCGGCCGCATCTGTTCATGATGCAGCCCTACGATCCGGACCGCCGCGTGCTGCTGATGATCCATGGCCTGGCCAGCAGCCCCGAGGCCTGGGTGAACGTGGCCAACGAGCTGATGCGCGACGATGAGATCCGGCGCGATTTCCAGGTCTGGCAGTTCTACTACCCGACCAACATGCCGATCGCCCTCAGCCACGATGCGATCCGGCACACGCTCGAAGACGTGATGCAGCACTACGATCCCAGCGGCAAGGCGGTGGCCTCGCATGACATGGTCGTGGTCGGGCACAGCATGGGCGGGGTGATCTCGCGGCTGATGGTGTCCTCGTCCGGCGACCATCTGGTGGACACGCTGCTGGCGACCACACAGCTGAGCCCGGCACAGCGCGAACTGCTGCGCACCAAGGGCCCGCCGCTGCTGACCTTCCAGCCCGAACCGGAAATCTCGCGGGTGGTGTTCATCGCCACACCGCACCGCGGTACCGACGTGGCCGGCACCCGCGTGGGGCGCTGGATCGGCCGCCTGGTGCGGCTGCCGCTGACCGTGCTGGAAGACGTGGCCAGCGCCGCCAACGACGGCCACGTCGACCGTGACGATGGCAAGCACGGCTACCAGATGAACAGCATCCAGAACCTGGACAAGGACGATCCGTTCGTGAAGGCGGTGGCCGACCTGCCGATGTCACCGCGCGTGCGCTACCACTCGATCATCGCGCGCGCCAGCGCCGACGGCCCGCTGGAAAAGACCAACGACGGGCTGGTGCCGTACTGGAGCTCGCACCTGCCCAACGCGGTGTCGGAAAAGGTGATCGTGTCCGGGCACAGCGTGCAGGAAGCCACGCCGGCGATCGTCGAACTGCGGCGCATCCTGCATGAGGACATGCAGGCGCATGATGGCGGGCAGAAGTAATCCTGCCCGCGCGGCGTGCCTCAGAAATCCAGGCTGTAACCCAGCGTCACCGTCCGCCCACGCCCGGCGAAGTACCGCGCTGGTTCGATCAGCGCGCTCTGCGAGTAATAGGTGATGTACTGCCGGTCGAACAGGTTGGCGATGCCCAGGTTCACCTTGCCCTTGGCAAGCCGGTAGTCCACGCCCAGATCGAACAGCGCGTAGCCGCTGAATTCCTTGGCGGCTTCGTCGAAGTTGCGGCTGAAGGCGTACTGCCCCTGCACGAAGGTGGACAGCTCCGGCGTCCACTGCGCCGACCACGTGGCGATGACGCGGTTCGGTGCGATGTTCAGGCCATCCAGGCGCGCATCGAGCCGGCCATCGGCGTTGCTGTCATAGCGGCCACGGGTCCAGGCGTAGGACAGGCCCAGGCGGTGCGCATCGTTCAGGCGGTAACGCACGCTTGCATCCAGGCCTTCGATGGCGGTCTTTTCGCGGGCGAGCTGGAACGCGCCGTCGACTGCGATGACGCGCGTGCCGTACTCGGAGCGAGACTGGAACGCACTGGCCTCGGCTTCCCACGACGGCGAGCGGTAGCGCACGCCGATCTCGCTGTTGCGGGTCAGCAGCGGCTGCAGCGAACGCAGCGATTCCACGTTGGTACCCGGCGTGTTGATCGAGCGCAGCACGCGGCCGACGTCGGGCATGCCGAACCCTTCGGAATAGCTGGCGAAGGTGTTGAAGCGCTCGGTCGGCGCGTACACCAGGCCGATGTTGCGCAGGTTCTGCTGGAACTTCAGCTTGCCGCCCTGCACCGCCACGCGGTTGTAGCGGTACAGCGTGGTGTAGCTGTCGATGCGCAGGTCGGCCTCTTCGCGGCGCCAGCCGCCCTGCACGGTCAGCTGCGGCAGCAGTCTGTAGTCGGCCTGCACGAAGCCGGCCACGCTGCTGTAGCGCGAATCGGGCACGTAGGTGCGGCCGGTGCCGTACAGATCCTGCTTGCCACTGTCGCGCAGCGTGTCCACGCCGGCAGTGATCTTCAGGTCGCCGCCGAGCAGGTCATCGCGACCAAGGCTCGTCTTGGAGCCCCACTTCGAGGCGGTCGAGCGCGACTGGTCATACAACGTCCCGACCGGTGCGATCAGCGGGTCCTGGAAGGTGGACGAGTTGTCCGCACCGAACAGGCCTTCAAATTCCTGGTTGAACACCATCGCCTTCAGCTCCATGCCCGCCAGGTCGTGGTGGGTGTAGCTGAGGCCTGTGGTCCAGGCATCGTTCCAGGCCGGCGTGCCCGGCGGCGTGCCGCGCACCGACGTCGTGGCGATGCCCAGATCGCGGTTGCCGGCCACCGGCACGTACTCGGCCTTGGACTTGATACGGTAGCGGTTGCTGCTGAACTGCAGCTCCTGGTTGTCGTCGATCCAGTAGCCCAGCTTGGCGTGCAGGTCATAGGCACGGGTCGACATCAGGTCGCCCTGGGTGACGTCCACGCCGATCGGCGTGCCCTCGCCGTCCACCCACAGGCCCTGGTCTTCATAACCGGCGCCGAGCAGGTAATCCCACTTGCCCTTGCTGCCGCTGATGCGGTAATCGGCGCGATAGCCGGTGGTTTCACCGCGCACCTCGGACGTCGGCAGCGTGGTCTGCACGCCCACGTGCTGGTTGACCGCACCCGGTTCCGGGCGCCGGGTGATGAGGTTGATGGTGCCGCCGGTGGCGCCCAGGCCGTTCATGGCGTTGGCGCCCTGGATGACTTCGATGCGCTCGACCAGCGCGTAATCGATCGTATGCGCTTCGCGACCGGTGGGTCGCAGCGGGTTCGACTGCGGAATGCCATCGACCAGGATCAGCGGCGTGCGCCCGCGCAGGGTCTCGCCGCTACCGTTCATCTTGCCGCGGCTGGGCGTGTACGACGGCAGCAGGCTGGACAGCACATCGGACGAATTGCTGCTGAGGCGCAGCTGCTGCTCGATCTGTTCCTTGCCGATGATGACCACCGTCTGCGGCGCGGTGGCGGCGTCCTGCCCGGTACGCGAGGCGGTCACGATGACCTTGTCCAGCGTCTGCGCCTCGGGCGGGGCCTGCTCGGCGTGGGCGTGGGCACAGACCAGCAACGAAATGGCGACCGTCAGCCGCGAATATCTCAGCACGTGAACTCCTCTTGGGGGGAGGGCGTGGCGATATGGCTGGCCCGGAACAGGGGCGTATCTTTCCCGACGTGTCGAAATGCGTCAAATCCATGCTGCTCTGCGACTACCCATCCAGCGGGCGCCGTGCTACATCGCAGAGGCGCATGTGCGCGATTGCAGAAAGCAAGGATGACGCTTATGAAACTGCAACTGGCTTCGCTGGCCGCACTGATGTTGGCCGCAGCAGCCCTTTCCCCGGCAGGGGTTTCCGCCGCTGGCCTGCCGGGATCGTCGACCACCCAGTGCGTACCGGTCAGGATCGACAACAGAACGGTGCATCAGCACTGCACGGTCACCCACACGTGGCCCGATGGCTCGATCACGACTTCGGAGTATTGGATCGACCAGAACGGCACCTGGTACATCCCGGCCAACTGACCACTGTGCAGTCCGCCGGGCGGTTCCAGCCGCCCGGCCTCGATCCAGCCGCCCATCCCGGCACACCTCCTCCTCCCGTTCCATGGCATGCTCCGTGAAACCGTTTTCATGGGATGGAGGGATTCCACGATGTTGTCGCGTCTTCGCCGGCCCGCACTGTGCGCGCTGCTGGCTCTTGCTCTGCCTGCCGCTGCCTGGGCAGCCCAACCGCCCGCTCCGCTGAAGGTGATGTCCTTCAACGTACGCACCCCGGCCGATACCGAACCCGGCAAGCGCTGGGACGACCGTCGCGACGTGATGGTCAAGGTCATCCTCGATGCGCACCCGGCCGTGGTCGGCACCCAGGAACTGGTGCAGGAACAGGCCACCTACCTGGCCGCCCACCTGCCCGGCTACCGCTGGTTCGGCGAAGGCCGCCGCGGTGGCGACGGCGACGAACACATGGGCGTGTTCTACGACACCAAGGTGCTGGCCATCGAGGAGTCGGGCAACTTCTGGCTGTCCGATACGCCGGACGTGCCGGGCAGCATCACCTGGGGCAACCTGTACCCGCGCATGGTCACCTGGGCACTGTTCCGCCGCCTGGACGATGGCCGTCGCTTCTACTTCATGGACACCCATCTGCCCTACCGCGACGAGGACGAGCCGCGCCGGATCAAGGGTGCCGAGCTGATCGCCAAGCGCCTGCAGACGCTTCCCGCCGACTTGCCAGTGGTGCTGACCGGTGATTTCAACACCGAGCCAGGCAGCGAGACCTACAAGGCGTTCACCCGCGTGCTGCAGGACACCCGCACCCAGGTGAAGGCGCCGAAGGGCCCGCGCGAGACCTTCCACGATTTCACCGGCAAGGCCACCGTGCAGCTGGACTGGGTGCTGGTGCGTGGCTTCCATGCACGCAGCTTCACCACCGACGACCGTCGCATCGGCGGCGTGCTGCCGTCGGACCACTTCCCGCTGGTGGTCGAACTGGACTGGCCGAAGCCCTGAGCACGTGCGGCCATCGCTACGGCGGTGGCCGCCTTCCCAGCAGGCGATACAGCGCCTGATGCTGGTCGCGCGCCTGGCAGATGCGTGCGGCGATGGCCAGAAACAGGCCGATGCCGACCAGGCCTGGCCCGAGCATCACATCGGGCAGGCGCAGGAAGCCGATGGCCACTGCCAACGCGGCCAGCACCAGCAGCGCCACCACCACTACGGACAGGCCTGCGCCAGGCAGGCCGGGATCGCCGAACAGCACCCGCTGCGTCGATTGCTTGTCGTCACTCATTGCCGCCGCTCCTTGGAACCTGCCCTATTAGTTACTACGGCGGGCCAGCGCTTCGGCAGAGTCAGAAGCGTCATGACGGCAGCGGGCCAGATACAACAAAGGGACGGATGCCTGCGCATCCGTCCCTTCGTGGGTACCGCAACCCTGCGGTTACTGCACCTGCGCCACGCTCGGCGCCTGCGGCGACTGCCCCCAGCCGCCCAGTGCCTTGTAGACACCGACCACACTCACATTGACCTCGGCCTCGGCTGCGGCCAATGCATCGTCGGCGGCCAGCTGCGTGCGCTGCGCATCCAGCAGGGTCAGGAAGTCCTCCGAACCCTCGCGGAAGCGGATCTGCGCCAGCGATTCGGCACGCCGCGCCGCCTGCGCCTGCTCGACCACGATGGCCAGCCGCGCCTGCTGCTTGGAGTAGCGGGTCAGCGCGTTCTCGGTGTCTTCCAGCGCCAGCAGCACGGCCTGTTCGTACTGCGCGGCCACGCCTTCGGCCTCGGCCTTGCTGGCACGCAGGCGTGCACGCACGGTGCCGAAGTCGAACGCCGCCCAGCTCAGCGACGGGGTCAGCGACCAGGCCTTGTTGTTGCCGTTGACCAGGCCGCTGGCATCGCCGCCGAGGAAGCCGACGAAACCGGACAGCGACAGCCGCGGGAACAGGTCGGCCGTGGCCACGCCGACACGCGCGGTGGCGGCGGCGAGGCGACGCTCGGCCACGCGCACGTCGGCACGCTGGCGCAGCAGTTCGCGGGTGTCACCCAGCGGCAGTGCCTTGGCAAACGCCGGCACGTCCTGCGGCGCCAGCATCGCGGTCAGCACTTCCGGGCGCTGGCCCAGCAGCACCGCCAGGCGGTTGCGCGACTGCGCCTCGGACACTTCCAGCAGCGGGATGTCGGCCTCGATCGCCTTCAGGCGGGCGCGGCTGCTCTGCACATCCAGTTCGCTGCCGGCACCCAGTTCCCAGCGCGCCTCGGTCAGCTTCTGCGTATCGCGCAGGTTTTCCAGCGTGTGCTGGGCCACCGCGATGCGCTTCTGCGTGCCACGCAGCTCGAAGTAGTTGCGCGCCACTTCGGCGGCGACCAGCACCTGCGCATCGGCCAGGTTGGCCTGCTCGGCACCGAGGTCGGCGCGTGCGGCCTCTGCAGCACGGCGCTTGCGGCCGAACAGATCCAGCTCCCAGCCCGCATCGAAGCCGAGCTGGTAGCTTTCACTGAACACCCGCTGCCCACCCAGCTGCGGATCGGGTTGCTTGCGGCGGTCGTAGCTGCCGTCAGCGGTGATGTGCGGGGCCTGGTCGAAGCGGCTCTCGACGAACACCGCACGGGCCTGGCTGACGCGGGCCACGGCCACGCGCAGGTCCAGGTTGTCCGACAGTGCGCCGTGCACCAGTTCTTCCAGCACCGGATCATCGAACTGCGCCCACCAGCTGGCCACCGGCGAAGCGGTGCTGTACACCGCCTGCTGTGCGCCCTGCAGGACCACCGGCTCCTGCGCCGGGGCCGTGTAGTTGGGGCCGACGCTGACACACCCGGCCAGCACCAGGCTGGAGATGGCCATCGCCAACGTGCGGATCACCATGGCAGCACCTCGCCCAGGTAGGTGAAGCTGCCGCTGGCGCCGGCTTCGCCGACCAGCGCCATTTCCACGCTGGAACGTGCGCCTTCGCTGATCTCGATTTCGCCGTTGCCACCGTTCATGTCGGTCTTCACGTAGCCGGGGTGCACGGTGTTGACCTTGATCGGGGTGTTGCGCAGCTCGTAGGCCAGGGCGAGGGTCCAGCTGTTCACCGCCGCCTTGGAGGCGTTGTAGGCCGGAACCTTGAAATCGTAGATGTCCGAATTCGGGTCGGCGTGCAGGGTCTGCGAAGCGAGCACGCTGGACACGTTGACGATGCGACCGGACGTGGCCTGCTTGACCAGCGGCAGGAAGGCCTGGGTGACCGCGACCAGCGCGTAGACGTTGGTGTCGAAGGTGCGGTGCCAGGTGTCCAGCGACTGCTCGGACGGCGCCTGCGCCGGGTTCTCGATCATGATGCCGGCGTTGTTGACCAGGATGTCCAGGCGGCCGTGGCGCTGGCGCACCTGTTCGACGGCCTCGGCGATGCTGGCGGCATCGGTCACGTCCAGCTGGATGGCTTCCACCGGCAGGCCTTCGCCCTGCAGCAGCAGCGCCTGCTCCACCGCGGTCTCGCGCTTGCGGCCGGCCAGCAGCGTGTGCACGCCGGCCTGGGCCAGCTGGCGCACGGTTTCCAGGCCGATGCCACGGGTGGCGCCGGTGACCAGCGCGATCTTGTTCTGATGGGTGTTCATGGATTCATGCCTTGGTTTGGGGGAAGCGGTCGCCGCTCGGGGCGGCGACCGCGGGAGTGCATGTCAGTGGTGGATGGTGGGCTCGCCGTGCTGCACCAGCTGGCCACCGCCGTTGCGGGTGACGAACTTGCGCAGGGCAACGTAGAACACCGGGGTCAGGAACAGACCGAACAGGGTCACGCCCAGCATGCCGGCAAACACCGTGATGCCGGTGACAGAGCGCACTTCGGCGCCTGCACCATGGGACAGCACCAGCGGCACGGTGCCGGCGATGAACGCGATGGAGGTCATCACGATCGGACGCAGACGCAGGCGGCAGGCTTCCAGCGCCGCTTCAACGATGCCCTTGCCGCCCATTTCCAGTTCACGGGCGAACTCGACGATCAGGATCGCGTTCTTGCACGCCAGGCCCATCAGCACCACCAGGCCGACCTGCACGAACACGTTGTTGTCACCACCGGTCATCCACACACCGAACAGGGCCGACAGCAGGGTCATCGGCACGATCAGGATCACCGCCAGCGGCAGCGACCAGCTTTCGTACAGCGCTGCCAGCACCAGGAAGGCCAGCATGATCGCCACCGGGAACACGATGAAGGCGGCCTTGCCCTGGGTGGCCTGCTGGTAGCTCAGGTCGGTCCATTCGGTGGTCATACCCACCGGCAGCACCTTGCCGGCGATCTCGGTCAGCTTGTTCATCGCTTCGGCCGAGGACAGCAGGCGCGGGTCGGCTTCGCCGGCCAGATCGGCAGCCGGGTAGCCGTTGAAGCGCAGCACCGGGTCCGGGCCGAAGGTCTGCTTGATGGTGACCATCGAACCGATCGGCACCATCTCGCCGCGATCATTGCGGGTACGCAGCTTGCCGATGTCTTCGACGCTCTCGCGGAACGGGCCGTCGGCCTGGGCGATCACCTGCCAGGTACGACCGAACTGGTTGAAGTCGTTGACGTAGGCCGAACCCAGGTAGGTCTGCAGGGTGTCGAACAGCTCGGTGAGCTGCACGCCCTGGGCCTTGGCTTTCACGCGGTCCACTTCCGCATCCAGCTGCGGCACGTTGGCCTGGTAGCTGGTGATCGGGAAGGCCATGCCCGGGGTCTGCGCGACGGTGCCCTGCATCGCCTGCACGGCATTCTGCAGCGCGCCGTAGCCCAGGTTGCCACGGTCCTGGATGAACATCTGGTAGCCGTTGCCGTTGCCCAGGCCGAGGATCGGCGGCGGCATCATCGCGAAGGCGAAGCCTTCCTGCAGCCCGGCGATCTTCTGGTTGATCTCGGCGTTGATCTGCGCAGCGGTACGACCATGACGCTCGGCGAACGGCTTGAGCGGAATGAACGCCACGCCGGTGTTGGGCGTGTTGGTGAACTGCAGCGCGTTCAGGCCCGGGAACGAAATGGTGTGGGCAACGCCATCGGTTTCCTGGGCGATCTTGGCGACCTTGCGCAACATTTCATCGGTACGCGCGATCGACGAACCTTCCGGCAGCTTCACGCCGGCGATCAGGTACAGCTTGTCCTGGGTCGGGATGAAGCCCGGCGGCACCACCTTGAAGACCAGGCCGGTACCAACCAGCAGGATCGCGTAGACCACGAACACCGCGCCACGACGGCCGAGGATCTTCGAGACACCACGCTCGTACTTCTCCGAGCTGGACTTGAAGAAGCGGTTGAACGGACGGAACACCCAGCCGAACAGGCGGTCGATGAGGCGCGTCGGCGCGTCCTTGGCAGCGTCATGCGGCTTCAGCAGGCGCGCGGCCAGGGCCGGCGACAGGGTCAGCGAGTTGATCGCCGAGATCACCGTGGAGATCGCGATGGTGACGGCGAACTGCTTGTAGAACTGGCCGGTGACGCCGGACAGGAAGGCCATCGGCACGAACACGGCGCACAGCACCAGCGCGATCGCGATGATCGGGCCGGACACTTCGCGCATGGCCTGGTGGGCCGCCGCGAGCGGGGTGAGGCCTTCCTCGATGTTGCGTTCAACGTTTTCGACGACCACGATCGCATCGTCGACCACGATGCCGATCGCCAGCACCAGGCCGAACAGGCTCAGCGTGTTGATCGAGAAGCCCAGCAGGTACAGCGCAGCGAAGGTACCCACCACCGACACCGGCACGGCGATCAGCGGAATGATCGAGGCGCGCCAGGTCTGCAGGAACAGGATCACCACCAGCACCACCAGGGCGATGGCTTCAAGCAGGGTAGACACCACGGCCTTGATCGAGTCACGCACGAAGATGGTTGTGTCATACACCGCCTCGTACTTCACGTCGGCCGGCATGGTCTTCTGCATCTCGTCCATGGTGCCGATGACCGCATCACGGATTTCCAGCGCGTTGGCGCCCGGTGCCTGGAAGATGCCGATACCCACCGCGTTCTTGCCATCCAGCTGCGAGCGCAGGGTGTAGTCGCCGGCGCCCAGTTCCACGCGGGCCACATCGGCCAGGCGCACGATCTCGCCGTCGGTGCCGCTCTTGAGCACGATGTCGCCGAATTCCTTCTCGGACTTCAAGCGGCCCTGGGCATTGATCAGGGTGAGGAACTGGCTGTTGGGCAGCGGTTCCGCACCGAGCTGGCCGGCCGAGACCTGCACGTTCTGCTCGCGCATGGCGGCAACCACGTCGCTGGCGGTCAGGCCGCGCGAGGCCACCTTGTCCGGGTCCAGCCAGGCGCGCATGGCGTAGTCACCGCCACCGAAGATCTGCGCATCACCCACGCCCGGAATACGGGCCAGCGCGTCCTTGACGTGCAGGCGGGCGTAGTTGCGCAGGTACAGGGTGTCGTACTTGCCATTGGGCGAGGTCAGGTGCACCACCATCAGGAAGGTCGGCGACTGCTTCTGGGTGGTCACACCCTGCCGGCGCACGTCCTCGGGCAGACGCGCCTGCGCCTGCGCCACGCGGTTCTGCACCTTCACCGCCGCCGCGTCCGGGTCGGTGCCCGGGCGGAAGGTGACGGTCATCTGCAGCACGCCATCGGAGCCGGCCACCGACTTGAGGTACATCATGCCCTCGACGCCGTTGATCGCCTCTTCCAGCGGGGTGGCCACGGTTTCAGCGATGACCTTGGGGTTGGCGCCCGGGTAGACCGTGCGCACGACCACCGACGGCGGCACCACTTCGGGGTACTCGCCGATCGGCAGCAACGGGATCGAGATCAGGCCGGCGGCGAAGATCACGATCGACAGCACCGCCGCGAAGATCGGCCTGTCGATGAAGAAACGGGAAAAGTCCATGGAGGAATTCCTGGGAAATGCCGCCGACGGGCAACAGCCGCCCTGCCCCTCGTCAAAATGACGAAGGCAGGGAAGGCTGCCGCTGGCGCCGGCAGCTAAGCGGAAACTTGGATCAGGAGACGGCGGATCAGTGGTTCAGGGCGGCGGTGGCATCGCGGCCCGGTGCAGCGGCCGGCGGCTGCATCGCCACCGCCTTGGCCTGCACCGGCATGCCCGGCATGAAGACCTTCTGCACGCCGTCGATGATGACCTTGTCACCCGCGGCCAGGCCGCTCTCGACGATGCGCAGGCCTTCGGCGGTGCGACCGAGCTGGATGTCGCGGCGCTGGGCCTTGCCATCCTTGTCGACCACGTACACGTACTTGCGGTCCTGGTCGGTCAGCACGGCCTTGTCATCGATCAGCATGGCCTGGAACTGGCCGCTGCCGAGCAGCTGCACGCGGGCGAACAGGCCCGGGGTGAACTGGCGGTCGGCGTTGTCCAGCAGCGCACGGACGCGGATGGTGCCGGTGCTGCGGGCCACCTGGTTGTCGAGGAAGTCGACCTTGCCGGTGTGAGGGTAACCCTCTTCACCGGACAGGCCGACCTTCACCGGCAGTTCGCTGTCACGCTCGCTCGGGCGTTCACCCTTGCGGGCCATCTGGGCGTAGCGCAGGAAGGTGCTTTCGTCGGCATCGAAGTACACGAACACCGTGTCCAGCGAGACCAGCGTGGTCAGCACGCTGGCGCTGTCGCCGGCGGTGACCAGGTTGCCGGCGGTGACCATCGCGCGACCGGCACGGCCGTCGATGGGCGCGCGCACCTTGGTGAATTCCAGGTTGAGGCGGGCGGCATCCAGTGCGGCCTGCGCGGCCTGCACCGCGGCACCGGACTGGTCGGCCGCGGCGCGACGCTGTTCGGCGGTCTCGGTGGAGATGGCCTGCTGCTCGGACAGGCGCTTGGCACGCTCGGACTCGCTGCGGGCCAGGCTGGCCTGGGTGCGGGCGCGGGCCAGTTCGGCGGCGGCGCGATCGTACTCGGCCTGGTAGCTGCGGGCGTCGATGGTGAACAGGACGGCGCCCTTCTTCACTTCTTCGCCTTCCACGTAGTTGACCTTGTCGATGTAGCCGGAGACGCGCGGGCGCAGTTCGACGCTCTGCACGGCCTCGACGCGGCCGCTGAACTCGTCCCACTGGCTGATCGGCTTGACCAGCACCGGGGCGGCACTGACCTGCGGCGGCGGCGGTGCGCCGGCCTCCTCGGCATGGCCGCCACTGCAGGCGGCCAGCACCGCGGCTGCGAGGATCGACACGCCGGCCATCGCCAGGCGACGGCTGAAACGATGTGGGGTGGTGTTGGGGGAAGTCATGGCATGCATCCGTACGGAAGGGGTGGTAGTGCGTGTAAATCGAAGATCGGTGAATCGGCGGCGTAGCCTGCGACCTCAACGATGGTTGAGGTCAAGCAACGCCTGCGGTGTCGCGCCACAGCGGTGGTAGGTCGAGGTTCAACAGGCCGCGAGGCAATTCCGCATCGCTGCTGTCGCAGCGGACGATGGCGCGGTTGTCGCGGCATCCATCGAGCAGGGACACCACGCGGCGGCCGACCAGCAGCGAGCTGGGCCACTCGATGCAGGCGTTGGCCGCATTGGCCGGGGTGCACACGGGGCTGCACACTTCCAGCATCTGCGCACGCACGCCCAGTGCCTGCGCTTCCTGGTGCACGACCTGCGCGTACATGCGCAGCGCGGCGGTGGTGATCGAGGTTTCACCGTAGCCAGCCCAGGGCTTGGCACCGGCCGGGCTGCCGATCATCACGTAGCGGCGGGCGTGCGGGTTGTCCTGCAGCAGCGGCAGCAGGTGGCGCACCGCGTGGGCGTGCGGCATCAGGTCGGCCTGCATTGCACCCAGCAGGGCATCGCCACTGCGGTCGATGACACGGCCGCGGTTGTACGGGCCGCCCATCGCCGCGACCACGGCGGCCAGCGGGCGCGGACGCTGCGCCACGCGTTCGGCCAGCACCCGTGCCGAGCCGTCGTCGCTGAGCGAACCCAGCATGGTCTGCAGGCCTGGCTCATCGGCGAACAGCTCGTGCAGCGCCGCCAGTCGGCCCGGGTCGCGCCCCACCACCAGGACCGGACTGCCGGCCTCCAGCAGGGCACCGACCACGCCCTGGCCGACGGCACCGGTGCCGCCGAGGACCAGGACTTCGGGCGTCAGAATCCCATTCACGGGACATTTCCTCCCAAATCCGGGATAGTCCCAATTCGACGCAGTCGGTCGCCCTGGCGGGGGACCAGACGGATCGAACTGCCGCGCTGGCTACGGACGGGCGCGGTGAACTCCCGGAAATCCTTGTGTACCAAGGAACTGGGGCGTGCTTCCACGGTCATGGCCTGGTCCAGAGCGTTCTGGCCGGCACGCCGGAAGTGGTCAAGAATGTTGCGCAGGCTCATGGGGGACGAGCTCCATTTCACGAATGGCGCCACGATAGACCTCAAACCTTTACTTGATTAGTCCGGATTAAGGGGAATAATCATCCCGTCCCCGGTCCAATCGATCTGTCACGATTGTCCCATCCCCGCCGTCCAGGATCCCGACCATGTCCCACGATCTCAACGAGACACTGATCTTCGTCAAGGTGGTCGAGCAAGGCAGCTTCATTGCCGCTGCCAAATCGCTCGGCCTGCCCAAGACCACGGTCAGCCGCAAAGTGCAGGAGCTGGAAACGCGCCTGGGTGCGCGCCTGCTGCATCGGACCACGCGCCGCCTCGGCCTCACCGAAGCCGGTTCGATCTATCACGAGCATTGCCAGCGCATCGCACGCGAACTGGAAGAAGCCGAGAGCGCGGTGAGCCAGTTGCAGTCCGGCCCGCGTGGCTGGCTGCGCTTCACCGTGCCCTACGCCATCGGCATCACCTGGATCGCGCCGCTGCTGGGCCAGTTCCATGCGCAGTACCCGGAAATCCGCCTGGACATGCACCTGGGCAACGAGAAGCTGGACCTGATTGCAGGCGAAGCCGATCTTGCGCTGCGCGTCGGCGCCCTGCCCGATTCCAACCTGGTCGCGCGCAAGCTCGGCAGCCTGCGTACGCAGGTGTTTGCCAGCCCGGCTTACATCGAACGCTACGGCGAGCCGCTGCACCCGGAAGAACTGCAGTTCCACCGCATCCTGGCCATGCGCAAGCCGTACCACACCGGCAATTCGCCGCGCTTCACCTGGCAGCTGGGCGAGAACGGTGGCGAGCTGCGCGATTTCCCGGTGACGCCACTGATGACCGCCAACGACATGTCGGCGTTGAACGGCGCGCTGGTGTGTGGCGAAGGCCTGCTGCTGACCGGCGACGTGATGGCCAAGCCGTTCGTCGAATCGGGCATGGTGCGCCGCGTGCTGGCCGGCTGGACCGGGCCGGAAGTGGACTTCAACGCGGTGTTTGCCGGCGGCCGCCTGGTTTCGCCGAAGGTGCGTGCCTTCGTCGATTTCCTGGTGGAGAAGCTCAACTTCGACGCCAACTACATGCTGGCGCAGTGCCCGGCGGCGAAGCTGGCACGGCAGCAGCAGGAGAAGGAAGACGCGGCGCTGGAAAGCAGTGGCAAGCGCATCCTCGAGAAGGTCACTGCTGCGGCATGATCGACGCATCCACGCATGGCGTGGATCTACTGCTCGACTGGCTTTTGTAGAGTCGAACCATGCTCGACTGCTTGAGCAGGAGCAGTCGAGCATGGTTCGACTCTACAGGTCGGAGAGCACGTGCTCGACCAGCGCGCGCAGCTTCGGCTCGGCCTGGCGACGGCTCGGGTAATACAGGAAAAAGCCTGCGAAACGCGGGCAATACGGCTCCAGCAGTGACACCAGTTCACCGCGCTGCAGCCACGGCCGCCACGTCTCTTCCATGCCGATGGCGATGCCCGCGCCGGCCAGCGCCAGGCGCACCATCACGCCCATGTCGTTGCTGGTGATTTCCGGCTGCACATCGACGCTGAACTCGCGGCCGCGTTCCTCGAATTCCCAGCGATACGGCGCCTTGCCCGGCGCACTGCGCCAGCCGATGCAGCGATGCCCGGCCAGGTCGCGCGGATGCGTGGGCAGCGTGTGCTGATCGCGGTACGACGGCGCGCACACCACCAGCTGCCGCTGCCGCGCCGATACGGGCACGGCGACCATGTCCTGGGCGATGACTTCGCCCAGGCGCACGCCCGCATCGAAGCCCGCGCCGACGATGTCGAACTCTTCATCGCTCACCGTGATGTCCAGCTGCAGCGCGGGGTGCTTTGCCGCGAAGCTGGCCAGGAGTGGCCCAGCGAGGAAGGCTTCGGCGATGGAGGAGACCGCAAGCCGCAGCTGTCCGGACACCGCGGCCTGGCGCCGTTGCGTGGCCTCCAGTGCGGTGTCCAGTTCGGCCAGGGCCGGGCGCACCGACGCCAGCAGTGCCTGCCCCGCATCGGTCAGGTTGACGCTGCGCGTGGTGCGCAGGACCAGGGCGATGCCCAGCGCCTGTTCCAGCTTGCTGATCGTCTGGCTGACCGCCGAGCGGGTCACGCCCAGCTGGTCGGCCGCACCGGTGAAGCTGCGGCACTCGGCCACCCGCTGGAACACGGCAAGGGCATTGAGATCGACAGACATTGGTTAGCAATCCTTAACAGGATGATCGGCAATCGCCATCTTATCGCGACAACGCGGGCGATCTACCGTGGCGACACCGGGTCCAGACCGACCCTTTCCATCCGTACAGGAGTCCTGCCATGAGCCTTTCCCGAACCATCCTCATCACCGGCGCGTCCAGCGGCATCGGCGCCGGCATCGCGCGCACGCTGGCCCAGCCTGGCGCACGCCTGGTGCTCGGCGCGCGCCGTGTGGACCGCCTGCAGGCACTGGCCGACGAACTGCGCGGGCAAGGCGCGCAGGTGCTGGTGCAGGCGCTGGACGTGACCCAGCGCGCGCAGGTCGACGCCTTCGCCGCCGCCGCGCTGGCGGAATTCGGCGGCATTGATGTAATCGTCAACAACGCCGGCGTCATGCCGCTCTCGCCGATGGCCTCGCTGAAGGTGGACGAGTGGGACCGGATGATCGACGTCAACATCCGCGGCGTGCTGCACGGCATCGCCGCCGTGCTGCCGCACATGCAGGCGCGTGGCCAGGGACAGATCATCAACATCGCCTCGATCGGTGCGTTGTCGGTGGTGCCGACTGCAGCGGTGTACTGCGCGACCAAGTACGCGGTGCGTGCGATTTCAGAGGGCCTGCGCCAGGAGCACCGCGAGCTGCGGGTGACCTGCATCCATCCGGGCGTGGTGGAAAGCGAGTTGGCTGACACCATCACTGATCCGGTCGCGGCAGAAGCAATGGTGCAGTACCGCGCCATCGCCCTGCAGCCCGATGCGATTGGGCGCGCGGTGCGGTTTGTGATCGAGCAGCCGGGCGATGTGGACGTGAACGAGATCGTGGTGCGGCCGACGGCGGCCGGGTGATGTGCTGGTGCCCCTGGTAGGGGTCGAGCTTGCTCGACCGCTCTGTGCCCTGGTAGGGGTCGAGCTTGCTCGACCGCTCTGTGCCCTGGTAGGGGTCGAGCTTGCTCGACTGCCTGAAAGCTACAAAGGCCAGAGCGTGCCGACCAAGGTCGGCACCTACCAGAGCCGGAGCCGTCGAGCGTGCCGACCCAAGAGCAGGACATGCGGCGGACGGTTCCATGGCGTGCCGAGCAAGGCTCGGCACCTACCAGAGCCGGAGCCGTCGAGCGTGCCGACCAAGGTCGGCATCTACCAGGAGCAGGGCATGCGGCGGACGGTTCCACGGTGTGCCGAGCAAGGCTCGGCACCTACAAAAAATGCCGCCTGCAAGGGCGGCATTTTTGTTCCGGCGTTGCCGGAACAGCAGTAACGCTGCGCGTTACTGCTTGAGCGGAATCACACGGATTTCCACGCGACGGTTCTGCGCGCGGCCGGCATCGGTGCTGTTGTCGGCAATCGGATACGCCTTGCCTGCACCCAGGGTTTCGATGCGGACCTGCTGCACGCCCTGCCCCACCAGGTACTGCGCCACCGAATCGGCGCGCTCCTTCGACAGGCGGTTGTTCACCGCATCGCTGCCGATGCTGTCGGTGTGGCCGACCACTTCGATCATGGTCTGGTTGTACTCGTTCAGCGTGCTGGCAACGCCATTGAGCGAGCCGTAGAACTGCGGCTTCAGTGCCGACTTGCCGAAATCGAAGGTGATGCCGTCCGGCAGGTTCAGGGTGATGTTGTCGCCCTGGCGCTGCACGTCGATGCCGGTGTTGGCGGTGCGCTCACGCAGGGCGCGCTCCTGGCGGTCCTGGTAGTTGCCGATGGCCGCGCCGCTCAGCGCGCCGATGCCGGCACCGACAAGCGCGTGCTGGCGACGCTCGGTGGCGCTGTTGCCACTCAGCAGGCCGGCGGCCACGCCGACGGCGGTACCGATCAGGGCGCCACGACCGGTGCGGTTCTGCTGCTCGGTCGGGTTGCCGTACTGGTCACTCTGCACATAGGAGCCGCCGGTGGCGCACGCCGTCAGCGCGGCAGCGGTCATCAGGGCCAGGGCGACATTGCGGGTGGTGTTGCGGATCATGGTGGTCTCCTTGGATGCCGGCCAGTGCGGCGTGCGAACGACCCGGAGGATATACAGCCCGGCGCGATGCCGGGATGATGGATGTGAAGGCCGGACGTGCTGCATTCAGCTTTCTGAGCCGGCCTTCATCTACCCGCTTTACTCGCCACCCGTGCTCCGATAGGCCGCCAGCGCGGCATCGCGACCTGCGGCCAGATCCACCAGCGGCGTGCGCGGATAGCCCGGCGCCTTGTCGGCCAGCAGCAGCGGATGCTGCCAGGGCGCGAAGCGCGCCTTCACCGGCAGCGCCGCCAGCTCCGCCACCCAGCGCGTGATGTAGCGCGCCTGCGGATCGAACTTCTCGGCCTGGGTAACCGGATTGAACACCCGGAAATACGGCGCTGCGTCGGCGCCGGTACCGGCCACCCACTGCCACCCCATCGTGTTGTTGGCCAGGTCGGCATCGACCAGCGTGTCCCAGAACCAGCGCGCGCCATGCAGCCAATGCGCGCGCAGATGCTTGCACAGGTAGCTGGCGACGATCATCCGCACCCGGTTGTGCATGTAGCCGGTGTGCCACAGCTCGCGCAGGCCCGCATCGACAATCGGCACGCCGGTGTTGCCGCGCTGCCAGTCATGCAGCTGCACAGCGCTGGGGTTGGCCCACGGGAAACGATCGAAGCGCGGATTGAGGTTCTCGTTCGGCGTCTTCGGGAAATGGTGCAGCAGGTGATAGGCGAAATCGCGCCAACCGAGCTGGCGCAGGTAGCCATCGATATCGGCATCGGTGCCGGCGCTGCGCAGGCCTTCCAGCGCATGGGCGATGCGCCACGGCGCGATCTCGCCGAAATGCAGGTGCGGCGACATCCGCGAGGTCCCTACCCGGTCCGGCAGATCGCGCTGCTCGCGATAGCCGCGCAGGGCGCCATCCTCGAATACCGACAGCGCCTCCAGCGCACCGGCTTCACCCGGCTGCCAGTGCTCCCAGAAGCCGGTGTCCCAGTCCAGCGTCGGCGCCAGCTGCAGTTCTTCCAGCGCGAGGCTGTCGACCTTGTGGACCGGCAGCCTCTTGGGCGCGGCCTGCAGCGCCGGCAGGCGCCAGTGGCTGAGCACGTTGCGCCAGTACGGGGTGAACACCTTGTACGGCTGCCCCTGCTGGGTCTCGATGTCCCAGGGCTCGAACAACAGGCTGCCGTTGCAGCTCTGCGCCTCGATGCCCTGCTCGCGCAGCGTGCGCTTGATGGTGGCGTCGCGCGGCTGGGTGGCCGGCTCGTACTTGCGGTTCCAGTACACCGCCTCGGCGCCGGTTTCCTCGATCAGTGCCTGCAGCGTGGCCAGGCTCTCACCGCTGCGCAGGACCAGCGCCGAACCGCGCGCGCGCAGGTCGGCATCGAGTGCGGCCAACGAGTGATGGCGCCAGGCATCCGACGCCGCGCCGGGCGTCCACTCGCCCTCTTCCTGCGGCGCATGGATATAGACCGGCACCACATCATGGCCGGCATCGAGCGCGGCCTGCAGGGCCGGATTGTCCTGCAGCCGCAGATCGCGGCGGAACCACACCAACGCTACCGACACGTGCATCGCCTTCGTTCTGGATGGCGCACATGATAGCCAGCCGCAGTGAAGGCATTGCACGCGGGTCCGTCTGCTAGGCTTCCGGGTCCGTTACCGGAACGCCCCCGCATGAATGACCTGCACGCTGCCTTCGCCCGTTTCGGCCCCCTGCAGGCCCAGCACGAACAGGACTGGCAGGGCCCGTTCCCGCTGCCGCCGGTGCTGGCCCGCTTCTATGCGCAGGTCGGACCGCTGGGGCGCGAGATCAACGCCAAGGTCGGCCATGCCGGCATCACCCTTCCCGGGCTTGAGGTGTGGGTGCCCCCGCTGCAGCGTCTGTGGAGCTACCAGGCCGGTTATCGCTGGAACGGCGTGGACGGCGAACCGATCGAGGACTGGCCCACCAACTGGCTGGTCGTGGCCGACCTCGGCGCCGATCCCTTCATCCTCGACATGGACGATGGGCGCATTCTGTTCGCACGGCATGGCTGCGGAAGCTGGGAGGCCGATGCGTTCTTCGACGACCTGCCGACCCTGATGGCGGCGCTGGCAGCCGCCGGTACGGTGTATCTGGATGCCGGCGACGATCTCTACAACGATGACGACGATGGCGGCATCCGCGCCGAGCACCAGGAAGCGGCCGTGCAGGCGGTGGCCCAGGTGCTGGGCGACCGGATCGACGCGGAGTCATTCATCGAGACGCTGCGGGGCTGAATCCACGCATGGCGTGGATCTACGGACCCTCGCTCTCCGGCCACTCCCAGTTGGTTGCACGACCGACAAAATCGCCATGAAGCCCCATGCCACTGCGGTCCACCGGCATGAGCTCACCGCCAAGATGCAGGGTGAGGCCTCGGCAGTCGATCCATTCCGTAAGGATCACCAGGGCATCGTGGATGGCTGCGCTACGTTCAGAGCGCAGCGCTTCAGCCACCCGTCGGCGTTGATCATCGGTCAGGCTGTGCGAGAGCGCATCGCCCGCCTGCTCACCCACCAGGGGCAGCATCTTCTCCAGGCGCTGGGCCGAAACACAGCCTTCGCTGCAACGAACCAGGTCATCGATGATCGTCTGGTAAGCCCGAGCAGGTGTTCTGGACGTCATAGGGCGGTTTCCATCATTCGGTCTGCTGATCCGAATGATGGAACCATCCTTTGCCTCAGGTCCATCACACAGGTTGCAAATCCAGCGAGAAGAAGCGGACGCAGGGAGTTCGTCCGATACCCCCCACGATCAACGCGAGGGCGCAGCCTCGAAGCGCTTCATCGCCTCGCTGATCAGCGCACGGGCTTCGGCGGCATTGCCCCAGCCATTGAGCTGCACCGGGTTGCGGCCGGCCGGCAGGTCCTTGTAGACCCGGAAGAACGCCTCGATGCGCTGCCGTTCGATCTCAGGCAGATCGGACAGGTCGCGGATGTTGGCGTAGGTCGGGTCGACCTTGTCGGTGGGCACGCCGATGACCTTCTCGTCGTGCTCGCCGCCATCGATCATCTTCAGGTAACCGATCGGACGGAAGCGCACGATTACGCCCGGATGCAGCGGTTCGCGGGTCAGCACCAGCGCATCCAGCGGATCGTTGTCACCGGCCAGCGTGCGCGGCATCGAGCCGTAGTTGGCCGGATAGGCCACCGGCATCGACTGGAAGCGGTCCACGTGTACGAGACCATCTTCCTTGATCTCGTACTTGGTGAAGCTGCCGGCCGGAATCTCCACCGCCAGGTTCACTTCGGCCGGGGCCTGCTTCGGCTGCGCGGCCAGGAACGGATGCAGCACGCTGTCGGCGGCGGTCACGGCACCGGCCACCAGCAACAGGGCTGCGCCGAGGGCGGCCAGCGGGGCGATGCGTCGAGTTGAGTTCATGCGGTCACTCCTCATTCCCAGCAACGGTCCGCCCGGCCCTTTGCGGTCTGCGCACGCGGGCAGTCACGCGGGGCGATGCGGTCTTCGCGCAGTTCCACGCGCTGCTTGGTACCTGCAGCGTCGCGGCGCAGCTCGAAGGCATCGTACAACCGGCCGGTGACGGTGCGTGCTTCGTAGCGCAGGTGCTGCGGATCGATCTTCAGCACCTGGAACAGCTGGGTATCCTCGGCCACCGGATCCATGGTCCGGCGTGCCTCGTCGGACAGGCGGTACTGCTTCGGCCCGGCCACCGTCACCACGTACTGCGGCGTGGCGGCCTCACCTTCGCCGCGGCGGCCGTAGGTGTGGTCGTGGCCCTGCAGCACCAGGTCGACGTTGTGGCGGCGCACGACCGGCAGCAGCACGTCGCGCAGCGCAGCGTTCTCGCGGCCTTCGCGCGGCGAATAGAACGCCTGGTGCAGCAGCACGATGGTCCACGGGTGCGGGTTGTTGGCCAGCACCTTGTCCAGCCACTGCGCCTGCGCCTGGGCGGTGCCCAGGTCGAGTGCGGAGGTGCCGTCGAGCACGGCCACGCGCACGTCCTGCACATCGAACCAGTAGGTGCTGCTGGCAGCCGCCGCGGCACCGTTTCCCGGCAGCGCGAACGTCACCGGCCAGTGCTTGCCCAGTACGCGGCGTTCCTGCGGGGTGTCCTCGAACTCTTCGAAGTACTCGTGGTTGCCGATGGCCGGCGCCACCAGGGTTTCCTGAGCCAGCCAGCTGGTGGCGGCGAACCACTCGCCCCATTCGCTGTCATCGGCACCGTCGCCACCGCTGACCAGGTCACCGGCGAACAGGCTCATGCGCGCCTCCGGTGCGGTCTTCTGCGCGGCACGCACCACGCGGCTGACATGGCTGAGGTTCTTGTTCTGGGTATCACCGAAGTACAGCAGGGTCAGCGGCTCGCCGGCCTTGCCCAGCGTGCGCAGCTGGTTCCAGGCACTCCAGCTGCCATTGCCCTGCACGCGGTACACGTACAGGGTGTCCGGCTTCAGCCCATCGACCTCGGCACGATGGTGGTGCGACACACCGTTCTCGGTCTGCAGCACCTGGGTCTTCGCGCGTACCTGGCGGATGCCCTCGATGGCCGGCGAATCACCGGCCAGGGCGATTTCCAGCAGCGGCGCCCGCACGCTGTCATCGGTACGCCAGGCCACGGCGAAGCCCTGGCTGGGATCGACCGACGGCGAGGCGACGATGCGGTCCGGCACGGTGGTGGCCGCGTAGTGATGGCTGCCCACCGGCACCTGGGTGTTCGGTTCGGCGGCGGCGAAGCCCAATGCGGGCATCGCCAACAGCAGGCCCAGCGCAAGGGCGTTCATGCAACGACGGCTCATGCGCCACACTCCAGCGGCAGCGACAGCTGCTTGGCGATGGCTTCCCAGTCGAAGGCCACCACGCCCTGGTCGTCATGCACGGCATACAGCGCGCCATGCGGGAAGCGCGGGGTCGGCTGCTGCATCATCCAGATGCCATCGGTGTTGGCGACCGTGTTGCCCTGGAAGGCACCGACCGGCTTCAGGGTATGGCGGTCGAACAAGTGGAACACACTGCGCTGCTTGCCCTGTTCGGTGGTGATCCACCAGCCGTCCTTGCCGCAGGTCCGCAGCATCACGCCTTCGGCCTGCGCCTTGAACACATCGCGGCCGAAGGTGGTGCCGGTGAAACGGCCGGCCAGCGTGTAGACCTTGAACTCGCTCGCGTAGGTTTCGTCTTCCTCGGCGATCAGCAGGCGGTCGTTGGCCGGGTCACCCCAGATCGACTCGACCACGCGCAGTGCGCCGGCTTCGCTGGTATCACCGATGCTGGCGGCCAGGGTCGCTTCGACCTTGGCGCCATCGCGGGTCACGTGGTACTGGCGCACGCGCTTATCCAGCTCGGCCAGCGGCGGCAGGATGTCCTTGCCCTGTGCGTCTTCGCCGTTGTCCCAGGAATCGGTGACGTAGACGCTGTAGCCATCGGCGCGGCGGTCGACCCACAGGCCATAGGGCTTGCGCAGGTCGTCGGCACCGAACACCGCCAGCGGGGTGAAATCGGGCAGCGAGAACACCTGCACGCGGTGGTTGTCACGCTCGACGATCCACAGCAGGTCGTCGGTGATCGAGATGCCGTTGGGGCGATCGAACTGACCCAGCGCGGTGCCGGCGGTGCCGACGTCGCGCAGGTGCTGGCCGGTGCTGCCGTCATACACCACCAGCTTGTCGGTAGCCTTGGCGGTGGCGATCAGCCAGGTCTTGCCGTCGGGTGCCTTCCAGGCGGCCGGCGAATCGATGTTGTCGTCCGGCGTCATCGGGCTGAGGAAGGCCTCGGCGATGGTCGACACCGAGCGTGCGGTCCCGGCCGGGGCCTTCGCGGCGGCATCGGCGCCGGCCGGAGCGGCCGCCGGCGTGCAGCCGGCGGCAAGGCAGGCAGCCATCGCGGCTGCCAGCAGGGTCATGCCACGCGCCATCACAGGGCCACCTTCAGGCCGACAGCGTAGGTGCGGCCGTACTCTTCCATCTGCAGGGTGCGCGAACGGGTGCCCTGGTACAGCTCCAGCGGCTTGTCGAGCAGGTTCTGCGCTTCGAAGTACATGCTGATGCGCGGGGTGAACTTGTAGTCCAGCGAGAAGTCGAGCTGGGTATTGGGCGCGACGTAGATGTCGAACGCACGGCCGGCACCGACGGTGTCCAGGTACTCGCTGCGATAGACCGCCGCCAGGCGCGTGCTCAGGCCGTACTTCTCATAGCCGATGTGCGCGCTGTACACGTGCTTGGAGGCACGCGGCAGCATGAACTCCTCGCCTTCGCGATCAGCGATGCCGGCATCGAACCTGGTGTCCAGCCAGGTGCCGCTGGCACCGACCAGCACGCCGTCCAGCGCGCCAGGCAGGAACGCCAGCTGCTGCTGCCAGTTGAACTCGGCGCCGCGCACGGTGGCCTTGCGGCCGTTGATCGGGCGGGTCACGTCGAGGCCATCGTAAGCCGGATCATTCTGGCTCACGGTCTCCACGATGTAGCCATCGATGGACTTGTGGAACAGGCCCAGCGAAACGATGCCGGTGGTGCCGATGTACTTCTCGACCGACAGGTCGATGTTCTTCGATTCGTAGGGATCCAGCTGCGGATTGCCCAGGCGCAGCTCTTCGTCACCGGCATTCAGCGCGCGGCGCGGCGAGATGTCACCGAAGGACGGACGCGAGACCGTCTTGTTGGCCGAGGCACGCAGCACCCAGTCGTCGGCCGCGTCGTAGCGCAGGTGCAGGCCCGGCAGCACGTTGGTGTAGCTGCGGTTGGCCTCCACCGGGCTGACCGTGTAGCCGTCATCGTCGTCCAGCTCGACGCTGTTGCCGGTGGCCTTGAAGCGGGTGTTCTCCACGCGCACGCCGCCGATGATGCGCAGCGATCCGATGTCCCAGGTGCCCATCGCGTAGCTGGCGAAGATGTCTTCGCTGGCGGTGTAATCCTCTTCCAGCGAGGTCGCGGCGTTGCCGGCCACGTCCTGCGGACGCGCGGTGTAGCGGCTGCCGTTCTGTGCCCAGTAGGCGCGCATGGCCGCTGAGCTCATGCCCTGCCCCATCACGCCATGGCGGTGTTCCGGATCGGCCGCCGTCCAGCTGGCCAGGTCGATGTCCGGGCCGCGGCGCAGTTCGCTCTCGTCCACGTTGACATCACGGTCGCGCCAGCGGCCGAGCAGGCCGAACTTGATGCTGCTGTTGTCGCCGTCGAAACGCACGTTGACCTGCGCGCTGCGCTCTTCGTCATTGACCTGCTTGGGCGAGATCACGAAGCGGTCGAACGCGTAGTTCGCGTTGTCCATCCAGTCGTTGCTGCTGAGCGTGTAGGTCGGCAGGCGGCTGCGCTGGTCCAGGGTGCCGGACATGTCGTCGGCATCCAGCTCGAAGCGCGCTTCCATCTCGTCGTTGACGCGCTCTTCGGTGCGGGTGTAACCGATCTTGTAGTCCACCACCGCGTTGGTCAGCTTGTTCTCGCCGCCCAGGCTGGCAGCAAAGGTGTTTTCCTTCTTGGTGCGGTAGCGCATGCGCTTCTGGATCGCATCGGCCGGCAGATCGTCCAGGCGGTACTGGTCGGTGCCGGTGGCCACCATGTCGGCGTCATCGAAGTTGTAGATCACGCGCTGGCGGGTTTCAGCGTCGTCGAACTGGCTGTACAGCGTGCGCAGGTAGTACTTGCTGTCCTCGTTCGGGCGCCAGTCCATGTTGAGGTTGGCACCGATGCGCTTGCGCTCGATCTCGTACTTGCGGTTCTGCAGGTTGATCGCGGTGACGTCACCGGGCTTCACGTCCTGCGGATCGATGTCACCATCAAGATTGTCGTACTCGACTTCGGTGTTGTCCGACTCGAACTTGCGGTTCTGGTAGTTCACGCCCAGCGCGATGCCGAAGGTGTCGGCGAACACTTCGCTGTAGTTGAACGAGGCCTTGGGGCTGGTCTCGCCGGACAGCTGCTGGTGGCTGGCTTCGATCTTGCCGCGCAGGCTGCGGCCGTCGCGGTCGAAGGCCGAGGCCGATTCGACCAGCACCGCGCCACCGATGGCGTCACCCGGCATGTCCGGGGTCGGCGACTTGACCACGCGCAGGCGCTCGGTCGAATCGGAAGGAATGACGTCCAGCGGCGCGGCGCGGCTGGAATCTTCCGGGGTACCCACGGCGATGCCATCGATGCTGACGCTGTTGAGGTTGGCATCCAGGCCACGGATGACCACGAAGCGGCCTTCGCCCTGGTCGCGGGTCACGCTGATGCCCGGCAGGCGCTGCAGCGACTCGGCCACGTTCTTGTCCGGGTACTGGCCCAAGGCATCGGAGGACACCGCGTCTTCGATGGCGTCGCTGCTGCGCTTCAGATCAACCGCGCGGACCTGCGATTCGAGCTGGGCGCGCACTTCGATGCGGTCCAGGTCGACCGCATCGGCGGCAACCACGCCGGTGGCGGCCAAGGCCTGCTGCCCGGCGGCCTGCAGCGGTGCTGCGGCCCCCAGCGCCAGGGTCACGGTGATGGCCATGGCCAGCGGAGTCTTGATGTGCACGGTGGAGCCCCATACCTGTGAAGAATGGGTCTGCAAGGTATGTCCGCAAAGTTGCACGGCGGTGACACCGTTCAGCACATTCATTGCATCCGGCGTGGGCTTCGCAGCGCCGATCCGGCAAAATGGAGGCCTCTCTACAGCCCCCATTCCCGACCATGAAGATCGTCGAAGTGCGCCACCCGCTGGTGCAGCACAAGATCGGCCTGATGCGCAACGCCGCGCTCAGCACCAAGGATTTCCGCGAACTGGCCAACGAACTGGGCACGCTGCTGGCCTACGAGGCCACCGCCGACCTGGAGACCGAGCCGCACACCCTCCCCGGCTGGGCCGGCCCGGTGACCGTGCAGCGCATCGCTGGCGCCAAGATCACCGTGGTGCCGATCCTGCGTGCCGGCCTGGGCATGCTCAGCGGCGTGCTGTCGCTGATCCCGGCCGCGCGCGTGAGCGTGGTCGGCCTGCAGCGCGATGAGGAAACCCTGCAGCCGGTGCCTTATTTCGAGCGCCTGACCGGCCGCCTGGAAGAGCGCGATGCGCTGATCCTGGACCCGATGCTGGCCACCGGCGGCACCCTGATCGCCACCATCGACATGCTCAAGCGCGCGGGCGCCCGCCGCATCAAGGGCATCTTCCTGGTCGCCGCACCGGAAGGCATCGAGGCGGTCAAGGCCGTGCACCCGGACGTGGAGATCTACACCGCGGCCATCGATGCCCAGCTCAACGACAAGGGCTACATCCTGCCGGGCCTGGGCGATGCGGGCGACCGCATTTTCGGTACCCGCGTGGTGTGATCCGGTTGAAGGGATCTGACCCCGGGGTCGGATCCCTTTCGCAGAAAGGGCTCCGACCCCAGGTCTTTACAGCCCGGCCGCCAGCGCCTGCAACTGGTCGATGGCCATGTTCCAACCATCGAAAAACCCCATCTGCTCGTGTTGGTCACGGACTGTCTTGTCCGGGTGCATGACCTGCGCGGTGTAGCGGCAGCCCTGCCCTTCGTCGGCGAAGGTAATGGCCGCGGTGAAGCCCAGCCACGGGGTCTGCGGCCGCCAGCCGCCGCCCAGCATCGAAGTGAACACCAGGCGCTGCTGCGGCACGATCTCGACGAAGCACCCCGGGTTATCACTGGTGCCGCCCTCCGGGCCCTGCATGAAGGTATGGAACGCACCGCCGGGGCGGAGCTCGAACGCACGCACCTCGGTGGTCCACGGCCGTGGGCACCACCACTGCCGCAACAGCTCAGGTTCGGTCCACGCCCGCCACAACGCCGCCCGCGGCGCGGCCAACACGCGGCTGATGACCAGATCGGTCTCCGGATGAGAGGCGGCAGCGGATGTCATGGACGTGCTCCAATGCGTCGGAAAGGATGCCCACCGATACGCTGATCGCTATCCCCAGGCAAGCGTTACCAGGACGATCGCGAATCTTCACGTCGTTTTCCAGCCAGCGGGCGAATGCTCCGCGCACCCGCACTGCACGCCCTGGAGATGCCATGAAAGCCTCGTTCCTGCTGGCCGCCGCCCTGCTCATCGGCCTGCCCCTGGCCGCCACCGCCGCCACCCCGCAACAGCAGCGCATGGCCGACTGCTCGGCCAAGAACAAAGGGCTGAAGGGCGACGCCTACAAGACCGCGCAGAGCGCCTGCCTGAGCGGCCACGCCACCGACACCAAGGCCGCCACCCCGCAGGAGCGCATGAAGCAGTGCAACGCCGATGCCGCGACCAAGAAGCTCGCCGGCGACGCCCGCAAGACCTTCATGAGCAGCTGCCTGAAAGCCTCGTAAGAAAGTCCATCGACTTCACCCAAATGGGGGTCAGAGCCCGTTGCGCAGCAACGGGACCCGACCCCATTGAACATCGATCTCTGACAGATGTGCCGACCAACGGTCGGCACCCACCAACAGCCACCGGCCAACTGTCAGAGGTGGGGCGGTGTAGGTGGGCAGGACCGTTGGCGCCATGGATGGCGCCATCGAGCCCCCATGGATGGGTTTACGGCGTGTCCTGACCACCCACACCGCCCCGCCGTCCCACGGAATGCCGCTCTTGATCTTGCTTCGGCTTCTGCAGGTGCAGGGCTGCAAGCCCTGCCGAAAAACCCCTTACCCCAACGCCCGCGCCTTCAGCTCCCCCTGCTCATGCAGGGTCACGAAACGCCCCTTCTCATCCCGCCCCAGCTGCGCCAGCGCCACCTGCGGGTCATGGGTGAAGAACAGATGCACGTTGCGCGCCAGCTTGTCTTCCAGGAAGCGCCGTTTCTCGTCGATCAGCAGCTCCGCATTGCGGTCGTAGCCCATGGTGATCGGCACGTGCACCCACGAGCGCCCCGGGATCAGGTCCGCACAGAACACCACGCCGCCGTGCGCATCCTCGCCGGCACGCGCGTGGCCGACGATCTCGGCCAGCATCAGGCCCGGCGTATGGCCGTCGCTGTAGCTGAAGCGCACGCTGCTGCCCAGCACCTTGGAATACTCGCCCTCCACCACTTCCAGGCGGCCAGTGGCCTGCAGCAGGCCCGGCAGTTCCGGAATGAAGCTGGCGCGGTCGCGCGGATGTGGCTGCAGCGCCCGCTGCCAGTGCTGCGCACCGACCACGAAGGTCGCGTTGGGGAACAGCAGTTCCGGCGAGCGGCCTTCGCTCCATGCTGCCAGCAGGCCGCCAGCGTGGTCGAAGTGCAGGTGGCTCAGCACCACCACGTCGATATCCTCGTGTTCGAAACCCGCCTCGCGCAGCGAATCGATCAGCACGTGCTGGCTTTCCTGCACGCCGTAACGGTCACGCATGCGCGGGTCGAAGAACGCACCGATGCCGGTCTCGAACAGCACGGTCTTGCCATCCAGCGGGCTGGCCAGCAACGCACGGCAGGCCAGCTCGATGCGATTGAGCTCGTCCGGAGCCGCCCACTTTTCCCACACCGCACGCGGCGCGTTGCCGAACATCGCACCGCCATCCAGGCGCTGCGAGTTCCCACGAATCGACCATAGTTTCATTCGGCAATTATCGAGGGCCCCCCGTTAAATAATCGCTAGCCGGAATTACGGGCCGGAAAACGCAGAACCCCGCCGGGTGGCGGGGTTCGGTGATTCTCATTTCGCCGGGCATGGCCCGGCGCTACCGCCGGATCAGTGCGCCGGTATTACCTGGGCGCTGCCCACCGGGTTGCGCGGGTCGCTGCCGCCGTAGAGCTTGTTGGCCTTGCGGTCCCACTCCACGGTCTGCAGGTTGCCCCACACGTGGCTGGAGCCGCGGCCACCGGCGGCGACGTCGCCCGGCAGGTCGATCTTGTGGCCCATCGCCTGCAGCTGCTTCACGGTGTCCGCGTCGAAGGCATCGCTCTCGGCCTCGATCAGGTCCGGCAGCCACTGGTGGTGGTAGCGCGGCAATGCGGCCACCTGTTGCGCGTCCAGGCCAGCGTCGTAGCCGAGGATGCCCAGCAGCACCATGGTGATGATGCGGCTGCCGCCCGGGGTGCCCAGCACCACCACCTTGTCGGCGTTCTCCATGAAGGTGGGCGTCATCGAGCTGAGCATGCGCTTGCCCGGCTTCGGTGCATTGGCCGCATAGCCCATCACGCCGAAGGCGTTGGGGGTGCCCGGCTTCAGCGCGAAGTCGTCCATCTCGTTGTTCAGCAGCACGCCGGTGCCCTTGGGAATCAGCCCCGAGCCGTACAGCAGGTTGACGGTCTGGGTGGCGCCGACGCGGTTGCCATCACGGTCGATGATCGAGAAGTGCGTGGTCTCGTCATCTTCCAGCGGGGTCGGGTTGCCCGACAGCAGGTCGCTGGGGGTGGCCTTGTCCGGGTGTATCGTGGCCCGCAGGCCCTGCGCGTAATCCTTGCTGGTCAGCACCTTCTGCGGGATCTGCACGAAGTCCGGATCGCCGAGGAAGAAGGTGCGGTCGCGGTAGGCGCGGCGCATCGCTTCCACCACCAGGTGGGTGCGGTGGGCCGCATCCATCTGCTTGATGTCCCAGCCTTCCAGGATCTGAAGCATGCTGGCCAGGGCGATGCCACCGGACGACGGCGGCGGCGCGGTGGTGATCTTCCAGCCGTTGTAGTCGAACACGATCGGCTCGCGCAGCTTGACCTGGTAGCCGGCCAGCTCGTCGGCCGTCCACTTGCCACCGGCCTGCTTCACGCCTTCCAGCAGCAGCTTGCCGGTCTGGCCCTTGTAGAAGCCATCGCGACCGCCGGCCGCCAGGCGCTCCAGGGTCTGTGCCAGCTCAGGCTGCTTGAACAGATCCCCGGTAGCGATCGGCTTGCCGTTGCGCAGGTAGACCTCGCGCGTGCCGGGGAAGCGCTCCATCACCTCGCGGCGCGAGGCGTAGCCCTTGGCCATGCGGTCATAGACCGGGAAACCTTCGCGGGCGATGCGGATGGCCGGCTGCAGCGAGGCCGACAGCGGCAGCTTGCCGTGCTTGGCCGACAGTTCCACCAGCGCGGCGGGAAGGCCGGGGATGCCGGCCGACCACGGGCCGTTGACTGAGCGGTCGCGATCCAGGTTGCCCTGTTTGTCCAGGAAGGCCTGCGGGGTCGCGGCCGCCGGGGCGGTCTCGCGCGCATCCAGCATGATGTCCTTGCCGGTGGCTGCATCGTGCAGCAGGAAGAAGCCGCCGCCGCCCAGGCCCGAGCTGATCGGCTCGACCACGGCCAGGGTGGAGGACACCGCCACCGCGGCGTCGAAGGCGTTGCCGCCCTGCGCCAGGATGTCGATGCCGGCCTGGGTGGCCAGCGCATGGCCACTGGCGATGGCCGCGCCATCAGGGCGCTCGGCACGGGCGGTGGTTTCGGCCCAGGCCAGCGGGCTCAGCACCAGGCTGAGCAGCAGCAGGGGGCGGACGATCAGCGTCTTCATTCGGATGGGGGCTCCGCGTAGAGTTCGGGGTGATCGTGCTGCAGTCGGCGCAACTTGGCCAGCAGCTGGACTTCCGTTTCCACGATCTCCGGGTCCGGATCGATGCATTCGACCGGGCAGACGACCACGCACTGTGGCTCGTCGAAGTGACCCACGCATTCGGTGCAGCGCGCAGGGTCGATCAGGTAGATGGTTTCACCCATCGAAATGGCCTGGTTCGGGCAGGCCGGCTCGCAGACGTCACAGTTGACGCAGAGCTCGTTGATTTTCAGCGACATGGCGATACTCCTCGCCCGCGCCTTGGGACAAGGACCGGCCCGCGCGGGCGCGCGGGTCGGTCAGGTCATCAGCGGCGCCCTTGCGGAGCGCCGCCCGGGCCATGCCGGAGCATGGCCGCCATGGCACGGTCTTACTTGGCTTCGACGAAAATGTACTCGGCGCCGGTCGGCTGCACGGCAGCCTGCACGCGGGCGTTGTCAGCGGACTGGCCGATGAAGACGACGCGCACGCCCTTCATGGAATCCGGCGAGACGTCCTTGAACACGGCCTGGATCATGTCAGCCATCTTGCCCGAGGCCGACGAACCGAAGGCCAGCATGTTGCCCGGCTGCACGCCGCGGGCCACGGCCTGGGTCGCGCTTTCGGTCTGGCGCTCGTACTTGGCCTGGAAGTCCGGGTCCGATTCCGGCGAGAGGTAATACAGGAACGGGCTGTTGGTGATGTTGCCCATGTTCTGGATCGCCACTTCCTGCAGGTACTTCTTCCAGCCTGCATCGTCTTCCTTGGCCGGAGCGACCAGGGCCTGCTTGGCGTCTTCGACCGGAGCGGCCTCTTCCTTCTTGCAGGCGGTGAAGGCCAGGGCAAACGAAGCGATCAGCATCGCGCGCATGGTGGTGTTCATGGGTTTCCTCCCGAGTGGTGCGTGTGGTTTACGTAATGGGGGTGCGTGGTACTACTGGCCCTGCCGCGCGGGCAGGATTTACGACTGCGCCGACTTCGCTTCGCGGACCTTGCGCAGCGCCTCGAGCACGGCGGCCGGCACGAAACCGGACACGTCGCCTCCCAGGCGGGCGATCTCGCGGACCAGCGAGGACGAAATGAAGCTGTGCTGCTCGGCCGGGGTCAGGAACAGGGTCTCGACCTCCGGGATCAGGTGGCGGTTCATGCTCGCCATCTGGAATTCGTATTCGAAGTCGGACACCGCGCGCAGGCCGCGCAGCAGCACCCCGCCCTGGACCGAACGTACGAAATGGGCCAGCAGGGTATCGAAGCCGATGACCTCGACATTGCTGTGGTGGCCCAGGGCGCCCCGGGCCAGCTGCACGCGCTGCTCCAGCGGCAGCGCCGGGCCCTTGGACGGGCTCTGCGCCACGCCGACCACGACCTTTTCGAACAACGGCGCGGCCCGGCTCACCAGGTCGATATGACCATTGGTGATGGGGTCGAACGTGCCGGGGTAGACGGCGATGCGGCGGTTGGCCACGGTCATGGGCGGTAGCAGATGTTCAGATGAGGTCAAAGTGTAGCAGTGGCGCGGCGGTACAGGGCAAAGCGCACCTCGCGGGTGCCGCCCTCGCGGTGCAGCAGCCATTCCGGCGGCAGCACGGGCACGTGGCCCGCCGGGGATTCCAGGTACAGCCAGGCATCGGCGGCGAGATGGCGCGGCAGCTGGGCGAGCACGTCCTGCCACAGGCCATCGGCGAACGGCGGGTCGATGAACACCAGCGTGGCCTGCTGGGCCGGCGCGCCCTGCAGCCAGCGCAGGGCATCGGCCTGGACGACGGTGACCTGCTCGGCCGCCTGCAGCTTGGCGACGGCGGCGGTCAGGTTGCGGCCGAGCTGGGCATCGCGCTCGACCAGGGTGGCGTGGGCGGCACCGCGCGAGACGGCTTCCAGGCCCAGCGCGCCGCTGCCGGCGAACAGGTCCAGCACGCGGGCCCCACCGAGCTTGGGCAGCAGCCAGTTGAAGAGCGTTTCGCGCACGCGGTCGCTGCTGGGCCGCAGGCCCGGCAGGGTCGGCACCGGCAAGCGGGTATTGCGCCAGCGCCCGCCGATGATGCGGACCTGGCCGTCATTGCCACCACGGCCGCTCACCGGCGCCCCCGGCGGGGGTTCTTCGAGAAATTCACCATGAGTGGGATTGTAGTTCGGCCGGGCGGCGCCCGGCACCCGCCGAATCAACGTCAAGGTCAACGTCAACTTCAAAAGCGGGCATTCCGTGGTATGGCGGGGTAGGTCCGGTTGAGGGGGACGCTGCAAGTACGTCCATGTAAGCTCGGTCGCCGCATCCATGCGGCTCACGCCCCCTCAACCGGACCCACCCCGCCTTCGACAGTTTCCTGCGATCTGTCGGAACGGCGTTCTGCTCTGGTGGGTGCCGACCGTTGGTCGGCACTGGGTTGGATATCGATGTCTGACAGACGTGTCGACCAACGGTCGACACCTACCAACAGCCGACGTGGCCAGTAGATCCACGCCATGCGTGGATGAATTCATTCGATATCTGACAGATGTGCCGACCAACGGTCGGCACCCACCACCAGCAGGTTCCAACAGCCGCGTGAACCTGTCAAAGGCGGGGCACTGTGGGTTTGCGGGGTGTGAGCCGCATGGATGCGGCGACCAAGCCCCCATGGGTGAGGGCGCTTTGCTTGCGAAGCACTGCTTCGCGAGCGCCCGAACGCACAGCCGCCAGCGGCTGGGCCGGACCCCGGAGGGGGTTCACGGCGTCCCCGCGAACCCACAGTGCCCCGCCATCCCACGGAATGCCGCTCCGGCCTTTGACTCTAAGGCTGCCGGCCAGCGGCCGGCACTACCAGCAGGTGCAGGGCGCAGCCCTGCCCGACCAACCCCTTGATTTCGGGACAATCAGCCATACCCCTTGGCCAGGCCGCACGCGCTGGCGCGGCATTGCACACGGAGCCCTATCGATGACCGAGACCACCCAGACCGAAACCCTTGGCTTCCAGACCGAGGTCAAGCAGCTGCTGCAGCTGATGATCCACTCGCTGTACTCCAACAAGGAAATCTTCCTCCGCGAGCTGGTCTCCAACGCCGCCGACGCCGCCGACAAGCTGCGCTTCGAAGCCCTGACCCAGCCTGCCCTGCTGGAAGGCGACAGCGAACTGCGCGTGCGCGTGAGCTTCGACGCCACCGCCCACACCATCACCATCGAAGACAACGGCATCGGCATGAGCCGCGCCGAAGCCATCGCCCACCTTGGCACGATCGCCAAGTCCGGCACCGGCGATTTCCTGCGCCAGCTGTCCGGCGACCAGAAGAAGGATTCGCAGCTGATCGGCCAGTTCGGCGTCGGCTTCTACAGCGCCTTCATCGTCGCCGACGAAGTGGAAGTGACCTCGCGCCGCGCCGGCCTGGCCGCCGCCGAGGGCGTGCGCTGGACCTCGCGTGGCGAAGGCGATTTCGACGTGGCCACGATCGACAAGGCCGAGCGCGGCACCCGCATCGTCCTGCACCTGAAGGATGGCGAGCACGACTTCGCCGACGGCTGGCGCCTGCGCAGCATCCTCAAGAAGTACTCCGACCACATCGGCCTGCCGATCCAGATGCCGAAGGAAGGCGAAGACGCCGCCGGCGAGTGGGAGACCGTCAACCGCGCCAGCGCGCTGTGGACCCGCCCGCGCACCGAGATCAGCGACGCCGAGTACAACGAGTTCTACAAGCACGTGGCGCACGACCACAGCGACCCGCTGGCGTGGAGCCACAACAAGGTCGAAGGCAAGCTCGAGTACACCTCGCTGCTGTACGTGCCTGGCCGCGCGCCGTTCGACCTGTACCACCGCGACGCGCCCAAGGGCCTGAAGCTGTACGTGCAGCGCGTGTTCGTGATGGACCAGGCCGAGCAGTTCCTGCCGCTGTACCTGCGCTTCATCAAGGGCGTGGTCGATTCCAACGATCTGTCGCTGAACGTCTCGCGCGAGATCCTGCAGTCCGGCCCGGTCATTGACTCGATGAAGGCGGCGCTGACCAAGCGCTCGCTGGACATGCTGGAAAAGCTGGCCGCCGACAAGCCGGAACAGTACGCCACGTTCTGGAAGGAATTCGGCCAAGTGCTGAAGGAAGGCCCGGCCGAGGACTACAACAACCGCGAGAAGGTGGCCGGCCTGCTGCGCTTCGCCTCCACCCGTGGCGAGGCCGATGCGCAGACCGTGTCGCTGGCTGATTACATCGGTCGCATGGCCGAGGGCCAGGACAAGATCTATTACCTGACCGGCGAGAGCTACAGCCAGGTGCGCAACAGCCCGCACCTGGAAGTGTTCCGCAAGAAGGGCGTGGAAGTGCTGCTGCTGACCGATCGCATCGACGAGTGGCTGATGGGCTACCTGACCGATTTCGACGGCAAGGGCTTCGTCGACATCGCCCGTGGCGACCTCGACCTGGGCGCGCTGGAAAGCGAGGCCGACAAGCAGGAACAGGAAGCCGCGGCGAAGGACAAGCAGGGCCTGGTCGAGCGCCTGAAGACGGTGCTGGGCGATGACGTGGCCGAGGTGCGCGTCTCGCACCGCCTGACCGATTCACCGGCGGTGCTGGCCATCGGCGAACAGGACCTGGGCCTGCAGATGCGCCAGATCCTGGAAGCCAGCGGGCAGAAGGTGCCGGACAGCAAGCCGGTGCTGGAGATCAACCCGGGCCACCCGCTGATCGCCAAGCTCGACGCCGAAGCCGATGGCGCGCGCTTCGACGACCTGGGCCGGGTGCTGTTCGACCAGGCCGCGCTGGCCGCCGGTGACAGCCTGAAGGATCCGGGCGCCTACGTGGCACGCCTGAACAAGCTGCTGCTGGAACTGTCGGCCTGATTGATGGGGTGGTCGCCGGGCATGGCCCGTCGCTACCGGGCGGTGACAAGCTTTTGTAGAGTCGAGCCGTGCTCGACTGCCCTACGCTTCCCGGTCCAGCAGCGAGCCCAGCATCTGGTCCTGGCGGCGGATCACCGTGGCGTTGGCGGCGAACGCCACCACTTCGGCCCTGGCCGCCAGCAGGTCGCCCAGCGGCGCCGTCGGGTCCGGATCGGCGGCGCTGACGGTGGTTTCCACCCCGCCCTGCTCCACCAGGCTGCGCTGCAACTGCAGGCGCTGCGCGTCCGGGGTGGCGAGGTTGGCCACATTGTGTGCGGCCACCTGCACGCCCTGCTGGGCCGCACGCATGCCGGACAGCGCAGTCTCCATCACGTTCATCGGTGGTCTCCGGGCCACCCTGCGCAGCCCCTCGGACCGGTTAACGGCCGCACCTGCGCAATCTTGAGTCCACATCGGGCCGACAGGCTCGAGTGGTAGCATATCCCTCTGATTTCAGCGCCTTTTGCCAATGCTCAGTTTTTTCCGCCGCAAGAAGCCCCAGGACGCCGCCACGCCGGACGCGCCCAAGACCCAGCATTACTCTGCTGACGAGCTGGCGGCGGCGTTCCCGTCCGCTGCCCCGGTCGAGGAAGCCCCGGCCGCGCCGGTCGCCACGCCGGCCAGCGTCGAGGCCGCCACGCCCGCGCCTGCGCCTGTCGTAGCGCCCGAGCCGCCGGTCGCCGCTGCGCCGCCTGCCCCGGCCCCGGAACGTGTCATCGCCCCGGAGGACTTCGAAGCCGAGGCCCTGGCTGCAGCCGCCGTGCTTGCACCGCTGGCCCCGGTCACCCCGGCCGAAGCGCCGGCCACGCCTGCCACGGACCTGCCGGTACTGGTCGATGCCGCCCCGGCCCCGGCCGGCAAGCCCGGCTGGCGAGAGCGCCTGCGCAACAGCGTCATCGCCCGCAGCTTCGGCGGCCTGTTCTCGCGCAATCCCAAGCTCGACGACGATCTGCTGGACGAGCTGGAAACCGCACTGATCACCGCCGACGTCGGCGTGGGCGCCACCACCGACCTGGTCGAGGGCCTGCGCAAGCGCATGAAGTCGCGCGAGTTCGTCGATGCCAATGCGCTGCTCGCCGCGCTGCGCAGCGAACTGATCGCGATCCTGCAGCCGGTCGCCAAGCCGCTGGTGATCGACCGCAACGCCAAGCCCTTCGTGGTGCTCACCGTCGGCGTCAACGGCGTCGGCAAGACCACCACCATCGGCAAGCTGGCCAAGCGCTTCAAGGACGAGGGCTACAGCCTGATGCTGGCCGCTGGCGATACCTTCCGCGCCGCCGCCGTGGCCCAGCTGCAGGCCTGGGGCGAGCGCAACGGCGTGGCCGTGGTCGCCCAGGGGCAGAACGCCGACGCCGCTTCGGTGGCCTACGACGCCCTGCAGGCCGGCAAGGCACGCGGCACCTCGGTGCTGATCGCCGATACCGCCGGTCGCCTGCACACCCAGTCCGGCCTGATGAACGAGCTGGGCAAGATCCGCCGCGTGCTCGGCAAGATCGACGAGACCGCGCCGCACGAAGTGCTGATGGTCATCGACGGCACCACCGGCCAGAACGCGCTCTCGCAGCTGCGCCAGTTCAATGCCGCGGTGAAGGTGACCGGCCTGGTGGTGACCAAGCTGGACGGCACCGCCAAGGGCGGCGTGGTGTTCGCCCTGGCCCGCGAGTTCGGCATTCCGATCCGCTTTGCCGGCATCGGCGAGCGCCCGGAAGACCTGCGCGTGTTCGATCCGGAAGCCTTCGTCGACGCCCTGCTGCCTGAAGCGCTGGGCGCCTGATACGCCGTGCAGCCACGCCTGGCGTGGCTCTACCGCAATCCAGTAGAGCCACCCCACGGGTGGCTGCCCTCCCCGGAACACCCATGCCCCGCCAGCCGCACGCCAGCGCCGCAACTAACCACGCAGACGGCTTCGTCGCCCACCTGCTGCACTGGTTCGACGATCACGGACGCCACGACCTGCCTTGGCAGCATCCGCGCAGTCCTTACCGGGTCTGGCTGTCGGAAATCATGCTGCAGCAGACCCAGGTGACCACGGTCATCCCGTATTTCCAGCGGTTCCTGCAGCACTTTCCGACTCTGCCCGACCTGGCCGCCGCCAGCAACGACGCGGTGATGGCGCAGTGGGCCGGACTCGGCTACTACGCCCGCGCCCGCAACCTGCACGCCGCAGCCAAGCGCTGCGTGGAGCTGCACGACGGCGCCCTGCCGCGCGATTTCGATGCCCTGCACGCGCTGCCCGGCATCGGCCGCAGCACTGCCGGCGCGATCCTCAGCCAGGCCTGGAACGACCCGTTCGCGATCCTCGATGGCAACGTCAAGCGCGTGCTCAGCCGCTATCACGGCATCGAGGGTTTCCCCGGGCTTCCCGCCATCGAGAAGCAGCTGTGGTCGCTGGCCGAAGCGCATGTAGCGCAGGTGCCGGCTGGTCGCATGGCCGATTACACCCAGGCGCAGATGGATCTGGGCGCGACCGTGTGCAGCCGTGCCAAGCCGGCCTGCGTGATCTGCCCGATGCAGGAAGACTGCGTGGCACGCCGCGAAGGCCGCACCGCCGACCTGCCCACGCCGAAACCCGGCAAGACCCTGCCCGAGCGCGAAGCCGTGGCCCTGCTGCTGCGTGACGCCCAGCAGCGCGTGCTGCTGCAGAAGCGCCCGGACACCGGCATCTGGGCGCAGCTGTGGACGTTGCCGCAGGCCGACGCCGGCAGCGACCTGCAGGACTGGTTCGACGCCCATGTCGACGGTTCGCTGGAAGATGCCGAGGAACTGCCGGTGCTGCAGCACACGTTCAGCCACTATCGGCTGCACCTGCAGGTATTGTCGCGTCAGGTGCGCGGCCTGCGCGTGGAAGAACCCGCGCTGCGCTGGGTCGCCGCTGACGAACTTCCGGCGCTGGGCCTGCCCGCGCCGATCCGCAAGCTGCTGGACGGCACGCCGGTGAAGGCGCCGAAACGCAGAGCCACCAAACCCCGCAACCACGAGTGAGTGCCATGCCCCGAACCGTCTTCTGCCAGTACGAACAACGCGATGCCGAGGGCCTGGACTTCGTGCCCTATCCCGGTGACCTGGGCCAGCGCGTGTTCAACCATATCGGCAAGCAGGCCTGGGCGGCCTGGCTGGCGCACCAGACCATGCTGATCAACGAAAACCGCCTGTCGCCGCGCAAGCCGGAGCACCGCGCGATGCTGGAAGCGGAGCTGGTCAAGTTCCTGTTCGAGAAAGACGCTGAAAAGCCGGCCGGCTTCACCCCCGAAGCCTGAGCCACGGTAGTGCCGGCCGCTGGCCGGCAACCAGGAATACCGGCAATGCCGGCCAGCGGCCGGCACTACCACGTCAGTTCGCGGGCGCTTCGCGCTCCTGCACCTGCGCCTGGCGCATGTCCTTTTCCTGCGCGCGCAGCGATTTGACGTCCAGCTTGCGGATCGTCTTGATGAAGCACGGCAGGCGCGGGCCACCGGTCGGGTCGCGTACGATCACCTTGTCGAACGGCGCGCTGACGCGGCCCATGTGGCTGGTCAGGCCGATGGCAGGCGCATACGAAAGATCCGGGCACGGCCCGGTCAGTTCCAGCAGGTAGGCTTCGCTGGGCTTGGTCCAGACTGCCAGCGCGCTGTCACCCAGCTCGGTCCAGCCGTTGAGCGTGCCCAGGAACTGCATGTCCTTCTGCGCCGGACCAGCGTGGGCGCGGTACAGCTCCAGGCGGTCGGCACTGGTCAGGCCGGTGGTGGCGCAAGCGGCCAGCGCCAGGCACAGGCCGGCGATCAGCAACGGGGTCTTCATGGCGATCTCCAGCGGGGAACTGCGCACATCATGCGCCCGGCCGTGCAACGCCGGCGCAACGGCCGGCGGCCCGATTCAGCCGCCGGTCGGCGCAGCCCTGTCGCCAACCTTGGTTGGCGCTCGGCCTGCAAAAGCAGCCGACCAAGGTCGGCATCTACCAGAGCGAAGCCAGCCCCGGAGAGCGAGGCCAGCGCCTCAGACGTCAGCGTGTGCCAATGCGTGCAGACGCCCTTCGCGCAGTTCCAGCACACGGTCCAGGCGACGCGCAAGGCTGCGGTCGTGGGTCACCAGTACCAGGCTGGTGTGGCGGGCACGGTTGAGCTCCAGCATCAGCTCGAACACGGTGGCCGCGGTGCGGTCATCCAGGTTGCCGGTCGGCTCATCGCCGAGCACGCAGGCCGGATGGTTGACCAGCGCACGCGCCACGGCGGCACGCTGGCGCTCGCCACCGGAAAGTTCGCCCGGCTTGTGGTCCAGGCGATGGCCCAGGCCGACCGCTTCCAGCAGCGCGGTCGCACGCTGGCTGGCTTCGGGCACGCCGGTACCGGCCAGCATCACCGGCATCATCACGTTTTCCAGCGCGGTGAATTCCGGCAGCAGGTGGTGGAACTGGTAGACGAAGCCCAGCGCCTGGTTGCGCAGCAGGCCACGCGCGGTGTCCGACAGGGTCGACATGCGCTGTCCGGTGACGAACACCTCACCTGCGGTCGGCACATCCAGGCCGCCCAGCAGGTGCAGCAGGGTGCTCTTGCCGGCGCCGGAGGCACCGATGATCGCCACCGTTTCGCCGGCATTGACCTTCAGGTCCAGCCCGTCGAACACCGGGGTCTGCATGCGGCCTTCGGCGTAGGTCTTGCCCAGGCCCTCGGCACGGATCACTTCATCGCCGCGGTTGACGACCTTATTCATAGCGCAGGGCCTCCGCCGGCTGGGTGCGTGCTGCCCGCCAGGCGGGATACAGGGTGGCCAGGAAACTCATCAGCAACGCGATGAGCGTGATCGCCACGATATCGCCGGTCTGCATGTCGGTCGGCAGGCCGGTGATGTAGTACACGTCCTCCGGCAGCAGCTTGACGTTGAACAGCGACTCGATGGCACCGAGGATGCGCTCGAGGTTCAAGGTCAGGGTGATGCCACCGATCAGGCCGGCAAGGGTGCCGAAGATGCCGATCAGCGAGCCCTGCACCATGAACACCTGCATCACCCCGCCCGGCGTCAGGCCCAGCGTGCGCAGGATGGCGATGTCGGCCTGCTTGTCGGTCACCAGCATCACCTGCGAGGAGACCAGGTTGAAGGCACCCATCGCGATGATCAGCGACAGCAGGATGCCCATCACCACCTTCTCCATGCGCAGCGAGTGGTAGAGGTTGGCGTTCTGCTGGGTCCAGTCACTCACCCGGTACGCGCCGCCCAGGTTCTGCGCCAGGTCCACGCCCACTTCCAGCGAGCGGTCCATGTCGTGCAGTTTCAGGCGTACGCCGGTGGCGCCGTCGGAGCGCAGCACGCGCTCGAGGTCCTTCATGTTGGCGAAGCCGACGCCACGGTCGACCTCGTTGTAGCCGGCCTCGAACAGACCGCTGACGGTAAAGCGTTTCATCCGTGGCACTGCACCGGCCGGGGTGCCCTGTACTTCGGCGAACGTCACCAGCACCTGGTCGCCCACGTCCACGCCCAGCCAGATGGCCAGCTCCTTGCCCAGCAGCAGGTTGAAGCTGCCCGGCTTGAGGCTGTCATAGCTGCCCTTGGTGATCTTCTTGTCGATCACCGACACCTTCGGCTCCAGCGCCGGGTCGATGCCCTGGATGATCGCACCCTGCACGCGCGGGCCGCTGATCATCGACTGGATCTCGATGTACGGCGCGGCGCCGGCCACGCGCGGATCCTTGTTGGCCACGTCGACCACGCGCATCCAGTCCGGCATCGGCTCGCCGTCGCGGCTGATGGTGGTATGGGCGGTCATCTGCAGCAGGCGGCTGCGGATTTCCTTCTGGAAACCGCTCATCACCGCCAGGGTGGTGATCAGCACCGTGACGCCGAGCGCGATGCCCAGGATCGATGCCATTGAAATGAAGGAGATGAAGCCGTTGCGGCGCTTGGCGCGCAGGTAGCGCAGGCCGATGGCCACGGGGATGGGTTTGAACATGCAGGCACGCCAGTCAATTCAGTCTATGGTGCCATCGTACGGGGTCGGCGTGAAACGCTGCGTGCGGACACGGCCAGTCGCAGTTCACGTCGCTGCCGGTGGGCGAGCACGTCCGGCCAGAACAGCAGGCGCCCGCGCCGGCCGTCGACACGCCAGTGCAGCAGCAGCCAGGGGCCGCGCACCACCAGCCGTGGTGCGTCGATATCGGCACCATCCAGCTGCAGCGGCGCCGGCAGCGTGGTCAGCTCAAGCCGGCGCGCGGGCCGGCGCAGTCGCCAGCCCAGCTGGGCCAGGCCCAGCAGCCAGACCGCCACCAGCACCGGCCAGTACCGGTCTTCCGGCAGGGCCGAGGCGCGCAGCAGCCAAGGCGCGGCCAGCAGTACCAGCGCCTGCGCGCCGGCCTGCAGCCGCGAGGGTCGCCACTCAAGCCTTGAGGGCGAGGATCTTCTGCATGAGGGGCACGGCGTGGGCATGCGGGCAGGCCTCGTAGCCCATGAACCAGCGCCACAACTTATCGTCCTCGCATTCGAGCAGGAACAGGAAAACCTCGCGCTCTTCGGTCGGCGCAGTGCTCCATTCGCGGTCGAGGTAGCGGCCGAACAGCTGGTCCAGCTCGCGCATGCCGCGGCGGCAGCGCCAGCGCAGCTTCTTCAGCAGGGTTTCTTCGTCCATCGTGTTTCTCCAGATACAGCAAAGCCACGCATGGCGTGGCTCTGCTGGTTGGTGCAGCTACGCTTGGCGTGGCTCTACCGGGTAACGCCAGGCCTGTATCAGGCGCGGCGTTCCATCATCAGCTTCTTGATCTCAGCGATCGCCAGCGCCGGGTTCAGGCCCTTCGGGCAGGTCCGGGCACAGTTCATGATGGTGTGGCAGCGGTACAGCTTGAACGGATCTTCCAGATCGTCCAGGCGCGCACCGGTGTCCTCATCGCGCGAGTCGATGATCCAGCGGTAGGCCTGCAGCAGGATCGCCGGGCCCAGGTAACGCTCGCCGTTCCACCAGTAGCTCGGGCAGCTGGTCGAGCAGCAGGCGCACAGGATGCACTCGTACAGGCCGTCGAGCTTCTTGCGGTCCTCCGGCGACTGCAGGCGCTCACGGTCCGGCGGTGCCGGGGTCTGGGTACGGATCCACGGCTTGATCGAGGCGTACTGCGCGTAGAAGTGGGTCAGGTCCGGAACCAGATCCTTGACCACGCTCATGTGCGGCAGCGGGTAGATCGGCACTTCCTTCTTGCCGCAGTCCGCGATGGCGCGGGTGCAGGCGAGGGTGTTGGTGCCGTCGATGTTCATCGCGCACGAACCGCAGATACCTTCGCGGCAGGAGCGACGGAAGGTCAGGGTCGGATCGATCTCGTTCTTGATCTTGATCAGCGCGTCCAGGACCATCGGGCCGCAGGCGTCCAGATCGATCTCATAGGTATCGGTGCGCGGATTGCTGTCGTCGTCCGGACTCCAGCGGTAGATCTTGAAGGTGCGCAGGTTCTTGCCGCCGCTCTTGGCGGGGAAGTGCTGGCCCTTCGTGACCTTGGAATTCTTGGGGAGTGAAAACTCGGCCATGGCTGCTCTCGTTGGCTCAGGCGGCCCGCGCCATCAAGGCGCGGATTGCATGGTAGGCGGGGGTCGCGATCAGTACACGCGCGGCTTCGGCGGCACCACGTCGACCTCGTCGGTCAGCGTGTACATGTGCACCGGACGGTAGTCGAAGCTGCACTTGCCCTTCTCGTCGACGGTGACCAGCGTGTGCTTGTGCCAGTTGACGTCGTCGCGGTCCGGGAAGTCCTCGTGCGCGTGCGCACCACGGCTTTCCTTGCGCTGTTCCGCCGAGTTGATCGTCGCCACCGCGTTCAGCAGCAGGTTGTTCAGCTCGTAGGTCTCGATCAGGTCCGAATTCCAGACCAGCGAACGGTCGCTGACCTTCACGTCCTGGAACGAATCGAACACGGTGGCCATCTTCTCGCAGCCTTCCTTCAGCGTCTGGCTGGTACGGAAGACGGCGGCGTCGGCCTGCATCGTGCGCTGCATGTTGTCGCGGATGACCGAGGTCGGCGTATCGCCATTGGCGTAACGCAGCTTGTCCAGCAGGCCCAGCGCCTTGTCGCAGGCATCGGCCGGCAGCGGCTTGTGCGCAGCGCCCGGCTTGATGGTCTCGGCGCAGCGGTTGGCCACGGCACGGCCGAACACCACCAGGTCGAGCAGCGAGTTCGAGCCCAGGCGGTTGGCGCCGTGCACCGACACGCAGGCCGCTTCGCCGATGGCGTACAGGCCCGGCACCACGGCATCGGGGTTGTCGCCATCCTTACGCACGACTTCGCCGTGGAAGTTGGTCGGGATGCCGCCCATGTTGTAGTGCACGGTCGGGATGACCGGGATCGGCTGCTTGTGCACGTCGACGCCGGCGAAGATGCGCGCGCTCTCGGCGATGCCCGGCAGCTTCTCGTCGATCACGCCCGGGCCGAGGTGGGTCAGGTCGAGCAGGATGTGGTCCTTGTGCTCGCCGACGCCGCGGCCTTCGCGGATCTCGATGGTCATCGAACGGGCCACCACGTCACGCGAGGCCAGATCCTTGTAGTGCGGTGCGTAGCGCTCCATGAAGCGCTCGCCGCTGCTGTTGCGCAGGATGCCGCCTTCACCGCGGACACCCTCGGTGATCAGGCAGCCGGCGCCGTAGATGCCGGTCGGGTGGAACTGCACGAACTCCATGTCCTGCATGGCGATGCCGGCACGCATGGCCAGGCCGCCACCGTCGCCGGTGCAGGTGTGCGCCGAGGTGGCGCTGAAGTACGCACGGCCGTAGCCGCCGGTGGCCAGCACCACGCCCTGGGCGCGGAACAGATGCAGCGTGCCGTCGGCCATGTCCAGGGCCAGCACGCCACGGCACACGCCTTCGTCATCGAAGATCAGGTCGAGTGCGAAGTACTCGATCATGAAGCGCGCGTCGTGCTTGAGCGACTGCTGGTACAGGGTGTGCAGCATGGCGTGACCGGTACGGTCGGCCGCCGCGCAGGTACGCTGCGCCGCCGGGCCTTCGCCGTACTTGGTGGTCATGCCGCCGAACGGGCGCTGGTAGATCTTGCCTTCGGCGGTGCGGCTGAACGGCACGCCGTAGTGCTCGAGCTCGATGATGGCCGGGATGGCCTCACGGCACATGTACTCGATGGCGTCCTGGTCGCCCAGCCAGTCCGAGCCCTTGATGGTGTCGTAGAAGTGGTAGCGCCAATCGTCTTCGCCCATGTTGGCGAGCGCGGCGGAAATGCCACCCTGTGCAGCGACGGTGTGCGAACGGGTCGGGAAGACCTTGGTCAGGCACACGGTCTGCAGGCCCTTGGCGGCAAGGCCGAACGTGGCGCGCAGGCCGGCGCCGCCGGCGCCCACCACGACCATGTCGTACTTGTGTTCGGTGATCTTGTAAGCGGACATCTAGTCTGGATTCCTGTCTTGGTGCCTGGGCTCAGGCAACGCCGAGGGCGATGCGGCCCACCGCAAACACACTGACGATCATGCCGAGCACGGCGACGAACTTCACCGCGGTCTGCAGCACCAGGGCCAGCAGCGATTCGTGGATGTAATCTTCCAGCACGACCTGCATGCCGAGCTGTGCGTGCCAGAACATGGTGATCAGCAGGCCGATCAGCGGCACGGCATTCCACGGCTTGGCGATGGTGGCCACGGCCGTGGCGTAATCGGCGCCGGCCATGCGCACCACGAACACCAGGAACCACAGGCCCAGCACCACCAGGGCGGCGGCGGTCAGGCGCTGGTGCACGAAGTGCTCGGTGCCGGTCTTGGCCGAACCAAGGCCGCGCACGTTCTTCAGCGGGGTACGGAACTTGCTCATGCGGCACCTCCGAACAACACGTAGGCCCAGACCAGCGCGGTGATCACCAGGCTGCCGAAGACCGAGATCCAGCTGCTGCGGACGAAGGCCGGGATGCTGAAACCAACGGCGAAGTCCTGCACAACGTGGCGGATGCCATTGCACAGGTGATAGGCGAACGACCATGTCCACGCAAACAGGAACACGCGGCCATACCAGGCCCCGGCATGGCCGGTGAAGCAGTTCCACGAATCGGGGCCCATCATCAGGGCCAGCAGGCCGGCAGCGATGATGAGGGCACCCACGGACAGAAAGACGCCAGTGGCTCGATGCAGGATCGAGGTGGCCATCTGAATCTGCCAGCGATACACCTGGAGGTGCGGGGATAGGGGGCGTTGTCTGGTCGCCATTTCGCTGGGCTCGTTGTCTCGGCTGGGCGGCACGATGCCGCGTTGGCTCAATGCTGATCAGAAATCGATGCAGCGTCCGTTTTTCTCCCAATCGCCATACCGCACCGGATCAAGTCCGCCGCGGCCGCCGAATTCCTCCTCCGCCTCTGGTTTTTCCACGGGCACGGGTGCCGCGGGAACCAGCGGGGCTTCAGTTTCGTCGTCGGGAGTGGGGGTTGTTTGGCCTATCATGTTCGGTCTCGCAACGCACAAATTTTAGACCTCGTTCACGTGCCTGACAACCTTCCCCCTGCTTTCGTCGCATATCCGCGCCTGCCCGGCCACCAGCTGCTGAGCCTGCAGGGCGCCGATGCCGCCGTTTTCGCCCACGCCCAGTTCAGCAGCGACGTGACCGCCCTGCCCCTGCAGCACTGGCAGTGGAGCGCTTGGCTGAGCGCCAAGGGCCGCACCCTGGCGGTGTTCCAGCTGCTGAAGCTCGCCGATGACCACGTGATGCTGGTGCTGGCCGATGGCGATGCAGATGCGATTGCGTCGCAACTGCAGCGCTTCGTGTTCCGCCGCAAGGTGAAGCTGCAGGTGCATGCCGATCTTGCCGTGGCGGGCGCGTTCACTGCGCCGGAAGCGGCCAGTGGCGCGGCGATTGCCGGTGGTGGCGAGGCGGGCTGGGAACTGGATCTGGGCAGTGATGCCCTGCCGCGCACCCTGCGCATCGGTCCGGTTGAAGGGTTTGCGGCTGGCAGCGAGGCCGACGAAGCCGCGTTCGCCCTGGCCTGGCGCCAGGCGGACCTGCGTTTCGGCCTGCCGCGCCTGGAAGAAAGCCAGCGCGAAGTGTGGACGCCGCAGCAGCTGGGCCTGGACCGGCTGAACGGCTACAGCGTGAAGAAGGGCTGCTACCCGGGCCAGGAAATCGTGGCCCGCACCCACTTCCTCGGCAAGGCCAAGCGCGCGGTGCAGCTGCTGCATGCCGCCGCCCCGGCGCAGGCCGGTGATGTCGTGCAGCAGGACGGCGCAGCGCTGGGCAGCATTGCCAGCGTGGCCGGCGATCTGGCCCTGGCGGTGCTGCCACTGGAAGCCAGTGATGCCGAATTGCAGGTGGGTGGCGTGGTCGCGCAGCGGGTGCCGCTGCTGGATGGCCTGGGGCGCTGAGGGCGCGCCCCGCATCCACGCGGTAGGTGCGGACCGTTGGTCCGCACGACAATCCGGTGGATGTGGACCAGGTAGGTGCGGACCGTTGGTCCGCACGCTTCTGAAGGTGCCGGCCAGCGGCCGGCACTACCCCTTACAGGCGTTCGCCGCTTTCCGCATCGAAGAAATGCAGGCCGTGCGGGTGGATCGCCACGCGGATGTCCTCGCCCACGCCCGGCAGCGACTGCGGCGCCACGCGCATGGTCAGCGCATGCTTGCCGCTGCTGAGATTGACGAAGATCTCGTTGCCGACCGGCTCGATGCCCTCGATGCGTGCGGTGAACGCATGCGTATCGTCGGCACCCGCCGGCTGCAGGTGCTCCGGACGCACGCCCACGGCAATCGACTTCTGCAGCCATGCCGGGTCGATGGTGGCCTGGCCCAGCGGCGCGCGCCATTCGCCATCGACCACGGTCACGCCGCCGGCATCGCCCTGCAGCGTGCCGCGCAGCACGTTCATCGCCGGGCTGCCGAGGAAGCCGGCCACGAACAGGTTGGCCGGACGGTCGTACAGCGCCATCGGCGTGTCGATCTGCTGGATGATGCCGTCCTTCAGCACCACGATGCGCTGGCCCAGGGTCATCGCTTCGACCTGGTCATGCGTCACGTAGATCATGGTGGTGCCCAGCTTGCGGTGCAGCTGCGCGATTTCGGTACGCACGCTGTGGCGCAGCTTGGCATCCAGGTTGGACAGCGGCTCGTCCAGCAGGAACACCGCCGGCTCGCGCACCAGTGCACGGCCCAGCGCCACGCGCTGGCGCTGGCCGCCGGACATCGCCTTGGGCAGCTTGTCCATCATTTCGGTCAGGCCCAGCGTCTGCGCCGCCTCGGCGATGCGCTTGTCGATGGTCGCCTTGTCGTGGCCGCGCAGCTTCAGGCCGAAGGCCAGGTTCTCGGCCACGGTCATGTGCGGATACAGCGCATAACTCTGGAACACCATGGCGATGTCGCGATCCTTCGGCGCCACATCGTTGACCACCCGGTCACCGATGGTCAGCGTGCCACCGCTGATCTCCTCAAGACCCGCCACCATCCGCAGCAGGGTCGACTTGCCACACCCGGACGGTCCGACCAGCACCATGAGCTCGCCATCGGCGACCTCGAAGGTGGCGTCCTTCACCGCGACCTGGCCGTTGTCGTAGACCTTGCGCACACCCTGCAACTGCACTTTTGCCATTTCAATCTATCCAGTCCGCCCGACGCCGGGCTGTCATTGGGGACTGCCTCGGCCCTCCCGATGGCAGTGATGATTGCGCAGCTGCCGCATGACGGCGACCACTGCAATCGAATACAGTTGCCCATTCTGCCATGTAAACGTTTTCACGTGGCACTATCCGAACGTCGGTGCGCGCCGATCTGCTTCGACGACCAGACGAAAGGTCATCGTCGTAGTGGTTACGAATGGAACGGTCTTCCGGCCTGCCGGAAATCCGCCCCCATCGAGCCTCGGACAGACAGTAGCGCGGATGTCCCCTGAACCCAGCCATGAAGCGATTGACAACGATGTCACCCGGATCTGAAACTCGAGCGATGCACGACACCCTCTTCCTGTTTGGTGCCACAGGCGACCTGGCCCAGCGCTATCTGTTCCCTTCGCTGCTGCGCCTGCTTGGCGACGGCCTGTTGCCGGAGGACTTCCGCATCCGTGCGCTGGCCCTGTCCGGCCATGACACCGAAGCCTTCCACGATATCCTGCGGCCGCGTCTGCAGCAGGCCATGCCGATGGCCAGCCAAGAGGACATCGCCTCCCTGCTGCGCCGCATCGACTACCGCTCGGTGGACCTGCGTGACGTCGACTCGGTCGCCGCCGCCGTCTCCGACCTGGTCGACCGCCGCTGCGTGAGCTACCTGGCCATCCCGCCGGGCCTGTACATCTCCACCTGCGAAGGCCTGGCCAAGGGCGGCGCCCTGGCAGCACCGTCGCGCCTGATGCTGGAAAAGCCGATCGGCAGCGACAGCGAGAGCGCCGAGGAGATCATCTCCACCATCGGCCAGTGGATCGACGAAGACCGCGTGTTCCGCCTGGACCACTACCTGGGCAAGGCGGCGGTGCAGAACCTGATCGCCCTGCGCTTCGGCAACACGCTGCTGGAAGCGGTGTGGAACCGCAACTACATCGAATCGGTGCACATCCTGGTGGCCGAGAGCGAAGGCGTGGACGGCCGCGACGCGTACTACGCGCGCTCCGGCGCGCTGCGCGACATGGTGCAGAGCCACATCCTGCAGCTGCTGTGCATGGTGGCGATGGAGCCGCCGGCCTCGCTGGAAGCCGACCGCATCCGCGACGAGAAGGTCAAGGTGCTGCGCGCCCTGCGCCCGCTGGACGCGAAGAACGCCGCCCGTGACAGCATCCGCGGCCGCTACACCGCTGGCAGCATCAACGGCCAGCCTGCCCAGGCCTACCAGCCGCCGGAAGGCAGCGACGTGGAAACCTTCGCCGGCGTCACCGCGCACATCGACAACTGGCGCTGGAGCGGCGTGCCGTTCCACCTGGTCACCGGCAAGCGCCTGCCCGAGCGCACCACCCGCGTGGTGGTCACGCTGAAGCCGGTCACCCACTGGCTGTTCGAGCGCCCGCAGCGTGCGCAGGCCGCGCCGAACCGCCTGGTGTTCCAGCTGCAGCCGCAGGAAAACATCGAACTGGGCCTGATGAGCAGCCTGGCCGGCCCGGAATGGGGCGCGCTGGAACTGCACCCGCTGGAACTGGAACTGTCCGTGCCGACCGGCCTGCACCGCCGCATCGCCTACGAGCGCCTGTTCCTGGACGCCTTCAACGGCAACCACACCCTGTTCGTGCGCGACGACGAAGTGCGCGCGGCCTGGGCCTGGATCGACAGCGTGGCCGATGCCTGGAAGGCCGCCAAGCTGCCGCTGGAACCCTACCCGGCCGGCCAGTGGGGCCCGGACAACGCCACCGACTTCCTGCCGCAGGGCGTGGACGCACCGGACAGCGGAGCATCGGCATGAGTGTCGGCAGCCAGCCCGTGCTGGTCGCCGACATCGGCGGCACCAACGCCCGCTTCGCCCTCGCCGACACCTCGCTGGACGCGCCCCTGCAGAAGGACAGCATCCGCGAATTCGCGGTGGCTGAGTTCCCCTCGCTGGGTGATGCCGCACGCCACTACCTGGAACAGGCCGGCGCCACTGCGCGCCGCGGCGTGTTCGCGGTGGCCGGCCGCGTGGACGGTGACGAAGCACGTATCACCAACCACCCGTGGGTGATCTCGCGCAGCCGCACCGCGGCCATGCTCGGCTTCGACGAACTGCACCTGATCAACGACTTCGCCGCACAGGCGATGGCCGTGGCCCTGCTGCAGCCGCATGACGTGATCCAGATCGGCGGCGCGCACTGGACCCCGGCCGCACCGGGCGAATCGCGCAACTACGGCGTGATCGGTCCGGGCACCGGCCTCGGTGTCGGCGGCCTGATCGTGCGCCACGGCCGCAGCTATCCGCTGGAGACCGAAGGTGGCCACGTCAGCTTCCCGCCGGGCACGCCGGAGGAGATCCGCATCCTGGAGATCCTGTCCGAGCAGTTCGGCCGCGTCTCCAACGAACGCCTGATCTGCGGCCCCGGCCTGGTCAACATCCATCGCGCCGTGTGCGAGATGGCCGGTTTCGATCCGGGCCAGCTGCAGCCGGCCGACGTCACCGCGCGTGCCGCGCTGGGTGACCCGCAGGCGATGCGCACGGTGGACGTGTTCTGCGCCGTGTTCGGTGCCATCGCAGGTGACCTGGTGCTGGTGCAGGGCGCGTGGGACGGCGTGTTCCTGACCGGTGGCCTGGTGCCGAAGATGCTCGATTCGCTGCAGCATTCCGGTTTCCGCCAGCGCTTCGAACACAAGGGCCGGTTCTCTTCCATCATGGCGCGGGTGCCGTCGCTGGCGATCATGCACCCCTGCCCCGGGCTGCTGGGCGCCGCCGCCTATGCCGCCGACGCCGAACGTGACGCTACAGGAGTTGCCGCATGAGCCCGACCTTCCACGACGACCGCATCGACTTCATCAGCCACGGCGATGCCGATGGCTGGATCGAAGCGGTGGCCGCCGAAATGGCCCAGGCGATCAACCACGACATCAACGAAGTGGGCCGCGCCCGCATCCTGCTGTCCGGTGGCACCACCCCGGCGCCGGTGTACCAGGCGCTGGCCGAGCTGGACGTGCTCTGGGACCGCGTGGAAGTGAGCCTGGCCGATGAGCGCTGGCTGTCGCCGCAGGATCGCGACAGCAATGCCTGGCTGGTGCGCGAGCATCTGCTCAAGCGTGCCGAAGGTGCCCACTTCGATCCGCTGGTGCGCATCGGCAAGCCGCTGCCCGAATGCGTGTACACCGCCAACCTGCAGGCCCAGCACAGCCAGGCGCCGAGCGTCGTGGCGCTGGGCATGGGCAACGATGGCCACACCGCCTCGCTGTTCCCGGGCTCGAAGGATCTGGCCCGCGCCCTGGAAAGCACCCTGCCCTACGCCGCACTGGATGCCACCGGCTGCCCCGGTGCCAACCAGTGGCCGCTGCGCATCACCCTGACCCCGCGTGGCCTGGGCCAGTGCCGCCAGCGCCTGCTGCTGCTGCGCGGCAAGCAGAAGCTGCAGGTCCTGCGCCAGGCGCTGGACAGCAACGATGCGCAGCAGTACCCGATCCTCAATGCAATCAACCTGGACGGCGCGCGCCTGCGCGTGCACTGGGCTGATTGACGTCGGCGGCGGCGTCCGCTGCCGCTTGCCTCTCGCCACCTTGAACGCTGGTAGCCAATGAGCCTCCATCCGCAACTGCAAGCCATCACCGATCGCGTCATCCGCCGCAGCGCCGCGTCGCGCGCCGCCTACCTGGCCGCGATCGACGCCGCCCTGCGCGATGGCCCGTTCCGCAGCCGCCTGAGCTGCGGCAACCTCGCCCACGGCTTCGCCGCCTGCGGCACGACCGACAAGAGCCGCCTGCGCGGCGGTGTGACCCCGAACCTGGGCATCATCACCGCCTACAACGACATGCTGTCGGCGCACCAGCCGTTCGAGACCTATCCGGAGCAGATCCGTGAGGTCGCCCGCGAACTCGGCGCGACCGCACAGGTGGCCGGCGCCGTGCCGGCGATGTGCGACGGCGTGACCCAGGGTCGCGGCGGCATGGAACTGTCGCTGTTCTCGCGCGACGTGATCGCGCAGGCCACGGCCATCGGCCTCAGCCACGACATGTTCGACACCACCATCCACCTCGGTGTGTGCGACAAGATCGTGCCGGGCCTGCTGATCGGCGCACTGGCCTTCGGCCACCTGCCGGCGGTGTTCGTGCCGGCCGGCCCGATGACCCCGGGCATTCCGAACAAGCAGAAGGCCGAAGTGCGCGAGCGCTACGCCGCCGGCGAAGCCACCCGCGAGGAACTGCTGGAAGCCGAGTCCGCCTCGTACCACGGCGTCGGCACCTGCACCTTCTACGGCACCGCCAATTCCAACCAGGTGCTGCTGGAAGCGATGGGCGTGCAGCTGCCGGGCGCGTCGTTCGTCAACCCGGATACGCCGCTGCGCGACGCGCTGACCCGCGAAGCCACCGAGCGTGCGCTGGACATCACCGCGCTGGGCGACGATTTCCGTCCGCTGGGCCGCATCATCGACGAGCGCGCGATCCTCAACGCGGTCATCGCGCTGATGGCCACCGGCGGTTCGACCAACCACACGATCCACTGGATCGCCGTGGCCCGCGCCGCCGGCATCGTGCTGACCTGGGACGACTTCGACGAGCTGTCGCAGCTGGTTCCGTTGCTGGCTCGCGTCTATCCGAACGGCGAGGCCGACGTGAACCGCTTCGCCGCGGCCGGTGGCCCGGCGTTCGTATTCGGCGAGCTGATCAAGGCCGGCCTGATGCACGGCGACATCGTCAGCGTGGCCCGTGGCGGCATGGCCGACTACGCCCGCGAGCCGCAGCTGCGCGACGGCAAGCTGGTGTACCTGCCGGGCCTGGAACGCAGCGCCGATGAAGAAGTGGTGCGCAGCGTCGACAACCCGTTCGAAAGCCAGGGTGGCCTGCGCCTGCTGCGCGGCAACCTGGGCAAGTCGCTGATCAAGCTGTCGGCGGTGAAGCCGCAGTACCGCACGATCGAGGCACCGGCCGTGGTGGTCGATGCGCCGCAGGTGCTGAACAAGCTGCACGCCGGTGGCCTGCTGCCCGAGCATTTCGTGGCGGTGGTGCGTTACCAGGGCCCGCGTGCGAACGGCATGCCGGAACTGCATTCGCTGGCGCCGCTGCTGGGCCTGCTGCAGAACCAGGGCCGGCGCGTGGCGCTGGTCACCGACGGTCGCCTGTCCGGTGCCTCGGGCAAGATCCCGGCGGCGATCCACGTGACGCCGGAAGCGGCGCGCGGTGGCCCGCTGGCCAAGGTGCGCGAGGGCGACATGATCCGCCTGGACGGTGAAGCCGGCACGCTGGAAGTGCTGGTGGATGCGGCCGAGTGGGCGGCGCGTTCGCTGGCGCCGAACACGGCACCGGCAGCGCATGACCTGGGCCGCAATCTGTTCGCGATCAACCGTCGCGTGGTGGGTCCGGCGGACCAGGGTGCGATTTCGATTTCGTGCGGGCCGGCGGCGGCGGATGGTGGGCCGTGGGATTACGATTCGGAGTATGAGCTGGGGCACGATGCTGCGGCTGCGGCGGCGCCGCATGAGGCAAAAGACGCCTGAAGCGAAAAGCCGCGGCAGGCTTCCCGGCTTGGGCAGTAGAGCGCCCTGGCCGGGACACGCCGTAAACCCATCCATGGGGGCTCGGTCGCGGCATCCATGCCGCTCACGGTCCCGGCCAGGGCGCTCTACTGCCCTTGGACAATTCCCGGCGCGTCATTTGCGCTGCGGCCACTGAATCAAGAAGAGCAAAGGCAAGGGCAAAAGCATGGGTATCGAACAACATCAGGTGAAGGCGGCGGAACTGCTGCGTGCGGCGGGCATTCTGCCGGTGGTGACGATTCATACGCTGGACCAGGCGCGTGCGGTGAGTGCGGCGCTGCTGGAAGGTGGGCTGCCGGCCATCGAGCTGACGCTGCGTACGCCGGTGGCGATGGAAGCGCTGGCGATGCTCAAGCGTGAGCTGCCCGACGTGGTGGTGGGTGCGGGTACGGTGCTGACCGTGGAGCAGATGCAGCAGTCGATCGATGCGGGCGCGGATTTCCTGGTGACGCCGGGTACGCCGCCGGTGCTGGCCGATGCGCTGGCGGCGGCGCCGCTGCCGGTGGTGCCGGGTGCGGCCACGCCGACCGAGCTGCTGTCGCTCTACGCGCGCGGCTTCCGCGTGTGCAAGCTGTTCCCGGCGACGGCCGTGGGTGGCCTGGCGATGATCAAGGGCCTGGCTGGCCCGGTTGCCGACCTGAAGCTGTGCCCGACAGGTGGCATCACCGAAAACACCGCCGCCGAGTACCTGGAGCAGAAGAACGTGGTCTGCATCGGTGGCTCGTGGATGGTGCCGGGCAACTGGATCGCCGACGGCGAGTGGGACAAGGTGCGCGCCAGCGCCGCCGACGCCGCGAAGATCATCAAGCGCGTCCGCGGCCACTGAGCCCAGCAGAGGTGTAGAGCCGAGCCCACGCTCGGCTCCGCATCACCAGGGGTCAGATCCCTTTCCGCAGGAAAGGGCTCTGACCCCAGATGTACGGCCGACGCGTTTACAGCGGCCGTGCCGGATCCACCAGCCCGTACTGGCTGGCCATGCGCGCCAGCGCGATGTTGTCGCTGATCCCCATCTTCTCGAACAACCGCGCCTTGTGCGTGTTCACCGTCTTCGCGCTCAGGCTCAGGCGCCGCGCGATGTCTTCCTGGCGCAGGCCCTGGGTCAGCAGCAGCGCCACTTCCAGCTCGCGCGGCGACAGCGTATCGAACGGCGAGGCATTGCCTTCCACCGTGGACAGCGCCAGGTTCTGCGCGATGCTGGTGCCCAGGTAACGGCGCCCGGCCGCCACGTCACGCACCGCACGCAGCAGCTCCTGCGCATCGCAGCCCTTGCCGATGTAGCCGGCGGCACCCGCCTCCAGCAGTCGCTTCGGCAGCGGGCCGTCTTCCAGCACGGAGACGATCACCACGCGCGTGGCGCGGTGGCCACGGACGATGCGCTCGGTCACTTCCATGCCACTGACACCCGGCAGGTGCAGGTCGCACAGCACCACGTCCGGCAGCAGCTGGCGGATCTCGCGCAGGCCGTCTTCGCCGGTCTCCGCTTCGCCCACCACCTCGATGTCGGTTTCACCCGACAAGATCATCTTCATACCGGTGCGGACCAGCGCGTGGTCGTCCACCAGGTAGACTCGAATCGTCATTCACGTACCTCTTCGAATGCGGCCATTGCGGGCCACGCTAGGCAGGGCATCCGGGCACCGCAAGCACGATGACTGCGCAAAAACGGCAATCTGCCTTGCGCATCACATTCTTCGCACATCGATGTTGCCCCCTGTCCCACAGAACCCGTTACAACGAAACAACCTGCTGCTGCATGGACGTCCCCGAAGGGGCATCCACGTCACTCCCCTGTTGCGATCGCTTCGCTGGCCGCTGCTGGCGGCGAACCGCGGTGTCGCCAAGGTTGCCGGCGACTGAACATGACCAGATAGCACCCTACCACCCAAACCAGCGCCGCACACCATCCGGCGAGGATATCGGAGGGGTAATGCACCCCCAGGTAGACCCGCGAGAGGCTGACCAGCAGGCTGAACAGCGGCGCCAGCACCAGCACCGGCCAGCGCCAGCGGGTGTTCCACGCCAGCAGCACCAGGGTCGCGGCCAGGGTCATGGTGCCCATCGCATGGCCGCTGGGGAAGCTGAACGTCGATTCCGGCGCGATCGATTCCCACAGGCTGGGCCGCTCGCGCTGGAAGAACTGCTTGCTGCCCATGTTCAGCAGCGCCGACCCGACGAAGCACACCGCCACGAAGGTGGCCTCGCGCCAGCGGCGGCGCCACAGCAGCAGGCCGACGATCAGCACGTCGGCGGGAATCAGCAGCCACTCGTAGCCCAGCTTGGACAGCAGCACGAAGAAACGGTCCAGCCACGGCGAATGCAGCCCGTGCATCTGCCACAGCAGCGGGGCGTCGAAGTGGAAGGACTCGAACTCGTGGACTTCATCGGCCAGGGTGACAAAGCCGGCCAGCGGCAGCAGCACGCCGGCAAACAGCAGCACCAGGCGCCACGTATTGCGCCCCATCCAGTGTCGGAAGCCGGACGCCGGTTCCGGCGCGGCCAGGATCGCCGGCTTACCCGGCGATCCGGACATACTTCTGTTCGACGTAGTCGTCGATCAGGGCAACGAATTCCTGGGCGATGTTGTCGCCACGCAGGGTCACCTTCTTCTCGCCGTCGACGAACACCGGCGCGGCCGGCGTTTCGCCGGTACCCGGCAGGGAAATGCCGATGTTGGCGTGGCGCGACTCACCCGGACCATTGACGATGCAACCCATCACCGCCAGGGTCATGTTCTCCGCACCCGGGTGCTGCACCTTCCAGACCGGCATCTTCTCGCGCACGTGGTTCTGCACGACCTTGGCCAGTTCCTGGAAGAACTCGGAGGTGGTGCGGCCGCAGCCCGGGCAGGCGGTGACCAGCGGGGTGAAGGCGCGCTGGCCGGTGGTCTGCAGCAGTTCCTGGGCGACGATCACTTCCTGCGTACGCGACTGGCCCGGCTCGGGCGTCAGCGAAATGCGAATGGTGTCACCGATGCCTTCCTGCAGCAGCACGCTCAGCGCCGCCGCCGAGGCGACGATGCCCTTGCTGCCGATGCCGGCTTCGGTCAGGCCCAGGTGCAGGGCGAAATCCGAACGCTGGGCCAGGTCGCGGTACACCGCGATCAGTTCCTGCACGCCGCTGACCTTGGCCGAAAGAATGATGCGATCGCGCGGCAGGCCGATTTCCACCGCCTGCTCGGCCGAATCCAGCGCCGAACGGATCAGCGCCTCGCGCAGCACGCGGCCGGCGTCCCAGGGCTGTTCGCGATGGTTGTTCTCGTCCATCAGCTTCGCCGCCAGGGCCTGGTCCAGCGAGCCCCAGTTGGCACCGATGCGCACCGGCTTGTTGTAGCGGATGGCGAACTCGATCAGCTGGGCGAACTGCAGGTCCTTCTTCTTGCCGAAGCCGACGTTGCCCGGGTTGATGCGGTACTTGGCGAGCGCTTCGGCACAGGCCGGCTCGGCCGTCAGCAGCTGGTGGCCGTTGTAGTGGAAGTCACCGATCAGCGGCACGTCGATGCCCATCATCGCCAGCTTGTCGACGATGCGCGGAATGGCCGCGGCCGCCTCGACAGTGTTGACGGTCAACCGCACCATTTCCGAACCGGCCCGCCACAACTCGGCCACCTGCTTCACGCTGGAGGCGACGTCGGAGGTGTCGGTGTTGGTCATCGACTGCACCACCACGGGCTTGCCGCCACCTACGGTGACCCCGCCGATCTGGACGGCATGGGTCTGGCGACGGGACCAGGCGGTGGCATCGGAGGGTTGGGTCGGGCGGGTGACGGCGTCGTGCATGGGCGCATTCTACCGCCCGGCCCTGCATTCCGGGCGATTCCCATTCAGCCGTCGGCACGTCTGCGGCCGATTGTCGCAGGCAGGTTGCCCGGTGAACGCATACGATGGTCGGGCATGACCGGTCCCGACGCCCCCTTCCTACGCACCCTGTGCAGCCTGCGCTGGCTGGCCGTGGCCGGCCAGGCCGCGACGATCCTGGTCGCGACCTGGGTCCTCGGCCTGCCGCTGCCGCAGCTGCCGCTGTGGGCGGGCGTGGCCGTGCTGGCCGTGTTCAACCTGTATACGCAGCTGCGCCCGGAACCGGACGACACCGCGCCGCTGACCGCGTTCGGCCACATCCTGGTCGATGTGATCATCCTGACCTGGATGGTCGGCTGGAGCGGCGGCATCGCCAATCCCTTCGGCTCGCTGTTCCTGATCCTGATCGCGCTGGCCGCCTTCGCCCTGCCCCTGCGCTGGGCCCTGGCGGTGGCCACCGCCTGCCTGCTCGGCTACGCCGCCAGCGGCCTGTTCGGGCAACCGCTGCCGAGCGGCTACTTCCGCGCACTCGATCTCAACCGCTGGGGCGTGGTCGCCAACTTCCTGCTGTCGGCGGCGGTGGTGCTGACCTTCTCCACCCGCCTGGCGATGGCCCTGCGCGTGCGCGAACTGGAACTGTCGGCGCTGCGCGAACGCTTCGCCCGCAATGAAGGCATCGTCGCCCTGGCCACCCATGCCGCCTCGGTGGCGCACGAGCTGAACACCCCGCTGGCGACCATGACCCTGCTCGCCGACGATGTGGCCGAGCGCAGCGAGGAACCTGAAGTACGCGAGGACATGGAAACCCTGCGCGAGCTGCTGGTGCAATGCCGTGAGCGCGTGCTGGCGCTGGCTGCACCGGCCTCCACCGACGGCCCCGGCCGCAGCCATTCCAGTGCCCAGCAGGTGCTGGAACAGTGGCGGCTGGTGCGCCCGACCATCGACCTGCACCGCAATGACGATGCACCGCTGCGCCTGCCGCTGGACCCCGGCGTCGGCCACCTGCTGATGGTGCTGCTGAACAACGCCGCCGATGCCGGCGAACAGGCCGGGCGACCGCGCGTGGACCTGGAGCTGCGGATCGACGGCGAGGATCTGATCGGCGAAGTGCGCGACTACGGCCATGGCTTCAACGCGCGCGCCGCGGTGCTGCCGGGCAAGCTGTTCGGCAGCAGCAAGAGTGAGGGCATGGGCGTCGGCCTGGCCCTGTCCCACGCCACCATCGAACGCCTGCAGGGCGAGATGTGGATGCGCCCGGCGCAAGGCGCCGGCAGCCGCGTCGGCTTCCGCCTGCCCCTGGCTCCCCACGAGGAAACCCCATGACTGCCTCAACCCTCGGCCTGCTGGTCGACGACGACGAACTGTACCTGCGCACGCTGCAGCGCAGCCTGGCCCGCAAGGGGCTGGAGACGCAGACCGCGCAGGATGCCGCCAGCGCGCTGGCCCTGGCCCGCCAGCACCCGCCCGCGTTCGCCTTGATCGACCTGAAGCTGGGCAGCGATTCCGGGCTGGCGTTGATCCAGCCATTGCGCGCCCTGCGTGCGGACATGCGGATCCTGCTGGTAACCGGCTACGCCAGCATCGCCACCGCGGTGGAGGCGATCAAGCTGGGTGCGGATGATTACCTGCCGAAACCGGCGACGGTGCCGATGATCCTGCGTGCACTGGGCGAGGAAGACGACGGCCCGGCCGATGACGGCGAAATGGAAGTGCCCGACGCGATGACGCCGATCAGTCGCCTGCAGTGGGAACACATCCAGCAGGCGATGCACGAGACCGGTGGCAATGTGTCGGCCGCCGCACGCCTGCTCGGCATGCACCGGCGCTCGCTGCAGCGCAAGCTGGCCAAGCGGCCGAGCCCGGAACGCGACCCGAGTCGCTGACGCGGCGCCGCCCTGCCCCGGTAGTGCCGGCCGCTGGCCGGCAAACCCATGAACGACGGAAGCATCGCCTGGATGCCGGCCAGCGGCCGGCACTACCAGAGCGTCAGCCCTTCAGCTGCGCCAGGATCTCGCGGGTCATCGGATCGGCAATCGCCACGTCCTCATCCCGCCCTTTAACGGTAGTGCCGGCCGCTGGCCGGCAAACCCATGAACGAAGGAAGCATCGCCTGGATGCCGGCCAGCGGCCGGCACTGCCAGAGCATCAGCTTTTCAGCTGCGCCAGGATCTCGCGGGTCATCGGATCGGCAACCGCCACGTCCTCATCCCGCCCTTTAAAGGTAGTGCCGGCCGCTGGCCGGCAAACCCATGAACGACGGAAGCATCGCCTGGATGCCGGCCAGCGGCCGGCACTATCAGAGCGTCAGCGCTTCAGCTGCGCCAGGATCTCGCGGGTCATCGGGTCGGCAATCGCCACATCCTCGCCCTGCAGCGCCGGCAGCAGGCCGCTGGCCAGCTGCTTGCCCAGCTCGACACCGAACTGGTCGAAGGCGTTGATGTTCCAGATGACCGACTGCACGTACACGGCGTGTTCGTACATGGCGATCAGCGCGCCCAGCGCCTGCGGGGTCAGCGCGTCGAGCAGGATCAGCGTGCTCGGGCGGCCACCCGGGTAATCGCGGTGCGGGTCATCGCTGCCCTGGCCGTTGGCCAGCGCCTCGGTCTGCGCCAGCAGGTTGGCCAGCAGCGCCTGGTGGTTGACCGTGTACGGATCATCGTTGTGCACGCAGCCGATGAAGTCGGCCGGGATGATGCTGGTGCCCTGGTGCAGCGCCTGGAAGAAGCTGTGCTGCACATCGGTGCCCGCCCCGCCCCACCACACCGGCACGGTGTCGGTGGTGACCGGCTGGCCGTCACGCTGCACGCGCTTGCCCAGGCTTTCCATCACCAGCTGCTGCAGGTAGGCCGGCAGCAGCGCCAGGCGCTGGTCATAGGTCATCACCGCGTGCGTGGCATGGCCCAGCACGTTGCGGTTCCAGATGTCGGTCAGGCCGTGCAGCACCGGCAGGTTGCGCTCCAGCGGCGCGTCCAGCGCGTGCGCATCCATCTGCGCGGCACCGTCCAGCAGCTGCTCGAAACGCTCGAAACCAATCGCCAGTGCGATCGGGAAACCGACCGCCGACCACAGCGAATAACGGCCACCCACCCAGTCCCACATCGGCAGCACGCGATCGGCGGCGATGGCGAAGGCCTTGGCCGCACGCTCGGGGTTGGCGCTGACCGCGTACAGGCGCTCGCTGCCACCCAGCCAGTCGTGCAGGATCTGCCCGTTGAGCAGGGTTTCCTGGGTACCGAAGGTTTTGGAAATGAGGATGCCGGCGGTCTTGGCCGGATCCAGCGTGGCCAGCGTGCGCTGCATGGCGGCGCCGTCCACGTTCGACACGAAATGCACGCGCAGGCGCGCACCGGTCACCGGTCGCAGCGCATCGGCCACCAGGCGCGGGCCCAGATCGGAACCGCCGATGCCGACGCTGACCACATCGGTCACGCCGCTGTCTTCCAGCGCGCGCACCAGCACGCCCATGCGCTGGCGGATTTCGCGCGCGGTGGCATAGGCCTCGGCCGCCACCGGCGCATCGACCCCGTCGCCACGCAGCGCGGTGTGCAGCGCGGCGCGACCTTCGGTCAGGTTGACCTGCTCGCCGCGGAACAGGCGGGTGATGGCACCGCCGACATCACGGTCGGCGGCGAGTGCCAGCAACGCCTGCAGCGCCGCGGCATCGTACTTCTGCCGGGCGAAATTGACGTACAACGGACCGACCCGCAGCGCCAGGTCCTGCACGCGGCCGGGTTCGGCGGCGAGGAGGCTGGGGATGCTTGCGCCCTTCAGGCGCTGGGCGTGGGAATGCAGCGAGTCGAATCCGTTGTTCGTTGTCATGCGGCCTGGGTCGGGATCGTGTCGTTGGTGTGGGTGATCTGGTTGTTGCCGTCCACGTACACCAGCTTCGGCTTGAAGCTGTCGGCTTCCTGCTCGGTCATGCTGGCGAACGCAGCGATGATGATGATGTCACCGACCTGCACGTGGCGTGCAGCGCCACCGTTGAGCGACACCACGCCGCTGCCGGCTTCGGCACGGATGGCGTAGGTCGAGAAGCGCGCACCGTTGGTCACGTCCCAGATATGCACCTGCTCGAACTCGCGGATGCCCGTGGCAGCCAGCAGGTTGTCGTCGATGGCGATCGAGCCTTCGTAGTTCAGCTCGGAATGGGTAACGGTGGCGCGGTGGATCTTGGTCTTCAGCAGGGACAGATGCATGGCACGGCACAACGCAAAGGAAAGCGGGGATTCTAGCACCCGCGCAGCGCGGGGCATCACGGCCGGCAACCTGTTCAGGTAGCGGGCTGGAAGTGGGGTCAGAGCCCTTTCCCACCGGGAAAGGGATCCGACCCCGCAGGCATCAGAATTCCAGGTTGTCGATCAACCGGGTGCTGCCCAGGCGGGCAGCGATCAACGCCACCCGGCCGCCACCGTCGAAGGTCGGCTCGGCCAGCTCGGGGGTGCGCAGCACCGCGTAGTCGACCTGGAAGCCGGCCGCCTGCAGCGCCGCGGTGGCATCGGCCTCGATCTGCGCACGCGTCTGCCCGGCCACGTAGCCCTCGCGCATGCCCAGCAGGGTGCGGTGGATGGTGGTGGCCAGCGGGCGCTGGCTGGCATCCAGGTACTGGTTGCGCGAGCTCTTGGCCAGGCCATCGTCGTCACGCACGATCTCGGCACCGACGATCTGGATCGGGAACGACAGCTCGGCCACCATCTGCTTGATCACGGCCAGCTGCTGGTAGTCCTTGCGGCCGAACACGGCCACGTCCGGCTGCACCTGCAGGAACAGGCGCGCGACCACCGTGCAGACGCCATCGAAGTGGCCGGGGCGGCTGGCGCCCTCCAGTACTTCGCTCACGCCCGGGGCGTGCATCTGCGTGGTCTTGTCCACGCCCAGCGGGTACATCGCCTCGACGCTGGGCAGCCACACCGCATCGCAGCCGACCTGCTCCAGCCCGGCCACGTCGGCCTCGGGCGTGCGCGGGTAGCGGCTGAAGTCTTCATTCGGCCCGAACTGGGTCGGGTTGACGAAGATGCTGGCCACGACCTTGTCGGCGTACTGCCGCGCCAGCGTCACCAGCGAATGGTGGCCACCGTGCAGGTTGCCCATGGTCGGCACCAGCGCCACGCGCAGGCCCTGCTGCTTCCACTGTGCGATCTGCTCGCGCAGCGCGCCGAGCTCGTTGAAGGTCTGGATCATTGGGCGTAAGCGTGCTGTTCGTCGGGGAAGCTGCCGTCGCGCACGGCGTCGGCGTAGGCGCGGGTGGCACCGGCCACCGAACCGCCTTCGGCCAGGAAGTCCTTGACGAACTTCGGACGGCGGTGGCCGCTGTCCAGGCCGATGAAATCGTGCATCACCAGCACCTGGCCATCGCACTGCGGGCCGGCACCGATGCCGATGGTCGGCACGCTGACGGCTGCGGTCACTTCGGCGGCCACCGGGGTCGGCATGCATTCGAGCACGATCAGCGCGGCACCGGCGGCGGCCACGGCCTTGGCGTCTTCCACCAGCTGGCGCGCGGCATCGCCACGGCCCTGGATCTTGAAGCCGCCCAGGCGCAGCACCGACTGCGGGGTCAGGCCCAGGTGCGAACAGACCGGAATCTCGCGCTCGACCAGGTAGCGCACGATGTCGACCTTGAAGCCGGCACCTTCGATCTTGACCATCTCGGCGCCGGCCTGCAGCAGCTGCAGCGAAGCCTCCAGCGCGCGCTCAGGGGTGGCGTCGGCGCCGAACGGCAGGTCGGCCACCAGCAGCGCACGCTGCAGCACGCGGGACACCGCACGGGTGTGATAGACCATGTCGGCGACGGTCACCGGCAGGGTCGAATCATGACCCTGCACGACCATGCCCAGCGAATCGCCGATCAGGATCAGGTCCACGCCATTGGCGTCGAACGTACGGGCAAAGCTGGCGTCGTAAGCGGTCAACATGACCAGCTTCTGGCCATTGCGCTTGGCTTCGGCCAGTGCGGGAACGGTCCAGGGCTTGCTGTCTGCGTGGGTGCTCATGTGCTGATAACCGGGGAGATAACCCGGTCATTATCACCCTATCGGCGCGATCCCGCAGGCATCGACCCGCACCACTGCATCCTGCACGCGTCCATGCCCGGGAATGGCCAGATCCGGTGCGATCTCGGCCAACGGCACCAGCACGAAGGCGCGTTCGTGCAGGTAGGGATGCGGTACCTGCAGGCCGGGCTCATCCAGCATCTGCTCGCCGTACAGCAGCAGGTCCAGGTCGAGCGCGCGCGGGCCCCAGTGCACGGCGGGGTCGCGCACGCGGCCGAACTGCTGTTCCAGCGCGAGCATCGCCTGCAGCAGATCGCCGGCGGCCAGGGTGGTCTCGACCCCCGCGACCGCGTTGACGAACGGCGGCTGGTCTTCGTTGCCCCAGGCCGGCGTGGCGTACAGGCGCGAGGCCTGCCGCAGCTGCGTGCCGGGCAGGCCATCCAGCGCGGCGATGGCCGCGCGGACGGTGGTGACCGCGTCACCCAGGTTGGCCCCCAGGCCGATCCAGGCAAGGGTCATGGCTTACTCGGCGGCGCCGCCGGCGGCAGCACCGGTGCGACGACGACGGCGGCGACGCTTGCGCGGTGCCCCACCCTCTTCGTCCCCGCCCTCGGTGTGGATGGCATCCAGCGAGGATTCCAGCTCATGCCCGGACTGCGCCTGCGCTTCGCGCCAGAACGCCACGTCGGCTTCGTGCTCGGCCGAGGCGACCTGGCGCAGGGCCAGGAAGTCGAACGCGGCGCGGAAGCGCGGATGGGTGAGCGTGCGGAACACGCGCTTGCGCTGGCGCGAGCTGAAGCGCGACTGCAGCAGCCAGATTTCCTGCATCGGCAGCGAGAAGCGGCGCGGCAGGGCGATGGTGCTCAGCTGCTGCACGGTGACCCGGTCCGCGGCGCGGCGCTGCGCCTCTTCCGGGGCGACACCCTGCTTGAGCAGGCTGGCCTGGGCGCGGCAGTACGCCGGCCACAGCAACAATGCGAACAGGAACGCCGGCGACACCGGCTCGTCGTTGGCCACGCGCGCATCGGTGTTGGCCAGGCCTTCCACCAGCATGCGGCGCAGCGCACCGGTACGGTTGGACCTGAGGGCCTTGGCGCTTTCGGGGAACAACACGTCGAACAGGCCGTAACGTTCCAGGCCTTCGAAGCTGGCGACGCCGTGCCCGGACAGGAACAGCTTCAGCACTTCTTCGAACAGGCGCGCCGGGGCGGCCTCGTTGAGCAGGTTGGCCAGGTGCGGGATCGGCGCGGCGGTGCCTTCTTCGATCTGGAAGCCGAGCTTGGCGGCCAGGCGCACGGCACGCAGCATGCGCACCGGGTCTTCCTGGTAGCGCTGCACCGGATCGCCGATGAGCTTCATCAGGCGTGCCTGCACGTCTTCGAAGCCGCCGGTGTAGTCGCGCACCGAGAAATCCTCGATGGCGTAGTACAGGGCGTTGCAGGTGAAGTCGCGGCGGACGGCATCGTCTTCGATGGTGCCGTACACGTTGTCGCGCACGAGCATGCCGTTTTCCATTTCGCGGTCGCCGCTGCCGTCATCGCTGTTGGCGCGGAAGGTAGCGACTTCGATGATCTCGCGGCCGAAGACCACGTGGGCCAGGCGGAAACGGCGGCCGATCAGGCGGCAGTTGCGGAACAGCTGCTTGACCTGTTCGGGCGTGGCGTCGGTGGCCACGTCGAAATCCTTGGGGCGGCCATTGACCAGCAGATCGCGCACGGCGCCGCCGACAAGGTAGGCGCCGAAGCCGGAATCGCGCAGGCGGTACAGCACGCGCAGAGCGTTCGGGCTGATGTCCTTGCGGGAGATCGTGTGCTGGTCGCGCGGGATGACGCGCAGGCTGAACGGTGATGGAGCAGAGGAATTGATGTTGGCGCTTCCGGTTGAAGTTTCGGGATTGCCCAATGGCATCGAGGTGCATATACTAGCGCTCCTGCCTCGGCAGCGACAATTTTATGCTCCCTTCGTCTAGTGGTTAGGACGTGGCCCTCTCAAGGCTAAAACAGGGGTTCGAGTCCCCTAGGGAGCACCAGTCGCAGCAGCAGGAACCGAAAAAGCCCGCCTTCGTGCGGGCTTTTCCGTTTTCCGGGGTTTGTGGCTTCGGGTGCTTGGTCGCTGTGGCGCCTCTTTGCTATCGGCTTGAGCCGGTGGGGTCACCCAGGCCAGGACACGCCGTTAACCCATCCATGGGGGCTCGATGACGCCTTGCTCGCGTGCGCTGTCCTGCGCACACGGCAAGACCGGGGTTGGGCTCCTGCCCAACCCGTCGGGCGCATGCGCCCAACCCATGGCGCCTGCGGTCCTGGCCTGGGTGACCCCACCGTCTCCGGACAGTTGATCACGCACTGCGGCAGCCATCGGCAAGCAGCCCGCGGCTTCCGCACACACCATGAAACTGTCAGGAGGGGGCAGGCCGCCCTCTCCCACGTAGCCGGGAGGCGCGAACGCAACGCCTCCGAAGCCAAAGCGCGTCAGCCTTCCATCTGCTCCAGTTCCTTGCCCTTGGTTTCGCGCACGTAGCGGACCACGAAGAAGATGGAGAGGAAGGCGGCGACGGTATAGATGCCGTAGGCGCCGGCCAGGCCGATGCCGGCCAGCAGCATCGGGAAGGTGACCGTGATGGCGAAGTTCGACGTCCACTGCGCCGCACCGGCCACCGCCAGCGCCGAGCCGCGGATCTGGTTCGGGAACATCTCGCCCAGCATCACCCACATCACCGGGCCCCACGACATGTTGAAGAACACCACGTAGACGTTGGCCGCCACCAGCGCCAGCCGGCCCATGCCGTCAGACAACTGCAGCCTGCCATCGACCAGGCTGCCGCTGGCAAAGGCCACCACCATCAGCGCCAGCGCAATGGCCATGCCGACCGAACCGACCCACAGCAGCGGCTTGCGGCCGATGCGGTCGATCAGCAGCACCGTCACCAGGCAGGCACCGATGCTCAGCGCGCCGGACAGCACGTTGATCAGCAGCGCATCGTTCTCCGAGAAGCCCACCGCCTGCCACAGCACCGCGCCGTAGTAGAACACCACGTTGATGCCCACCAGCTGCTGCAGCACCGCCAGGCCGATACCCACCCAGACGATGCTGCGCAGGCGCCCCGTGGTCTTGTCCTTCAGGTCGGCAAAGCTCGGCCGGTGCTGGTCCTGGGCCAGGCTGCCCTCGATCTCGCTGCGCTTGGTGCGGGCCTCGGCCGCGCCGTACAGCTTCACCAGCACCGCCTCGGCCTGCGCCTGGCGCCCCTTGGCGACCAGGAAGCGCGGGCTTTCCGGGATGGCCAGCAGCAGCACCAGGAACAGCAGCGACGGAATCGCCTGCATCCAGAACATCCAGCGCCACGCCTCCTGCCCCAGCCACAGCACCTCGGTGGAGGCACCGGCGGCACGGGCCAGCAGGAAGTTGCTGAGGAAGGCCGCGAACAGGCCGCTGATGATCGCCATCTGCTGCACCGTGGCCAGCTTGCCGCGGTAGCGCGCCGAGGCAACTTCGGCGATGTAGGCCGGCGACATCACGCTGGCCGCACCCACCGCGAAGCCGCCGACCATGCGCGCGGCCACGAACAGCCACGAGGCATGCGCCGCGCCGGCACCCAGCGCCGACAGCAGGAACAGCACCGCCGAGATGATCAGCACGCTGCGCCGGCCCAGCAGGTCACCCAGGCGCCCGGCCACGAACGCGCCGATCGCGCAGCCCAGCAGCATCGACGCCACCTCGAAGCCCAGGGCGGCCTCGCTGGAATTGAACGCCTGGCGCAGGCCATCGACCGTACCGTTGATCACGCCGCTGTCGAAGCCGAACAGGAAGCCACCGAGGGTGGCCACGCAGCTGATCAGGACGATGAAGGCTGTGTTTTCGCCGCGCGTGCCGGCGTTTGCAGGAATCGCTGTGGACATTGGGTCTTCCGCGAAAGAGGTGGGCCGGCCGCTCAGCGCAGCAGGTACTGGTTCAGCAGGTTCTCATAGGCTTCCTGCCGGCCGCTACGCTGGCGCGGTTCGCTGGCCTGCTGGGCGTGGGCGCAGAGGTCGTCGAGGCTGAGCTGGCCGGCGGCGAAGGCCTGACCCGGGCCGTGGTCGAAGCTGGCATAGCGCTCGCGCCGCCACGACTCCAGCGGCGAGGCCTGCAGCAGCGCATGGGCCACTTCCAGGCCGCGGGCGAAGGCATCCATGCCGCCGATATGGGCCAGGAACAGGTCCTGCGGGTCGGTCGACTCGCGGCGCACCTTGGCATCGAAGTTCAGGCCGCCATGGCCCAGCCCGCCCTGCCGCAGCACCACCAGCATGGCGCCGACGGTGTCGTAGAGGTCGGTCGGGAACTGGTCGGTGTCCCAGCCGTTCTGCGGGTTGCCGCGGTTGGCGTCGATGCTGCCCAGCAGGCCGGCATCGGCGGCCACCTGCAGGTCGTGGGCGAAGGTATGCCCGGACAGGGTGGCGTGGTTGGCCTCGATGTTCAGCTTGAAATCGCCGTCCAGCCCGTGCTCGCGCAGGAAGCCGACCACGGTGGCACTGTCGAAGTCGTACTGGTGGTGCATCGGCTCCATCGGCTTGGGCTCGATCAGGAACGTGCCCTGGAAGCCGATGCTGCGGCCGTGGTCGCGGGCGGCGGCAAGGAACCGGGCCAGGTGCGCCTGTTCGCGCTTCATGTCGGTGTTGAGCAGGCAGGCATAGCCTTCGCGGCCACCCCAGAACACGTAGTTGCTGCCGCCCAACGCCACGGTGGCCTCCAGCGCCGCACGCACCTGCACCGCCGCGCGCGCCACCACCGCGAAATCCGGGTTGGTGGCCGCGCCATTCATGTAGCGCGGGTGCGAGAACAGGTTGGCCGTGCCCCACAGCAGCTGCATGCCGGTCTGCTGCTGGCGCTGGCTGGCCAGCTCGACCATGTGCGCGAGGTTGGCGCGGTACTCGCCGATGTCGTCCGCGTCCGGCGCCAGGTCCACGTCATGGAAGCACCAGTACGGCACGCCCAGCTTGGTGAAGAACTCGAAGGCGGCATCGCAGCGCGCCTCGGCACGGGCCAGCGCGGTATCGCCGTGGTCCCACGGATAGGCACGGGTACCCGGCCCGAACGGGTCCTGGCCGGCGCCGCAGAAGCTGTGCCAGTAGGCCACGGCAAAGCGCAGGTGCTCGGCCATGCTGCGCCCGCCGATCTGCTTCTGTGCGTCGTAGACCTTGAAGGCCAGGGGGTTGTCGGAGTCGCGGCCCTCGAAGGGAATGCGACCGATGCCGGGGAAGTACTCACGCTGACCTACATGGAACGGGGTTGCCATGGACGATGCTTCCTTCTTCGGGATCAGGGCAGGCGCTGCTGGAACAGCGGCGTCAACGCCTGCAGGTGGTGGACGAAACGCTGGTAACCGGCCTCGTACGCGGCCGCGCGGGTAGGATCGGGCTGGGCGGCCAAAGCGGGGTCGAACTGCAGGTGCGCATCGACCAGGTCGGCCAGCGCCTGGCCCTGCCCTTCGCACAGCCACAGCGCCTGCAGCGCGGCCCCGAAGGCGGCGCCTTCGGCCTGCACCGGCACGGCCACCGGCAGCTGGAACAGATCGGCGATCAACTGGCGCCAGGCCGGGCTGTTGGCACCGCCCCCGGTCAGCACCAGGCGCTGCCCGCGCAGGCCGCCTTCAACCAGCGCGTCGTAGCCGAGGCGCAGGCTGTAGCTGGCGCCTTCCATCGCGGCGCGGTAGAGGTTGGCCGGGGTCAGGTTGTGCAGGTCCAGCCCATGCAGGGCGCCGCGCGCCAGCGGCAGGTCCGGGCTGCGCTCGCCATTGAAGAACGGCAGCATCACCAGCCCATCGGCGCCGGGCGCGCTCTGCGCCAGCAGGGTTTCGCATTGCGCCGGCGACTGCCCCAACAGTGCGGCCGTCTGGCCGGTGGCGACCGTGCAGTTCATCGTGCAGATCAGCGGCAGCCAACCGCCATCGGAAGCGCAGAACGCGGCCCAGCGCCCCTGCGCATCCACGCAGGGCGTGGCGCGCCAGGCGAACAGCGTGCCCGAAGTGCCCAGGCTCATGCTCAACCGCCCCTCGCGCACCGCGCCGGTGCCGATGGCCGCCATCATGTTGTCGCCGCCGCCGACCGCCACGCGGGTATCGGCCGGCAGCCCCAGCAGCGCGGCGATCGCCGGCAGCAGGGAGAAGCCCTGTTCCGGGCCCACCAACGGCGGCAGCAGCGCGGCCAGGTCACGCCGGTCGTCGGTGGCGGCCAGCATCGCCGGCGACCAGTCGCGCCGGCGCACATCCAGCCAGCCGGTGCCGGAGGCATCACCGGCCTCCATGAAGCGCTGGCCGGTCAGCCAGAGATTCAGGTAGTCGTGCGGCAGGGCGATGCCATCCAGCGCGGCATCCACCTCCGGCCGGTGCTGCCGGGTCCAGCGCAGCTTGGAGGCCGTATAGCCCACCCGCAGGTCGTTGCCGGCTTCGGCAATGCAGGCCGCAGGCCCGCCCATGGCGGCGATGATCGCCTCGCATTCGGCGCCGGTGCTGGTGTCACACCACAGCTTGACCGGGCCCAGCGCGCGGTTGTCGCGGCCCAGCGGGACGAAGCCGTGCTGCTGGCCGGACACCGCCAGCCCGCGCACCCGCGCCCGCACCGGCCCTGGCAGGGCCTGGATCGCCTCGACCAGCGCCTTCACCCAGTCGGCGGCGTTCTGTTCGCGGCCGCCATCGGCCGTCGCCGCCAGTTCCAGCGGCCGTGCCTGCTGCGCCAGCATCGTGCGTGCCGCCGCGTCGTAGGCAATCACTTTCACGCTCTGCGTGCCGGCGTCGATGCCCAGATACACGCTCATGCCCTGCCCGTCCCTGCGATCCGCACTGCTTCACCGCCAGATGTCCACCGATGGACATCGAGTCTGCCGGGGGCTTCCCCGGCTTGGCAATGTGCAGTGCCGCAAAGTGCTGCTGCGCGGTGGCCGCATGCCCTTGCCGCCTGTGCAGAATCGTCAGCGCGCAGGGTGCCGGTGCGTGCAACGGCAGCGCGCGCGTTCAACCTGTTCTAGAATTGTCCGCTTGAAGACGGATCTGCCTCCCCCCTTATGCCCTTTGTCGTCACCGAAAACTGCATCAAGTGCAAACACACCGATTGCGTGGAAGTGTGCCCCGTGGACTGCTTCCACGAAGGCCCGAACTTCCTGGTGATCGACCCGGACGAGTGCATCGACTGCACCCTCTGTGAGCCGGAGTGCCCGGTCAACGCGATCTTCCCGGAGGACGATGTCCCGGCCGGCCAGGAAGTGTTCGTGGGCCTCAATGCCGAGCTCGCCAAGGAGTGGCCGGTGCTGACCGTGCGCAAGGATCCGCCCGCCGATGCCGGCGAGTGGGACGGCAAGCCGGACAAGCTGCCGCTGCTGGAGCGCTGAGAAGCGCCTGTTGCGGCAACGAAAAGGGCGCCTTGCGGCGCCCTTTTTTGTGGGTCGGCGCCAACCAAGGTTGGCGACTACCACAGCAGAAGGTAGCGCCGGGCCATGCCCGGCGGAACCTCCACCGGCGCTTACTGCGCCAGCTTCGCCTTCAGTGCGGCAATCAGCTTCACCGGGGCTTCGGCGGTGGCCGGCATGCCACGCGGGTCGACCGCGGAGATGTAGGCACCGGCATCGACGGCAACCACGCGGACCAGGAAGTTGCTGCCTTCATAGGCCACGTCGTAGGAGCCCAGCAGCTGCGCGCGGCTGGCGATGGTCACGCCTTCGACGCCTTCCAGCGCGGTGCCGACCTTGCCGAAAGCCTCTTCCTTGCTGCCCGGGATGGTGAAACCGCTGTTGCCAGCAGCCGGAGCGGCAGCGGCGGCCGGAGCAGCCGGAGCCGCCGGCTTGGTGGCCGAGCTCAGCGCCGGCACCTGGTTGCCACCGGCGCCTGCCGGGACGTTCAGATCCGGCGGCACTTCCAGCGGACGCATTTCGGGGGCCAGGGCGTAATCACCCTTGGCGCCGCGCTTGAAGCAGCCGGTGGTACCGGCAGCGACGGCGACGGCAAGCAGGGCGTAGGACAGCACGCGGACAGTGGAAACGGATTGACGCATGTGGATCTCCTGGATCAGGCCACGACAAAGGGTCAGTGGCTGGAAAGGGCTTCAAGGGCGGCGATGTCGCCGGCGAGATGGTCGGCCGCGGGCTGGTGTGCGGCCGAAAGCGGCAGCAGCGGCAGGCGCAGGTCATGGCCGATGCCGATGCGGCGCAGCAGCGCCTTGACCGGGATCGGGTTCGGCTCGACGCCGCAGAAATCATGGAACGGCTGCAGGCGCGCATCCCAGGCTTCGGTGGCGTCATGTTCGTGGGCGGCGGCCAGCGCGCACATGCGGCGGTAGGCACCGGGCAGCGCGTTGGAACCGACCGAGATCAGCCCGGCCATGCCGGCCTGGATCGAGCGGGCGGCGGTGCCGTCATCGCCACTGAGCACGGCGAACTCCGGACCGGCCAGGGCCAACAGGGCCTGCACGCGCCCCATGTCGCCCACCGCTTCCTTGATGGCGACGATGTTCGGGTGGCTGGCGAGCTCGGCCACGGTCTCCGGCAGCATGTCGCAGCCGGTGCGGCCGGGCACGTTGTACAGCACCACCGGCAGGCCGCCCTGGTCGGCCACGGCGCGGTAATGCGCGATCAGGCCGGCCTGGGTGGGCCGCACGTACGGCGGGGTCACCACCAGGGCATGGGTGGCGCCGAGCGCGGCGGCGCGGCGGGTCTGCTCGATGGTTTTGGCGGTGCCCGACAGGCCGGTGCCGGCCAGGACCGGGACACGGCCGGCGATGGTATCGACCGCGCTGGCCAGCAGCTGGTCGTATTCGGCATCGGACAGGGTGGCGGCTTCGCCGGTCGAGCCGGCGACGACGACGCCTTGGACGCCGCCCTCCAGCTGCAGGTGCAGCAGGCGCTGCCAACCGTCGGGGTCGAGGGAGCCGTCGGCCCGGAAAGGGGTCGCCAGCGCGGTGATGAGGCCGGAAAGGGACAAGGACGTGCTGCTCTTGGCTGGGGAGGGAAAACGCCCGCCACGACAGGCCGGGGGCACCTGAATGTTACTTGCGGCGCGAAAGCACGGGCAAGTATGCTGGACACCGGTGGATTCCCGCCCCCGGCGGGCATTCAGACTCACGCCTTGCATTACCCGGAATCGCCTTGACCGACACCACCCCGCGCCCCGCGCCGAGCGAAAACCACCTCCTGATCAACGCCTACACGACGCATCCGGAGTCCCCCCTGCTGTCCGTCACCCGCCGCATCGCCGACAGCGGCTGCAATCTGGTGGACGCGCGCCTGGCCACGGTCGGCCGCGATGTCTCGGTCACCGCCCTGGCCACCGGCTCCTGGGATTCGGTCGCCAAGCTGGAAGCGATGCTGACCCGGCTCGAGCGCGAGGAAGGCCTGAAGCTGGTCTGGTACCGCACCGAGGCCAAGCAGGCGCAGTCCAACCTGCTGCCGTACATCGTCGAAGTGATCGCCGCCGACAAGCCGGGCATCCTGTTCCAGCTGGCCGATTTCTTCGACCGCCAGGGCATCACCATCGAGACCCTGCAGAGCACGCGTTACCGCGCCATGCAGACCGGCGCTGAAATGTTCAGCGCGCAGGTCACCATCGGCGTGCCGGCCAACATGCACATCGCCGCGCTGCGCGACGATTTCCTCGAGTTCTGCGACCACCTGAACCTGGACGCGATCATGGACCCGATGAAATTCTGATCGGACGTGCGGATTTTCGCGCGCCTCTCACGGGCGCGTGGCGTTTCATGCAATTGTCGTAGAAACAACCCAGGCTCGACAGAAGGACCTCATGAACAACGGCGATACCCTGGACAGCATCACCCTTTCCCTGCCGCTGGCGCTGTCCGGCGGCGAGCAGTCCACCCTCGGCGATTACGCCGGCCAGTGGCTGGTGCTGTACTTCTACCCCAAGGACAGCACGCCCGGCTGCACCACCGAAGGCATCGACTTCAACGCGCTGCTGCCGGAATTCAAGAAGGCCGGTGCGGTCGTTCTCGGCGTCTCCCGCGACTCGGTCAAATCGCACGACAACTTCTGCGCCAAGCAGGGATTCAACTTCCCGCTGGTCAGTGATGCCGACGAAGCGCTGTGCACCGTCTTCGACGTCATCAAGATGAAGAACATGTACGGCAAGCAGGTACGTGGCATCGAACGCAGCACCTTCCTGATTTCTCCCGACAGCCAACTCGTGCAGTCCTGGCGCAAGGTCAAGGTCGCCGGCCATGCCGACGCCGTGCTTGCCGAACTGAAGGCCGCCCAATCCAAGTGAGTTCCAACGCCCACTGTGTCCGCCACCACCCTGCCCCGCAGCAGGTCGTGGTGGTTTTTCCCTGTCCGTAACCAGGAAATGACGATGACCCGAGGCAAGCGCATCTACGTGCTGGATACCAACGTGCTGATGCACGATCCCACCGCGCTGTTCAAGTTCGAGGAACATGACGTCTACCTGCCCATGCAGGTGATCGAGGAGCTGGACAACGGCAAGAAAGGCACCTCCGAAGCGAGCCGCAACGCCCGCCAGGTGAGCCGCTTCCTCAATGAGCTGGTGCAGGAATCGGGCCTGGACAACCTGGCCGACGGCATTCCACTGGAGCGCCCCAATGGCCTGCAGCTGCGCGGCAAGCAGAGCGCCGGCAAGCTGCGCTTCCAGACCAGCCATTTCGATGCGGGCAAGAGTTTCGGCAAGGTCATCCCGGACAACGCCATCCTCGGCGCGATCCTGGCGCTGAAGGAAGAAACGCCCGACCTGCCGGTGGTGTTCGTTTCCAAGGACATCAACCTGCGGATCAAGGCGGCCATCGCCGGCATCGTGTCCGAGGACTACGAGAACGACCGCGCGCTGGATGATTTCAGCCTGCTCTACACCGGCGCCACCGAGCTGCCGGAAGACTTCTGGAAGCGCCACGGCGAGGACCTGCGCAGCTGGAGCGACAAGGGCCGCACGCATTACGAAATCCTCGCCCAGGACGGCGAGGAGTGGTACCCGAACCAGTACGTCTACCTGCCCGGCGAAGACGAGGTCGAGCTGCGCGTCAGCCGCGTGGTCGGCGATGGCAAGGTGGTGCTGTCGCTGGTCGATGATTTCCGCCACGGCAGCCATGCCGTGTGGGGCATCAGCGCGCGCAACCGCGAGCAGAACTTCGCGCTCAATGCGCTGATGGACCCGGAGATCGACTTCGTCACCCTGCTCGGCACCGCCGGCACCGGCAAGACCCTGCTGGCACTGGCCGCCGGCCTGGCGCAGACGATGGACCAGCAGCGCTACCGCGAGATCATCATGACCCGCGCCACGGTGAGCGTGGGCGAGGACATCGGCTTCCTGCCCGGTACCGAAGAAGAAAAGATGACGCCGTGGATGGGCGCGCTGACCGACAACCTGGAAGTGCTCACCCACAACCAGGAAGGCGGCACCTGGGGCCGCCAGGCCACCAACGACCTGCTGGCCAGCCGCATCAAGATCCGCTCGATGAACTTCATGCGCGGGCGCACCTTCCTGTCGCGTTACCTGATCCTCGATGAAGCGCAGAACCTCACCCCGAAGCAGATGAAGACGCTGATCACCCGTGCCGGCCCCGGCACCAAGATCGTCTGCCTGGGCAACGTCGAGCAGATCGACACTCCGTACCTGACCGAGACGACCTCGGGCCTGACCTACGCGGTGGACCGCTTCAAGAACTGGCCGCATAGTGCGCACATCACCCTGCGCCGAGGCGAACGTTCGCGCCTGGCCGATTACGCTTCGGAGGTGTTGTGAACCGTTGCACCCGCCTGCTGCTGCCCACGGCTGCGATCACCCTCGCAGCCGCACTGGCCGCCTGCACCACCACGCGCGGCCCGGCCAGCGTGCCGACCGCCGAGCGCACCGGCCAATCGTGGGTGGTCACCCGCCCCGTCATCGCCGCGCAGGTATTGGATACCTGCTCGCGCACCAGCCCCGGCCGCGAGGCCGGGCGGGTGAGCGGCTACTGGGCGCCGAGCCGGCAGCAGGTGGACCAGATGGAAGCGAAGCTGTCCTCGCTGGAAGCACAGGTGCCGCACGTACTGGACTTCGACCGCCAGTACGTGGGCATCGAAAGTGGCGGCCGGCAGCTGATCTACATCAACGCCTTCCACCTGCCGGAAGATGCCAGCACCAATCCCGCGCGCGAAGCGATCCGCGTGTGTGATGGCGGCCGGCAGTTCTGGGGCGCGGTGTACGACCCGGCCACCGGCAGCTTCAGCGACCTGCAGTTCAACGGCGGCAAAGTGCCGTCGCCCTGAGGCGGCGGCATGGGAATCCGCCTGCCCACCTGGGTCTGGATCGGCGCTGTCGCGTTGTCCAGCGTGGCCGGCATGGTCAACGTGGTGGGCTTCCTGGGCTTCGAGCACCAGGCGGTGAGCCACATGACCGGCAGCACCAGCCAGCTGGGCATGGCGATTGCCCAGGGTGACTGGCGCGCGGTCGGCCATCTGTGGGGCCTGCTGATCGCCTTCTCGCTGGGCGCGATGCTCAGCGGCCTGCTGATCCAGGACAGCGCCCTGCAGCTGGGCCGGCGCTACGGCGTGGCCCTGGCGATCGAATCGGCGCTGCTGCTGGTGGCCATTCCACTGTTCGAGCAGCAGCAGATCTGGGGCGCGCTGGCCGCGGCCATGGCCTGCGGCCTGCAGAACGCGATGGCCACCACCTTCAGCGGCGCGGTGGTACGCACCACCCATCTGAGCGGCATGTTCACCGACCTCGGCATCGGCCTGGGCCACCTGCTGCGCGGCCTGCCCCTGCAGGTGCGCCGGTTGACCCTGAGCGGGCTGATCATCAGCGGCTTCCTCGGCGGCGGCATCGTCGGCGCGTGGTTGTTCATGCACTTCCGCTACGACGCCCTGCTCGCCCCCGCCCTGCTCACCGGCCTGACCGGCATCGTGTATGTGCTGTACCAGCAGTGGGCGCGCTGGCGGCATTGAACCCAGGGCATCCACGCATGGCGTGGATCTATTTTCCCCTGCGGGACCACGGCACAATCGAGGCATGAGCCCGACCACTCCCGCTTCCGCCCTCACCATCGCCGGCTCCGATTCCGGCGGTGGCGCCGGCATCCAGGCCGATCTGAAGGCCTTCGCCGCGCATCGCGTGCACGGCCTGTCCGCCATCGCCGCGTTGACCGCGCAGAACACCCGCGGTGTCACCGCCGTGCACGTGCCCCCGGTCGCCTTCCTGCGCGCGCAGCTGGACGCCTGCTTCGATGATTTCGACATCCACGCAGTGAAGCTCGGCATGCTGGCCAATGCAGAGGTCATCCACACCGTTGCTGACGTGCTCGAACAGCGCCGCCCCGCCCACGTGGTGCTGGACCCGGTGATGGTCGCCACCAGTGGCGCGCGCCTGCTGGAAGACAGCGCGCTGCAAGCGATGCGAGAACGGCTGATTCCGCTGGCCACGCTGATCACTCCCAACACCCCCGAGGCCGAACTGCTGGTCGGCCGCAGCATCGGCAACGCCGACCACGCCGAGCAGGCCGCTGCCGCGCTGCTCGACATGGGCGCCGGCGCCGTACTGCTGAAGGGCGGCCACCTGCACGAAGGCAACCGGGTGATCGACCGCTACTTCGACGCTGTCAGCAGCGAGGAATTCATCCACGCACGGCTGCCTCTGGACGCGCACGGCACCGGCTGCACGCTGGCCTCGGCCATTGCCGCCCAGCTGTGCAACGGGCTCAGCCTGGCCAATGCCTGCGAAGCCGGCATCGATTACGTGGCGCGCGGCCTGCAGCAGGGCTACGCGCCCGGCCGCAGCGAGGTGCTGGTGCTGGATCACTTCGGCGCGGCACCGCACGCATGAGCGCTGCGCCGCGCACGATCGCCGTGGACAGCGGCGATGGCCACCGCTACGAGATCATCGCCTGCATGCCTGCACAGCCGCTGGCACGCCTGCTGTGGCTGCCGGCGCTGGGCGTGGCCGCGCGCCACTACCTGCCGCTTGCGCAGGCGCTGGCAGCACGTGGCATCGCCGTCTACCTGCATGAGTGGCGTGGCAACGGCAGCAGTTCACTGCGTCCCTCGCGCACGGCCGACTGGGGCTACCGCGAGATCCTCGAACAGGATCTGCCGGCCAGCCAGGCCGTGCTGGTCCGCGAAGACGGCGCAGGCAGCGCCCTGCCTTGGATCATCGGTGGCCACAGCCTGGGCGGCCAGCTCGCCTGCCTGCATGCCGGCCGCAATCCGGAGCGTTTCCAGCGCCTGTGGCTGGCGGCCAGCGGCACGCCGTTCTGGCGCGTGTTCCCGCCCCCGCGCGGTTGGCTGCTGCCGCTGTTCTACCGGTTCCTGCCGTGGATCGCGCGCCGCCAGGGTGTGCTGCACGGCCGTCGCCTCGGCTTTGGCGGCACCGAAGCACGCGGGCTGATCGCCGACTGGGCGCGGGTGGGCCTGAACAACCACTATGCGGCCGTGGGTATGGACGAAGACCTCGATGCGCAGCTGGCACGCATCCATGGCAGCGCGCAGGCGGTGCTGATGGCCGATGACTGGTTCGCGCCGCCCGGTTCGATGCAGGCGCTGCTGGCCAAGCTGCCGAATGTGGCCTCAGGCGTGCGCGTGCTGTCCGCGCAGGAACTGGGCACGCGCGCCGATCACTTCGCCTGGATGAAGGCCCCGGATGCCGTCGCTGAAAGCTTTTTCATTCAGTTGAATGAAAATTTTCACAAAAGCGTTGACGACAGCCGCCGACATCCGCATAATTCCGCTCCTGTCGCAGGGCGCCCGTAGCTCAGTTGGATAGAGTACCTGGCTACGAACCAGGCGGTCGGGAGTTCGAATCTCTCCGGGCGCACCACTCGACAGGCTTCCAGCATCCGCCGCTGGAAGATGCGGTAAAATGTAGTAACAAAATTGATTGTGTACCGCGCGCCCGTAGCTCAGTTGGATAGAGTACCTGGCTACGAACCAGGCGGTCGGGAGTTCGAATCTCTCCGGGCGCACCACACACGATCAATACAACAAGTTTATGTAATTGGCGCCCGTAGCTCAGTTGGATAGAGTACCTGGCTACGAACCAGGCGGTCGGGAGTTCGAATCTCTCCGGGCGCACCATTACACCGAAACAGCAGGCTCCGGCCTGCTGTTTTTTTTTTGCGTTTTCGGCAGGGCTGCGCCCTGCACCTGCAGAGGCCTTCAAGCAACGGCAACGTCAAAATCCAGAGCGGCATTCCGTGGGATGGCGGGGCACTGTGGGTTTGCGGGGACGCCGTAAACCCATCCATGGGGGCTTGGTCGCCGCATCCATGCGGCTCACACCCCGCAAACCCACAGTGCCCCGCCTTCGACAGTTGGTCGGCGGCTGTTGGCAACTGCTGCTGTTGGTGGGTGCCGACCGTTGGTCGGCACATCTGTCAGATATCGAATGAGTTCATCCACGCATGGCGTGGCTCTACTGCGCCGCTGTTGGTAGGTGTCGACCTTGGTCGACACGTTTTTTCTATCAGATATCAAAATTCATTCGGGGTCAGAGCCCGTTGCGCAGCAACGGGATCCGACCCCGTGCTCCGACAGATCGCGGAAGTCTGTCGAAGGCGGGGTGGGTCCGGTTGAGGGGGTGTGAGCCGCATGGGCCCGAGGCATGCCTCCGGCGGGTTGGGCAGGACGCCCAACCCCGGTCTTGCCGTGTGCGCAGGACAGCGCACACCAGCAAGCGGCGACCAAGCCCCCATGGGTGAGGGCGCTTTGCTTGCGAAGCACTGCTTCGCAAGCGCCCGAACGCACAGCCGCCAGCGGCTGGGCCGGACCCCGGAGGGGGGGTCACGGCGTCCCCCTCAACCGGACCCACCCCGCCATCCCACGGATAACCAGCTTCTGCCGTTGACGTTGACGTTGATTCGGCAGGTGCAGGGCGCAGCCCTGCAAAAGAAAACCCTCATCCACGCATGGCGTGGATCTACCCCATTGCCTGCCACCACTGCGCCAGCAGCTCCGGCCTGCGCAACCGCTCGCGCCACCAGCGCAATGCCGCACCATCCTCACCCGTGCGCCACGCCAGCCAGAACGTCTCCTCCGGCTTCGGCTCCTCCACCTCGCGGATCACCAGCTGACCACGCGCCACCGCCGCGCGCGCGCACGGCTCGGGCAGGAAACCGAATCCCACACCCTCGCACTGCAGCTTCAGCTTGCTGGCCATGTCCGGCACCGTCAGCATCTCCTGGCCCATCAACAGGCCCACGGTGCGTGGCAGCAGGCGGCGCGCGGAATCGGACACGGCAATGGCGCAGTGCTCGGCCAGCTGCTCGCGGCCCAGTGCGCCCGGCACCTGCGCCAGCGGATGATCCGGCGCCACCGCGAACACGAAATCAACGCTGCCCAGCGGCTCCACCATATAACCGCCACCACTGGGCCCCTCGCCCGCTGCAGCCACCAGCAGGTCGGCGCGACGGTCCAGCAGCGCCTCCCAGGTGCCCGACAGCGCTTCGCCGAACAGACGCAGGCGCGTCGGCGCTTCGATGCCGCGGAACGCGGCAATGTCCGGGCCCAGCAGCCAGGTCGGGAACATCGAATCCACCGCCAGGCTCAGTTCGGCCTCCCAACCGGAGGCCACCCGGCGCACCCGCAGCTCCAGCTCGCGGGCAGCGCGCAGCAGGTGGCGACCCTCGTCCAGCAGGGCGCGACCGGCCTCAGTCAGCTCGGCGCGGGGGCCGACCCGGTCGAACAGCTGCACGCCCAGGTCCTCCTCCAGCTTGGCCACGGTGTAGGAGATGGTCGAGGGCACCTTGTGCAGGGCCTTGCCGGCGGCGGCAAACGAGCCGCGGCGGTCGATGGCATCGAGGATCTGCAGGGCATCGAGGCTGAGCTTGAGCATTCGAAATTTTCGATGATGGCTGTCAAAACTATCCGTTTTTCAAACCCGGGGTGCAAGTGGATACTTCTCTTCAACGGGGAAACACAGCGGCCACCGGCCCACCCCGCCCCATCGAAACCATCGAACAAGGAGAGATCATCATGCTGCAGATCCGCAAGAGCGCTACCCGTGGCCTGGCCGAGCATGGCTGGCTGTCTTCCCGCCACACCTTCTCCTTCGCCGGCTACTACGATCCGCGCTACGTCAGCTTCGGCCCGCTGCGCGTCATCAACGAAGACAAGGTCATCGGCGGCCAGGGCTTCGGCACCCACAGCCACAGCAACATGGAAATCATTTCCTACGTGCTGGGCGGTGCGCTGGAGCACAAGGACTCGATGGGCACCGGTTCGGTACTGCGCTACGGCGACGTGCAGGTGATGAGCGCCGGCAGCGGCGTCAGCCACAGCGAGTTCAACCACTCGGCCACCGATCCGGTGCACTTCCTGCAGATCTGGGTCTTCCCGGACAGCGAGAACATCGAACCCTCCTACCGCGAGACCCACTTCGCGCCGGAGACCAAGCGCGGCCAGCTGCGCCTGATCGCCTCGCCGGACGGTGCCGACGGTTCGCTGCGCATCCAGCAGGACGCCCGCATCTACGCCACCATCCTCGATGGCAGCCAGAAGCTGCACCACGCACTGGGCAATGGCCGTGGCGCCTACGTGCAGGTCGCCCGTGGCCAGCTGCAGGTCAACGGCATCACCCTCGATGCCGGCGATGCACTGCAGGTCAGCGACGAAGCACAGCTGACCCTGGAGAACGGCAACGACGCGGAAGTGCTGGTGTTCGACCTGCCGCTGTAAGCGCTGCGCCGTAGCAAGCAGCGAGGCCCGCGATGCCCACCGGTATCGCGGGCCTCTGCATGTGCGGCGAGCGACGCTGCATTCGTATTCGCAGCGGGATGACACGAATGGCACTTGCCCACGCCAGCTGAAAACGTTTTCATGGCAGGGATTCTCCGGAGCCTTTCCTGCGCATGACGCCTTCTTCCCCGCGTGCCCAGCAGCACGCCACCCGCGCCGCCTTCCTCATTCCCGGTTTTGCCACTGCTGCCTGGGCGCCGATGGTGCCCTATGCCAAGGCCAAGGCCGGCCTGTCCGATGCCAGCCTGGGCGCCGTGCTGCTCTGCCTGGGCCTCGGCTCGCTGCTGGCCATGCCGCTGGCCGGCGCGTTGAGCGGACGCCTGGGCTGCCGCCGCCTGATGGTCATCACCACCGCGTTGATTCTGCTGGCGCTGCCGTTGCTGTCGCTCGCTCCCTCGCCGTTGGCACTGGGCGCGGCGCTGTTCCTGTTCGGTGCTGGTGTCGGCGCCATGGACTGCACGATGAACATGCAGGCGGTCGCGGTCGAACGCGATGCCGGCCGCGCGATGATGTCCGGCTTCCACGCGTTCTACAGCATCGGTGGCTTCGTCGGTGCTGGCTGCATGACCGGCCTGCTGTTGCTGGGCACGCCGCTGTGGATGGCGGCCCTGCTGTCGGTGGCCGCATTGCTGGTGGTAGCGCTGCTGGCGGCACCGCACTGGCGCGCGCAGCGCATCGCCCATGACGGCCCGATGCTGGCCATTCCACATGGCGTGGTGCTGTTCATCAGCGTGCTGGCCTTCATCGTGTTCCTGGCCGAAGGCTCGATGCTCGACTGGAGCGCGGTGTTCCTGGCCGACGTCCGGCAGGTGCCGCGTGACCAGGCCGGTGCCGGCTTCGCGGTGTTCACCCTGGCGATGACCGCGATGCGCCTGTTCGGCGACGGCATCGTCGAGCGCCTTGGCCGCACGCGCACCATCGTCATTGGTGGCATCACCGCCGCCACCGGCTTCGCCCTGGCCACGCTGGTGCCCTCTTTCGCCGTGGCACTGATCGGCTACGTGATGGTCGGCCTGGGCTGCGCCAACATCGTGCCGGCGCTGTTCTCGATGGCTGGCCAGCAGCGTGCGATGCCCGAAAGCATCGCCATCACCGCGGTGACCACGCTGGGCTACGCTGGCATCCTCGCCGGTCCGGCCGCGATCGGCGGGCTGGCCCACCTGACCACGCTGGGGTTCGCCTTCCTGTGCGTGGCCGCGCTGCTGCTCGGCGTCGCCGCCTCGGCCCGCGCCCTCGCCCGCCGCCTGCCCTGAACCCAAAAAAGGGGACGGAGGGGATCAAGTCGTTTGTGCCACAAGCGACTTAATCCCCTCCGTCCCCTTTTTTTCAGGTACGCACCAGCCACTCGGCCTGGGCGGGCAGCTGCGGTGCCGGGCAGGTCGTGCGCGGGTGGTGTTCGTCCTGCGCCATCCAGTCGTCGACCACGCCGGCCAGCAGGTCCAGGCGCAGCGGCAGGGTGATGTGGTCTTCGCCGCGCATCTCGATGTAGTGCGCGCGCGGGTTGGCCAGGGCAAGCTCGCGGCCCTGGCTGACCGGAATGTGCTGGTCGCCCTGGCCGTGCAGCAGCAGCACGCAGGCGCGGGTATCGGCCAGCGCGCGGGCCACGTCCACCTGGTCCAGGTCGACATCGATGCGGCGGCTGGCCGCGGCGATCACCTGGTTGATGTCCTGGCCGCCGTAGCGCCAGCGCGCGTAGGACGCGACCGCCTGCGCCTTCAGGCCTTCCGGCTGCAGCGCCATCAGGTGCGGGATCATCGTGCGGATCGCCACGCCGGCATTGGCGAACGATTCCATCGCCACCACGCCGGCCACCTGGTCACCCAGCTTGTCAGCGGTGAACACCGCCGTGGCCGCGCCGTAGGAGACGCCGAACAGGTACAGCGGCCCGGTCACTTCGCCACGCGCGCGCAGTTCGCCGATCACATCGACCACGTCGTCCGATTCGTAGGTGCCATAGCCGGACGGCCCATGCCCGGACTGGCCGTGGTTGCGCAGGTCCAGGGTGACCACGCGGTATCCCGATTCGGCCAGCTGCAGCGACCACGGCAGCATCGAATCACCATTCATCATCCAACCGTGCAGCAGCACCACGGTGCCGCGCGGCGCCTGCGCACGGAACGGCTGCGGCACGGTGAGGCTCAGCCCGGTGTCCAGCGGCTGGCCGTTTTCATGGCGCTGCGGCAGGTAGTGGTAGCGGGCGCCGTAGTCGCCCGCATCGAACGCACGCCAGAAGATCGGCACGCCATCGCGTCCCGGCAGGAAGCCATGGCGGTTGGGCAGCTCGGCGATGGCCGCGGCGATGCGCGGCTGGTCCAGCAACGTGGACACGCCACCGGGCGCGATCAGCTGGTCGCTGAGCGAGGTGGACGAGGCGGTGATCGAGGATGAGCATGCAGCCAGCCACAGGCCGGCGCACGCCAGCAACAGCAGCAGCGGGCGTTTCATGGGCAATCGGGGAAAGGTGCGACAGCGTGGCAGGTTAGCGGGCGCGACCGGGCGCATCTATCGCAGGTCGATGACGGGTTGATGACAAGCCGGGATCGATTCAGCTTCGTCGGATGTCGTTCACGGACAAAGCATTGATCCGGATCAATGAACGGGCCCGCGCGTTTGCCGACAGTGCGGCCATGCGTACCTCGCTCAAGCTCCTTCTTGCCCTGGCCGCCGCTGTCGGTGCGGCCTGGGGCATCGCCCGCAGCACGCCGTACTGGTTCGCGCCGCGCCAGCCTGCCGTGGTCGACATCCACGATCCGGCCTTGATCGCGCGCGGCCAGTACCTGTCGCGTGCGGCCGACTGCGCCGCCTGCCACACCGCGCCCGGCGGCCGGCCCTTCGCCGGCGGGTTGGGCATGCAGACGCCGATGGGCACGCTCTACTCGACCAACATCACGCCGGACCCGGCCACCGGCATCGGCGCCTATGACTATGCCGATTTCGAGCGCGCGGTCCGCCGCGGCATCCGCCATGACGGCCAGCCGCTGTATCCGGCCATGCCCTACGCCTCCTACGTGATCGCCAGCGACGACGAGATCCGCGCGCTGTATGCCTATTTCATGGGTGCGGTGCAGCCGGTGCGCCAGCACAACGCTGACAGCACCATCCCCTGGCCGGCCAACATGCGCTGGCCGCTGGCGTGGTGGCAACTGCTGTTTGCCCGCCCCCGCAGCTTCGTTGCCGATCCTTCGCTGGATGCCGGCCAGCAGCGCGGCGCCGAACTGGTGGAGGGCCTGGCGCACTGTGGCGCCTGCCATACCCCGCGCGGCGTGGCCTTCCAGGAAACCGCCATGGCTGATGACGAAAGCCGCCGCTTCCTCTCCGGTTCGGTACTGGAAGGCTGGTATGCGAAGAACCTGCGCAACGAAGCCACCGGCCTGGCCAGCTGGAGCCAGGACGAGATCGTCGAGTTCCTGCGTACCGGCCGCACCGATCGCTCCGCCGCGTTCGGCGGCATGGCCGACGTGGTGGAACACAGCACCCAGTACCTGACCGACGCCGACCTGCTGGCCATGGCCCGTTACCTGAAGCAGCTGCCGCCGCGCGCCGGCCGCAGCACGCAGTGGATTGCAGGCCCCGACACGACCACCACCGCGCTGCGCGACGGCGACTACCGCGTGGAGGGTTCGCTGGCCTATGCCGAGCACTGCCAGGCCTGCCACCGCGCCGATGGCCGTGGCATGCCGCGCATCTACCCTGCCCTGGCCGGCAACTCCATCGTCTTCGCCGATGACCCGAGTTCGCTGGTGCAGGTCACCCTGGCCGGTGGCCGCACGCCGCACACGCCGCACGACCGGATGGCCTTCTCGATGCCCGGCTTCGAGCATCTGCCCAACGCCCAGCTCGCGCAGATCCTGACCTTCATCCGCAGCAGCTGGGGCAACCAGGCCAGCGCGGTGAGCGAAGCCGACATCGCGCGCATGCGCAGGGTGGTGCGCGACAAACCCGTGCATGTGGTTCCGCAGGAGGTGGCACCATGAGGCGCTCACGCAAGCGCAGAAGCGCGGCCATTGTCATTGCCATCGGCGTACTGGTGGTGGCCGCAGCCGCCGCACTGCTGTACGCGTACCGCCATCCGTCGCTGGATGCCACCCCCGCCACGCTGGACATCCTCGACGCACAGGGCGCGCGGGTCGGCGCGTACCACATGCCCAGCGCCGAAGAGATCGCCAGCCTCGGCAATGGCGATGCGGTGATGTACGGCCGCCGCCTGCTCAACGAGACCGCACGCCTGCTGCCGGACAACGTGGGCAATGACCTGAACTGCAACTCCTGCCACATGGCCGAGGGCAAGCGGCCTTTCGGCAACCACTACCTCAACACCGGCGGCGGCAGCTACCCGCGCTACATGACCCGCCCCGGCAAGGAGATCGGCCTGGTCGAACGCATCAACGGCTGCCTGCAGCGTTCGATGAACGGCAAGCCGCTGGCCCGCGACGCACCACCGATGCGCGCCATGCTGGAATACATGGCCTGGCTTAGCCGCCCCGTACCCGACGGCGCGCGCGTGTCGGCGCCAAGCGAAGGGCCGATCGATTCCTCGCTGGTGCCCGACCGCGTGCGCGGCCAGGCCCTGTATGCAGCGCAGTGTGCCGCCTGTCACGGCGGCAACGGCGAGGGCCGCCGCGATGGCAGCGGCGATATCGCCTTCCCGCCGCTGTGGGGCGAGCGCAGCTTCAACATCGGCGCCGGCATGGCACGGCTGTACAAGGCGGCCAGCTTCGTCAAGCACAACATGCCGCCGGCAGCGGGCCGCGAACCACCGCTGGGCCAGCAGGTGATGCCCGACCAGGACGCGGTGGACATCGCCGACTACTTCATCCACCAGCCGCGGCCGGATTTCGCCGGCAAGGGCAAGGACTGGCCGCGCGATCCCAAGCCGAAGGACGCACGTTACTGAGCGCAGCGGTTCACAGTGTCGGCCGTCACGCAACATGAAGCCTGCATCTGAACGTCACTCCCATGTCATTCATCCTGCCGACACTCCCGGGCTTCCCCCACTTGAGGTCCGGTATCGATGCGAACGATTGCGCGTTTTCCCCGTGTTTCGCTGCTTGCCCTGCTGATCGCCCCCGCACTGGACGCCCTGGCCGAAGCACCGCAGGGCGAGGCCGCCGAAACGCGCAGCGCCGACGCACGAACCCTGGACCAGGTACAGGTGATCGGCCAGGCCACCAGTTACGCCAAGACGTCGGTGCGCACCGAGACACTGAACCGCCAGACCGTGCTGAGCAGCGTCAACGGCGCGCTCAACGAAGTGCCGGGCGTCGTGGTCAGCGAGGCCGATGCGACCGGCTCGTCGGTGTGGGGCACGCAGATCAGCATGCGCGGCTTCGTGACCAACCGCGATACGCAGCAGATCGGCACCACCATCGATGGCCTGCCCAACGGTGGCTCGGGCTACGGCGGCGGCTCGATGGCCAACCGCTACATCGACACCCTCGACCTGGAAACGGTGGAGGTCAGCCAGGGCACGGCCGATATCTCCTCGCGTTCGAACGAAGCGTTGGGTGGCACGCTCAACTTCCTCACCAGTGATCCGCTGCATGACAGCCGACTGCGCTTCGTCGCCGGCGCCGGTGACAACGATGCGCGCAAGTACTACGTGCGCTACGACACCGGCGTGCTCGGCGGCCACACCCGCGCCTGGGTCAGCGCGTCCTCGGCCCGCGTAAGCGACTGGATCGATGGCAGCGGCAAGACCAGCAATGACCATATCGCCGGCAAGTTCATCACTGAACTGGACCGCTGGACGCTGACCGGCTACCTGTCCTACAACGATGCCGACGAGCCGGAGTACACCAGCGTTTCGCCGCAGGGCTTCGCCACCAACCCGGACCGCGACAACCTGGTCGGCACCCTCACCGGCATTCCCTACCTGGACCAGAACTACCGTTCCGGTTCACGTGCGCTGCGCGAAAACACCTTCGGCTACCTGCGCGCGGCCTTCGACGGCGGCAACGGCTTCAAGGCCTCGATGGCCGCCTATGGCCACCGCATGCAGGGCCGCGGCGACTGGCTGCCGCCTTACCTGGCCGATGTCACCAATGATGGCGCCGGCCGCCCGCAGTCCGAATACCTCGGCGGCAGCACCGTCTACGGCGGCAGCAACCTGGGCCAGATCTACTTCGTGAACCCCGATGGCAGCAGCGCCCAGCCGATTGCCGGCTGCACGCCGCGCGTGGGCTTCAGCGCCGAATATGATCCCAACTGCTACGCCGGCAACGTGCTGGGCGCGCAGTCCTACCGTCACACCCACTACGACAACGACCGCATGGGCGTGACCGCCGATGTCGAATGGCGGCAGACCTTCGGCGGCGTCGACAACACGATCCGCGGCGGCCTGTGGGTGGAGAAGCTGGACCGCTCCGCGCGCCGCGACTGGCACCGCCTGCTCAACGTCGGCCAGGACATCGGCTTCGACCACCAGCCGTACTGGGTGCAGTTCGAGGACAAGTACAAGGTCGACGAGCAGATGTACTACGTCGAGGACGTGGCCCGCTTCGGCCCGTTCAGCGCGCGCGTGGGCGTCAAGCAGTTCTTCGTCGACCAGTCGCGCAACCGCGTGATCGGTGCCAGCGAGCACGTGACCTCGGACTCCAAGTCCGATCCGCTGCTGTCCACCGGCTTCACCTGGGCACCGGGCGTGGAAGGCATGGAACTGTTCGCCGGCTTCTCGCAGAACTTCGCCGCGATTCCTTCCGGCGTGCTCGGCGAAACCGACCCGCAGCGCTTCCGCAACGTCGAACCGGAAACGGCCGACAACATTGAAGTGGGCATGCGCATCAGCCGCTGGCCGCTGACCGCCTCGGTCACCCTGTACAACATCAAGTTCGACAACCGCATCGTCTACCTGCCGGCCGGTTTCGTCAGCGGCATCGACTACCTGGGCGAGACCGACGGCGTCTACGAGAACTTCGGCGGCGTGGAAAGCAACGGCCTGGAAGCCGCCTTCGGCTACGGCTGGGACAACGGCTGGCGGGTCAACGCGGCTTACACCTACAACCGCTCCAAGTACCTGGGCAGCGGCGATGCCGCGCGTGACACCCAGCTGGGCATCGTCGATGGCGCCAAGGTGATCGGCCAGCCCGAGCAGATCCTGGTGCTGTCGGCCGACTGGCAGGGTGAGAACTGGAACTTCGGCCTGTCCGGCCGCTACCTCGGCACCCGCTACCTGGACGCGGCCAACGTCAACAAGCTGCCCTCGGCCACCATCTTCAACGCCAACATCGGCTTCGACCTGGAGGGCCTGTCGCCGCGCCTAAAGGGCATGGGCGCCAACCTGGTGGTGAGCAACCTGACCGACAAGCGCTATCTTGCAGGGGTGGACGGTGCCAACGCGGCCTTCATCGGCGCGCCGCGCACCGTCGGCATCTCCTTCCGCGTGGATCTGTGAGGCATTCGTGACTGATATCGGCCGACGCCGGTTGTTGCAGGCCGGCGTCGCCGCCGGCCTGGCACCGCTGCTGCCCAGCATCGCCCGGGCGGCAGCCATCGCCCCGGCCGCGCAGACGCGCAGCCTGCAGGACCTGCAGCACATCGTGGTGTTCATGCAGGAAAACCGCTCGTTCGACCACTACTTCGGCACCCTGCCGGGCGTACGTGGTTTCGGCGACCGCTTCGTCGCCCCCGCCGCGCCGCTGGCCGGCGGGGACGGCCCACGCAGCCTGTGGCTGCAGCCCGATGCCAGCGGCCAGCGCGCGATCGCGCCGTTCCCGCTGGATACGGCCGCACACTTCGGCTACATGCGCGTGGAAGGCACCCCGCACACCTGGCCCGACGCGCAGCGCGCGTGGGACCACGGCCGCATGGGCCACTGGCCGATGGCCAAGCAGAACCACGCCATGGGCTATTTCCAGCGCGCCGACCTGCCCTTCCAGTTCGCCCTGGCCGAAGCGTTCACCATCTGCGATGCCTACCACTGCGCCATGCAGGCCGGCACCAACCCGAACCGGGTGTACCTGTGGACCGGCCACAACGATGCCTTCGCCCGCGCGGGCGGCCCGGTGATCGCCAACTCGCACGACAATTTCCCGGAGCACGGCGGGCATCCGGAGTCGTACCGCTGGGCCAGCTATGTCGAGCGCCTGCAGCAGGCGGGCGTGTCCTGGCAGATCTACCAGGACATGGCCGACAACTTCACCGACAACCCGCTGGCCGGCTTCGAGACCTTCCGCCAGGCCTACAGCGGCGCGCCGGGCCACGACGATGCGCTGCGCCAGCGCGGGGTCAGCACGCGGGGCCTGGCCCAGCTGCGCCAGGACGCCATCGATGGCCGCCTGCCGCAGGTCAGCTTCATCATCGCCGATGCCGCCGGCAGCGAGCACCCGGGCCCTTCCAGCCCGGCCCAGGGCGCGGCCTACACCGCGCGCGTGCTCGACGCGCTGACCGCCGACCCGGAGGTGTGGAGCCGTACCGCGCTGCTGCTGATGTTCGACGAGAACGATGGTTTCTTCGATCACGTGCCGCCGCCGGCACCTCCATCGGCACGATCCGATGGCAGCTGGGCGGGCGCTTCGTCGGTCAGCACCGACGGCGAGTACCACCAGCACCCGGCACCGGGCGATGAGAAGTACGACGTTGCCGAACTGCGTGGCCGCCCCTATGGCCTGGGCCCGCGCGTACCGCTGTATGTGATCTCGCCCTGGAGCCGTGGCGGCTGGGTCGATTCGCAGGTGTACGACCACACCTCGGTGCTGCGCCTGATCGAACGCCGCTTCGGCGTGGCCGCGCCGGACATCTCGCCGTGGCGCCGCGCGGTGTGCGGCGACCTGACCAATGCCTTCGATTTCGCCCAGCGCGATACCCGCCCGTTCGTGCGTGGGCTGCCCGATGTGAGCGCCACCGCCGCGCGCGCTGCCGCCCTGCCGGGTCGCACTGTGCCGGCGCTGCCCGACGGCCTGCAGGCGGCGCACCAGGAAGCGGGCACGCGCCCGTCGCGTGCATTGCCGTATCGCCCGCAGGCGCAGGTGGACGCGCTTGCCGCGGACGGTGTGACCCTGCAGCTGGCCTGCGAAGGCGCGGCCAGCGTGCTGCATGTCTACGACCGCCTGCAGCTGACTGCCCTGCCGCGCCGCTACACGGTGCTGCCCGGTGCACCGCTGCAGGACCGCTGGGCACTGGATGCGCACGGCCGCTACGACCTGTGGCTATTGGGATCGAACGGCTTCCACCGGCACTTCCGTGGCGTTGCCGGTGCACCGGTGCTGCAGGCCCAGGTTGAACAGAGCGATGGCCAGCTGCGGTTGCAGCTGCGCAATGCCGGCAGTGACGCGCAGTCGGTGCGTGTGCATGCCGGCGCCTATGCCGGGCACATGCCGGAGAAGACGCTGACCCTGGCTGCCGGCGCGCAGACCACGCTGGCATGGGACGCAGCGCCCACCGCCGGCTGGTATGACCTGCACGTGGTGGCCGGTGACAGCGAGCTGCGCCTGGCGGGCCGCGCCGAAGACGGACGCCCTGCCACCAGCGACCCGGCGATGGGTGGCCAGCCGCTGCGCTTCGAGCACGGCTGAGGGGGGCCTGTAGAGCCGAGCCCATGCTCGGCTGCACGGTCATCTGTAGAGCCGAGCCCATGCTCGGCTGCACTCCACAAAATGCAGCCGAGCATGGGCTCGGCTCTACAGAACAACGGCAACCCCGCATTCGCGCAGACCCAAGCCCTGCCCGCCTATCGGCGGCGCAGGCGCACACCTACGCTTGTCTTCTCGGTGGCCGCGCAGCGCCCGCGCGACGCCTTCTGGAGAACGCCATGAACCACACCTCTTCCCCCATCGATACCGACCCGCAGGAAACCCGCGAGTGGCGCGAGTCGCTGCAGGCCGTGCTCGAGATCGGCGGCCGCCCGCGCGCGCATTACCTGCTCGACCAGCTGTCCGACCTCGATGCAGACCGGCACGGCGACCTGCACACGCGCGCCTGGACCGCCTACACCAACAGCATCCCGCTGCACCGGCAGCCGCCCTACCCCGGCGACCTCGCCATCGAGCGGCGGCTCAACGCGATGATCCGCTGGAACGCAATGGTGATGGTGCTGCGTGCTGGCAAGCACTCCAACGTCGGCGGCCACATCGCCACCTACCAGTCGGCGGCAGTGCTGTACGACGTGGGCTTCGATCATTTCTTCCGTGGCCGCACCGAGACCTTTGACGGCGACATGATCTACATCCAGGGCCACTCCGCCCCCGGCATCTACGGCCGCGCCTACCTGGAAGGCCGCCTGGACGATCAGCAGATGGACAACTTCCGCCGCGAAGCCGGGCGCGAAGGCCTGTCCTCGTACCCACACCCGCGGTTGATGCCCGAGTTCTGGCAGTTCCCCACGGTGTCGATGGGCCTGGGCCCGCTCACCGCCGCCTACCAGGCGCGCTACATGCGCTACCTGGAATACCGCGGGCTCAAGCCGCACCAGGGCCGCAAAGTCTGGGCGTTCCTCGGCGATGGCGAAATGGACCAGCCCGAATCGCTGGCCGCCATCTCCCTGGCCGGGCGCGAGCGCCTGGACAACCTGGTGTTCGTGGTCAACTGCAACCTGCAGCGCCTCGACGGGCCGGTGCGTGGCAATGCCAAGGTCATCCAGGAGCTGGAAGGCACCTTCCGTGCCGCGGGCTGGAATGTCATCAAGGTGATCTGGGGCGGTGGCTGGGATGAGCTGCTGGCCGCCGACCACGACGGCCTGCTGCGCCAGCGCATGATGGAATGCGTGGACGGCGACTACCAGACGTTCAAGTCGCAGAACGGTGCCTACGTGCGCGAGCATTTCTTCGGTGGCCACCCGGAACTGCTGGCCCGCGTGGCGCACATGAGTGACGAACAGATCTGGGCGCTGGCACGCGGTGGCCACGATCCGCAGAAGGTGCACGCGGCCTACCTGCAGGCCATGCAGACTACCGGCCGGCCGACGGTGGTGCTGGCCAAGACGGTAAAGGGCTTCGGCATGGGCGAGGCCGGCGAAGGCCAGAACATCAACCACCAGCTGAAGAAGATGAGCGCCGATGCAGTGCGCGCTTTCCGCGACCGCTTCGACCTGCCGGTCAGCGACGAACAGCTGGAACAGATGCCCTACCTGCGCCCGCAGCCGGGCAGCGCCGAAGCAACGTACTTCGCCGAACGCCGCCGCGCACAGGGCGGGCAGCTGCCGGCGCGGCGTACCCATGTGGAGCCGCTGCCGGTGCCGCCGCTGTCAACGTTCGGCACGCAGCTGCAGGGCAGCGGCGACCGTGGCCAGTCCACCACCATGGGCTTCGTGCGCATCCTCACCACGCTGTTGAAGGACCCGGAGCTGGGCAGGCTGACCATTCCGATCGTGCCCGATGAATCACGTACCTTCGGCATGGAAGGCCTGTTCCGCCAGATCGGCATCCACTCCTACCTGGGCCAGCTGTACACCCCGCAGGATGCCGGCCAGCTGAGCTATTACAAGGAAGCTACCGACGGGCAGATCCTGCAGGAAGGCATCAACGAATCCGGTGCGATCAGCTCGTGGATCGCGGCGGGCACCGCCTACAGCAACCACGGCCTGGCGACGATCCCGTTCTACATCTTCTACTCGATGTTCGGCCTGCAGCGGGTGGGCGACCTGGCCTGGGCCGCCGCCGATGCGCGCACGCGCGGCTTCCTGCTGGGTGCTACCTCCGGCCGCACCACGCTGATGGGCGAAGGCCTGCAGCACGATGATGGCCACAGCCACGTGCTGTCCTCGGTCATTCCCAGCTGCATCTCCTACGACCCCACCTACAACTTCGAGCTGGCGGTGATCATCCACGACGGCCTGCGCCGCATGTACGTGGACCAGGAAGACATCTACTACTACATCACCCTGCTCAACGAGAACTACCCGCACCCGGCCCTGCCCGAGGGTGCCGAGGCCGGGATCCTCAAGGGCCTGTACCTGCTGCACCCGGCTCCGGCCGATGCTAGTGCGCAGCCACGCATGCAGCTGATGGGCAGTGGCGCGATCCTGCGCGAGGTGGAGGCCGCCGCCACCCTGCTGCAGCAGGACTTCGGCATTGCCAGTGACGTGTGGAGCGCCACCAGCCTGACCGAACTGCGTCGCGACGGCCTGGCCGCCGAGCGCTGGAACCTGCTGCACCCCGCCGCCGAAGCGCGCGTGCCTTACGTGCAGCAGTGCCTTGCAGGGTACGCTGGCCCGGTGGTGGTGGCCACCGATTACATGAAGATCGTCGCCGACCAGATCCGCCCCTTCATTGATGACCGTCGCTTCATCGCCCTGGGTACCGATGGTTTCGGCCGCTCGGACACACGCGAGTCACTGCGCACGTTCTTCGAGGTGGACCGCCACTTCATCGTGCTGGCTGCGTTGAAGGCATTGGCCGATGACGGTCGCGTCGAACGTACGCTGATGCAGGTCGCCATCGAGCGCTACGGCATCGACGTGGACAAGGCTGATCCGGCCGCGCCCTGATCAGCCGTTCCAGCCCAGGCCGCGCGGTTCATTGCTGAATCCCGCCGCGCGCAGCGCATCGATGGCGAGCCCACGATGGATGGCCTCGTCGTTGATCCGCTCCAGGGTGAAGGACAGCCGCCGGCCGCGCCGCAGGCCCACGGCCAGCGCCTGTGCCGCCGTTGCCCAACGCGTGGCCACGTCGCCTGCCTTGTCTTCGATCCAGCTGGTCAGCTGGCGGCCACCCTGCGGCAGATACAGCTGCAGGCGGCCTTCGCCGATCACCACCATCGCACCGGCCCGGCGCACCGGACGCGGCCCGGCGATGGGCTGGGGCCACGGCAGCAGGCTGCCGAACGGATTGGCGGGATCCAGCGCCGACAGCGCAACCCAGCCGTCAGGTCCACGTGTCTGCTCGGCGCTGGCACGCAGGCGGTCGATGTCGTCGCGCTGGGCGAACTGGGCACCGCCCATGCCTTCCACGAAGCGACCGCGCAGCAGCTGGCCCGCATCCTCCATGCTGCGCAGCACCGGGCGCAGTGCCGGAAATCCACCGGCCACGGCTTCGCTCATCGCTGCGCTACGGGTGACCACCGTGTAGCGGTCCAGCAGCGCCTCGGTCTGCGCCAGCGCGCGCAGGGTGTCACTGGCGCGCTCGCGCGGCAGCAGCGACCAGCGTCCCGCCAGCGTCGGCCCCGTGCTGCTGGCCAGCTCCAGTCCTGCGGTGTCCGTCGTCAGCGGAACGAAGGCAAAGCCGCGACGGCGGCGCGACACCGGCGTCGGCCGCGCCCGTGCAGGCCGCGCTCCGCCCAGCGCACGCAGCGGCGCCCACAGGTCACTGCTGATCTGTCCACGCCAGGCCAGCTGCCACAGCGCCGTCTGGAAGTCCTCACCCGCCGTGTCTGCACCGGCCAGTCGCGGCTGTACCTGCATCGCCAGTTGCCGGGCGAAGAACGCACCGCCGTCGGCCAGCACCTGCAGGATGGCCTGCTGCATCGGTGAGTCTTCGACCTGCACCGGTGTGACCGGCAGGGTTTCAGCGGCACGCTCACGCAGGTGCAACGACACCAGTCCATCGTCGTCGCCCAGCCGGCCATGGCCGACCCAGAGCACCCTGCCGGTGGCCAGCAGTTCATCCAGCAGCGCAGGCGTGTAGCCGGGCACGCGCGCGGGCAGCACCTGCTGTTCCCACAGCGATGCCGGCAGTGGCAGCCCCGCCAGTTGTTCGATCACCTGCAGCACGCCTTCGCTGTCACGCAGGCGTGCGCCCCCAGGCAGCACGCCCTGCCCCTGCAGCAGCAGACCGACATAGGCCTGCACCGGGACCGGGCGGGTCGCCTCGCGGGCGGCCTGCAAGGAGCGCAGCCGCAGCCGTTGCAGCACCTCCGTGCCCACCCACTCATGGCCTGCACGCGGTGAAGCCGCCGCTGCGACTTCGTCTGCCGCGCGACGATCCAGGCCGAACCGGCCGCGCACGACCCGGCCCTGTTCCTGCAGCACGTGCAGGGCAGCATCCACCACCGCCACACCAAGACCGAAACGGGCGGCCACGCTGCCACTGCTGAAGGGCCCATGGGTGCGCGCGTGGCGGCCGAGCAGATCGCCCAGCGGATCCGGTACCGGGGCCAGGAATACCTCGGCCACGTCCGCAGGCGGGATGATGCCCAGGACATCGCGCAGGCGCACGGCATCCTCCACCGCCGCCCACTGCTGGACCCCTGCGACGGGAACACGGATCGCACGACCCGCCGCCTGCAGCGCCTGCAGCCACGCATCCGCCTGCGCGGGCTCGGTGATGCGCTGTGCGACCTCCACGGCCGGCAGCGGGCCCAGCTCACGCAGCAGGTCGGCCACGCCTTCGCTGCCACGCGCGTGGCGGGCCGGATCCAGGCGTTGCAGCTCGCGCTCCACGGTGGCCACCACGGCATCGTCCAGCAGTTCGCCCAGATCCACCTCGCCGAGCAGTTCCGCCAGCAGCCCACTGTCGAGCGACAGCACCGATGCACGCCGTTCGGCCAGCGGTACATCGGCTTCGTACATGAACTCGGCGACATAGCCGAACAGCAGGTTCGCCGCGAACGGCGATGGCACGGCCGTATCCACCTCGACCACCTGGACCTGACCGGCCTGCACGCGCAGCATCAGCGCATCCAGTGCATCAAGGTCGTAGACGTCCTGCAGGCACTCGCGCGCGGTCTCAACCAGGATCGGGAACTCATCGTGGCCACGGGCGATCTCCAGCAGCTGCCCCGCACGCAGGCGCTGCTGCCACAACGGCGAGCGCTTGCCCGGCGTGCGCCGCGGCAGCAGCAGCGCGCGCGAGGCACACTCACGAAAACGTGCGGCGAACAACGCGGAACCGGCGACCGAGCGATTGATGACCTGGCGCAGGTGGGACGCATCGAACAGGAACAGTTCCGCGCCAGGCGGTGTACCGCTGCGGTCGGGCATGCGTACGATGATGCCGTCGTCGCTGGCCACCACGGCCGGATCGATGCCAGCCTGCTCGCGCAGGCGCGCAGCCACCGCCAGCGCCCAGGGATCGTGCACGCGGCGGCCGTAGGGCGAATGCAGCATCACCCGCCAGTCGCCGAGTTCATCACGGCAGCGCTCGACGACCAGGCGCAGGTCGGTGGGCAGCACACCGGTGGCCTGCTGCTGTTCGGCCACGAGCGCCAGCATGTTGCTGATCGCGCGTTCATCCAGGCCGCGATCGCGCAGCCGGGCGAGCAATGCCGGCGACGGCTCGGCAGCGCCGCCAGGCTCGGTCTCGAGTTCCGCCAGGAAGGCGCCGGTGGCCTGCCCCAGCTCGGCCGGGCGGCCGATGCCTTCGCCGCGCCAGAACGGCAGCCGCGCCGAGCGCCCCGGCGCTGGCGTCACCACGACCTGGTCAAGGGTGATCTGGTCGATGCGCCAGGACGTTGCGCCGAGGGTGATCACATCATTCACCCGCGACTCGTGGACCATCTCTTCATCCAGCTCGCCGACACGGCGCGATCCCGCCTGTTCTTCGCCTTCGGGCAGCACGACGGCATACATGCCACGGTCGGGAATGGTGCCGCCGCTGGTCACCGCCAGCTGGCGGGCGCCAGGACGTGCGGTCAACGTGCCGGTCTTCCGGTCCCAGACAAGCCGCGGGCGGAAACCGGCGAACTCATCGGACGGATAGCGGCCGGCCAGCATGTCCAGCACTGCGTCGAAGGCACTGCGCGGCAGCGTGCGGTACGGCGCAGCCCGGCGCACGCGTGCGAACCAGGCCTCGACATCGAGTGGCTCCATCGCTACCGCCGCCACGGTCTGCTGGGCCAGCACATCGAGCGGATTGCGCGGCGGATCGAGGGCTTCGATGCGTCCATGCAGCATGCTGTCCACCACCACCACAGCATCGACCAGATCACGGCGCGTACGCGGATACAGCAGGCCGCGTGACATGCCGCCCACCTGGTGACCGGCACGGCCCACCCGCTGCAGTGCACTGGACACCGAAGGCGGCGCCGCGACCTGGATCACCAGGTCCACTAGGCCCATGTCGATGCCCAGCTCAAGACTGGAGGTGGCGACCACGCAGCGCAGGTCACCCGACTTCAGCGCCTGCTCGATGGCGGCGCGCTGTTCCTTGGACACCGAGCCGTGGTGCGAGCGCGCGATCACCGAGGCCGGCGTGGTGACACGGTTCACCGTGCTGCCGGTGAACGATCCGTAGGCGGCTGTATCCGCAGCATCCGCTTCGCCCGCAGGCTCGACGCCCGTGCGCTCGGCATGCAGCTCGTTGAGTCGTGCAGTCAGCCGTTCGGCCACGCCACGCGAATTGGCAAACACAATCGTGGAGCGATGCCGCATCACGTTGTCGAGAATGCTGGCTTCCACATGCGGCCAGATCGAACCGGTGCGTGCGCCGGCCCCACGTCCTTCCGCGGGACCGTGCACGACCAGATCGGTCATGTCTTCCACCGGCACCACGATCTTCAGTTCCAGCTGCCGCTGCGAAGGCGGCTGCACCACCTGCACCGGGCGATCACCGCCGAGGAAGGCGGCAACGCCCTCGACCGGGCGCACCGTGGCCGACAGGCCGATGCGTTGTGCGGGTGCCTGCAGCAGCGCATCGAGCCGCTCCAGGCTCAGCGCCAGGTGCGAGCCACGCTTGCCGCCCGCCACCGCATGGATCTCATCGAGGATCACCGTATGCACATCGCGCAGGATCTCCCTCGCCTGCGAGGTCAGCATCAGGTACAGCGACTCTGGCGTGGTGATCAGGATATCCGGCGGGCGCCGCACCAGGCGTGCGCGGTCACTGCTGCTGGTATCGCCGGTGCGCATGGCCACGGTCAGGGCCACCGCCGGATCGCCGCGCTCGCCGCGGCGGGCGCTGATGCCCTTCAGGGGCACCTGCAGGTTGCGCTGCACATCGCTGCCCAATGCCTTGATCGGCGACAGGTACAGCACGCGCGTGCGCGGTACGGGCTTAGCCGCCGGGTCGCGGCGTGCGTCGCCATCGCGCTCGGCGAAGACCTGGTCGATCGCATGCAGGAACGCAGCCAGCGTCTTGCCCGATCCGGTCGGCGCCACCACCAGGGTGTGCCGGCCTGCGGCGATCGACGCCCACGCCTCGTCCTGCACCGGCGTCGATGCGGCGAACGCGGAACGGAACCAGTCGCGGGTGGCGGGATGGAAGTGCTGCAGGGAATCCAAGACAGGGCCGGTCGCCATCGATGATGGCTTCGATGATACGGCGAAGAAATCGTTTGTCGTTACGAATAGTTACGTTATAACATTTCACGCCAATTTTACGGAGCGTGTCATGCGTCGCCACCTGCTAGCTGCAGCCATCCCCCTCGCCCTTCAGTCCGTCGCCCTCCATTCCGCCAGGGCGGCGGACGCGCCCACCCTTCCCACCCTGCAGGTGGAAGCCAGCCAGCCCTCACGCATCGACAGCCGGGTCACCGTCGACAACCCGCAGGCCCAGAACCGCACCCTTGGCGGCCTGCTAGAGCATGTCTCCGGCGTGCAGAGCAGCGCCTTCGGGCCCAACGCCGGCGCGCCGGTCATCCGCAGCCTGAGCGGCAACCGCGTGCAGATCCTGCAGGACGGCCAGTCCATCCTTGGCATGAACGCGATCAGCGGCGACATCAACATTCCATTCGACCCGCTGTTCGTGCGCAGCGTCACCGTCAACAAGTCCTCCGACACGGTGCGCTACGGCGGCAACGCCATCGGCGGCAGCGTCGAGGTCGACTCCGGGCTGATCCCGCGCTCGATGGAAGACAAGGACCAGTCGATGGAACTGGTGCTGCGCAAGGGCTTCAACGCCGCCGATGCGCAGGGCTTCCGGATGAACTTCAACAACCAGCGCAACGTCTCCACCAACCTGCAGGTCTCGCGGCAGCGCATCTCGCACTACGACATTCCCGGCAACAGCAAGGCGGCCGCCTGCAACAGCCAGCTGTTCCCGGCCGCCGGCGGGGTCAACTCGGCGCTGGCCGATGCCTGCCAGAAGGAGGCCCGGGTGCAGCAGGTCTACAACAAAGCCTCGCAACCCTACATCGACCAGTTCATGACCGAGAACCCGGACTGGGCCGATGGCGAGTTCTCCTTCTACACCAACAGCCCGACCTCGGTCTGGCAGCACCAGACCTACGTCAATCCGGTCAATCCGGACTACGTCGCCGGCACGCCGTCCTATGTGCAGAAGCGGATCAACAACGACGTCACCCCGGACTACCACCACCGCCTGGGCAACAGCTACTCACGCAGTTCCCAGGTGGCTCTCGGCTCGACCCTGTTCTTCGACCGCGGCTACGTGGGTGTCAGTATTGATGCCAAGGACAGCGAATACGGCGTGCCGGGCTTCTCGATGCAGAACCTGTCCTTCGGTTCCAACTACGCCGACGGCCTGCCTGTGGGCGTGGTCATCAAGCAGGAGCGCTATGCGCTGGAAGCCCTGCTGCGCGACCCGGTGCCGGGCATCGAGCGTGCCGAGCTGCGCGTCTCGCAGCTGGACAACACCTCGGGCGAACGCCTGGGTACCAGCAAGGCCAACGATTACGACTTTGAATGCACCCAGGCCGAACTGCTGCTGGCCCATCGCCGCGTCGGCCCGCTGAGCGGCCTGCTCGGTCTCAGCCAGCAGTCGCGTGACGTCACCGGCAGCGGATCGCTGCGCTACCTGCCCAACGTCGATACGCGCAGCCAGGCGGTGTTCCTGAAGGAAACACTGGACTTCGACTGGGCCTCGTTCGATGCCGGCGTGCGCCACGAACGCGTAGACCACACATTGCGGCCGAGCAGCTTCAAGACGGCGCGCAATTCCGCCAACACCACGCTGCAGGACCGCGACTTCCGGCTCAACAGCTACAGCATCGGCGCCTACGTTGAACTCGGCCCGCTGTTCGCCGCCAAGGTGCGTTACTCCTCCTCGCAGCGCGCACCGGAGATCAACGAGCTCTACGCCAGCAATGCGCATTATTCGGTGATGACCCAGGAGGAAGGCAACCAGAACCTGGACCCGGAACGTGCGAAGAACCTCGAGCTGACCGGCCTGTTCCACCTGGGCGGCTTCCAGCTGTCGGCCACCGCTTACCGCATGCGTTACGAAAACTACCTGTACCTGGGCTACTCCGGCCTGCAGACCGCCAACCGCCTGCCGCTGAAGTACTGGAAGCAGACCGATACGACGGTGAAGGGTTTCGAGGTCGATGCCTCGCAGTCACTGATGCTCGGTCGCTTCGGCAGCCTGGAGGTATCGGCCTTTGCCGACCTGGTGAAGAACAAGGCCGACCACCCCGATTCGCTGCGCGCCCATAACGATGGCGAATACCTGCCCAACATGCCGACCAACCGTTACGGCGCCACCGTGCAATGGCAGCGCGAGGGCTGGAAGGCGCAGCTGTCGAGCACCTACTACGACACGCAGAAGTACCTGGGCCGCAACGTCAGCGAAGAAGTACCACTGGATGCGTTCAACCTGGTCGACCTGCAGCTGAGCCGGGAGATTCCCTTGCGCACGACCGCCGTGGCCGGGATGGAGGTCTTCATCAACGGCAGCAACCTGCTCAACGAAGAGGCGCGCCCGCACAACTCGCCACTGAAATACATCGCGCCACTGCCGGGGCGTGGCTTCCAGGTGGGCGTGACCGTGCGGCTCTGAACCAGAGCCGGCAGCACAGCGCCTGCGGAACGTGAACCGCGGGCGCGATTGCGCGCACGACAGGCTTGATTACCGTTACCCCTTCGGTCAACCATCGACGAAAAGGAGGATTCAATGAACTGGATGCATGCAATTTCCTGTGCGCTGCTGTTGGGCGTTTCGTCCACTGCAGGCGCGGCCTCGGCCATTGCCTACGATGCAGATGGCGCCTACGGCTACTCGATGAACCAGGCGACGGTGAGCGCCTCGATGCAGAACGCGGTGAAGTACTGTGCCGCCCGCTCCCGCAACTGCGGCCAGTCGGCCGTCGCCACCGGCGAGGGCTACTCGGCCATCTTCACCGGAACGGTGTCCATGGGCTTCGCCCTGGCCGAGGCCAGTCCGGAAGCCGCGCAGCGCAAGGCAGAAAAGATGTGCCGGGAACGCGCCAACGACTGCACGCTGGCGGTGATGTGGCGCGAGCAGCCGTCGCAGGTGATCGAGCGGCCGTGGCACCCCGGTGCACCGGCACCGGCACCGGTTCCGGAGCCCCGCCGCATTTACTAGTACCGGTTTTTGATCGGCGAGACAGCCGCCCAGCGTCGATGACGTTGGGCGGCTGGCGCGGGCGCGTATATGGGAATGGCCAAGCGTTATTTAGCCGGGGCGATCCGACGTGAAACAGTGGGCACTCGTTCATGTTCGCCCTCGGAGCCCATTCCTTTCATGTCCCTCGCCCTCCCCCGGACCGCGTTGACGTTCATCGGCGCCGCCGCGCTGTCCTCCCTGCTGTTGCTGTCCGCGCCCGGCGCGGTTGCCGCTGAAGATGCGGTCTCTCCGCTGCGCGCCTATGTCGCTGCCAAGCGCGCGGCCATCCAGGCGCAGTCAGCGCAGCCTGCAGTCCCGACCACCATCCATGCCAAGGTGACTGCCGAGAGCCGCTCAGGGGTCAGGCGCCTGCGCATCGGGCCAACCGGCGAGTTCCAGTACATCAGCGACAGCGGCCGGGACTACGCCGGCTACAACCTGGGTGCCGGCTCCTGGGACTCGCTGGTCGGTACGCTCGCCAGCTCGGTGGCTGACGAGTACGTCGTGCAGGCGGCGGTGCAGGACATTCCGCTGGATGCGCTGGATGTGGTGTTCACCAGCATTCCCGAGCGCAAGAGCGCAAGCCTGGCCTATCCCAACAACCTCTCCTACGTCGTCTACATCGATTCGCCGGCAACCGATGCACAGCTGCAGGCGCTGAAGCGCGCGGTGCACGAGAATTCCTCGGCGATCGATCTGGTGACGCGACCCCAGCAGGTCAGCCACGCCGACGTGGACTACGTCCAAAGCTCATCCACGCGCAATCCGAAGCTGCCCCCAGGCCTGCGCGACTTCATCACCGAGGAGAAGCGCCCGGCGGTACTCGCCCGGCAGGCGCCACGCGATCCGAAGGATGCACCGAGGGAACCCGAGACCCTTCTCGCCCGCGCCCACGTCGAACCCCACACCGGCCTGCGCCACGTTTTCCTGGGCAAGGATGGCTACCACCAGCAGCTGCATGACAGTGCGCCGGGGCTGCTTGGCTACGGCCTGGCACCCACGGTGGAGGAGCACCTGCTGGGCGTCACCGGCACCTGCCTGACCCACATCTTCGAAGTGCAGGCAGCCTCCCGCAACGTGTTGCTGGACTCGCTGGAGCTGACCGTTGATGGTCAACTGAGCCCGCGCTTCGGCAAGGGCGTCACCACGCCGGCACGCTACAGCGGCATCCGCTATCGCGTGCGCATCGAGTCGCCTGCATCGGCCCAGGAGATCGATGCCCTCCGGCAGTCGGTCGAGGCCACCTGCCCGCTCTACAACTTGGTCAAGGACGAGCAGAAGCTCGAAGGCCGCATCGTTCGCGGTCCCTACGCAGACGCCGCGCAGTAGCCGCAGGCGTTGCATGGGTTGACCTTGCGGTGGCGGTCTCCCCGGCCCACAGCGGCCCGGGAGACGCCCCTTCACTCCGGTTGTCAGCATCTCTCTGGGGATATTCGATGAAGCTCGTCCTGCGCTCGCATTCGAGCGTGCAACGCCCGTGGTACAACCTGCGCCCGCAGCGAGCGCGCCGCCGCCACCTGGCCCTGGCGCTGTGCACCCTGCTTGCGCCCGCGGCAGAGGCCGCCGAGGAGAAGCAGGCCTCCGCCGCGCACGCGCATGAGGGGAATGCACGCCTGCTCGACAAGGTCTCCGTTCTCGGCTCGCAGATTGCCGGCGGTGGCGCCCAGGCGGCGCTGCCGGTGGTGGCGGTGGACCGCGAACAGATCGAATCGACCGGCGCCACCAACGGCAACGAGCTGTTCCGCAGCCTGCCGCAGTTTGGCGACGTCGCCGTCACCGAGAAAGGCACCACCAACGCCGGGCGCAATTCGAATGTCGCCCGCGGCGACGTCGGCTCCATCAATCTGCGCAACCTTGGCGCGAAGTACACACTGCTGCTGGTCAACGGCCGGCGCACCGTCCAGCATCCCATCAGCAACAGCGGCGACGATACGACCTACAACGCCAATGCCATCCCGACCTTCGGTCTGGAACGCATCAACCTGCTGCTTGACGGCGCAGCCTCCATCTACGGCTCCGACGCGGTGGCGGGCGTGGTCGACCTCGTAACGCCGGCCAACCTGCAGAACGGCGGAGGCGTCCGCCTGGACTACGGCAAGGTGTCCGACGGCCATCGTGAGGACGTCTCGCTGGATGGCTACCTGGGCAGCGACTTCGCCGATGGACGCGGCAACATCTCGCTGCTCTACGGATTTTCCACGCGGACGGCGCAGCGCAACTCCGACGCCTGGTTCACGGCGACCGATGGCCGTCGTCCGCTGAGAGATGGCACCAGCGTGCCCGACCCGAACGGCAGCACCGGCTTCAGCACGCGGACGCCGTGGGGCCACTTCGATACCTATGCCAATGGCAGGCGCACCGGCAGCTGGAGCATCGATCCTGCGACCGGCGCACTCGTCTCCGGTACGGTGCCGACCCGCTACCACTATGACTCGGCCGCCGAGCCGGGCATCACCTCGGCGCCCGCCATCCGCAAGGGCAATGTGTTCGCCAGCGGCCGGTTCGACATCAACGACTCGCTGCAGCTGTTCGGCGAGCTGGCCTATTACCGGGCCAGGTCCGAGTCGTGGGTGAGCAGTGAGTCCGGCTTCGGCGGCGAGGGCTTCCTGCTGCACATCCGTCCCGATGCCTACTGGGTGCCGGAAGCGCTGCGCGGTGCCGATGCGATCCGACTGCTGAACTATCAGTTCGCGGACTCGGGGATCCGCCGCGTCACGGTCGACAACGAGCAGTCGCGCGTCCTGCTGGGCGTGCGTGGCTGGACCGAAGGCGGCTGGAACTGGGAAAGCGCACTGCTGTACTCACGCGCGCGCAGCACCGATGTGCAGCAGGGCGGGCTCACCGATGCCTTCATCGAGGCGGTGAACCGCACCGATGCCAGTGCCTACAATCCGTTCAGCGGAGGTGATCCCGCCAGCATCCGGGTTGGCGATGCCACGCCCTATGACACCTCCTCGTTCATTGGCGAGGCGACGCGCGTAGGCACCAGCGAGCTGGCGTTGTGGGATTTCAAGATCGACCGCTCCGATCTACTGACGTGGTATGCCGGCGACATCGGCGTGGCGGCGGGCGTGGAGTACCGTTACGAAAGCCGCAGCGATGACCGCGATGGGAACATCGATGGCAGCCACCCCTATACCGACTGGTACACCGGAACGGTGGCGCCCAGCAATTTCTTCACCCACAGCCCGCGGCCCGACGTGCATGGCAGCCGCAACGTCACCTCCGCGCTGGTCGAACTGGCCATCCCCCTGGTGTCCGCCGCGCAGGGCGTGCCGCTGGTGCAATCGCTGGACCTGCAGGTGGCTGCGCGCTGGGAGGACTACAGCGACGCCGGCAAGGTCGCCAAGCCGAAGCTGGCCGCTGCGTGGAAGGTCAATGACAGCCTGCTGCTGCGCGGCTCGGTCAGTGGCGGCTTCCGCGCGCCGGGGCTGGAACTGGTCAATTCACCGCCCACCTACGGGTTCGGCTTCAACAACGACGCCATCCGCTGCCATGCACTCATCGCCAAGGGTGCACAGCCGAACTACAGCGCCTGCCTCAACGCTTACAGCAGTGGTTCGGCGGTCAAGCCATCGGTCAGCTCGGTGACCTCCTACGGCGATGACGTCAAACCGGAAACGACGCGACAGTCTTCCTGGGGCGCAGTGTTCGAGCCACGCTTCCTGCCCGAACGCTTCGGCTCGATCAGCCTGAGCGTGGACACGTGGCGGGTGAAGGTCGAGAACCCGATCAGCACCATGGGCGAGGAACTGCTCTACGACGCCTACCTGCGTGTCGTCGAAGGCACCAGCAACCCCAACGTCGTGCGTGCGCAGGCAACTGCAGAAGACATCGCCCTGTTCGCGGGCACCGGGCTTGAGCCGGCCGGCGTCGTCACCAACATCTACAACCGCTACCAGAACCGCAGTCCGCTGACGGCCTCCGGCATGGATTACAACTTCAACTGGCGGCTACCGGACACCGCATGGGGGCGCTTCGCGCTGCTGGTCAGCGTCAGCCAGTTGAAGGAGTACACCCAGCAGAAGCCGGCCGAAGTGCAGGAGGTCGCCGCCGCGATCGCCCGCGGCGCGTTGAACATCATCGCGCCCGACCTTGGTGCGGCCAACGAAGTCGGCATCAACGGGGCAAAGCCGGAGTGGCGGGCCAGCGCCACCTTGATCTGGAACCTGAAGGACTGGACCGTGCGGCTGCGCGACGACTACATCGACAGTGTCAGGGCCGGCGCGTACGCCGATGGCCGGCCGTACGTGGTCGCCTCCACCCAGCGCTGGGCCTTGTCGGTGAAAAAGGAGTTCCACGCGGGGCTGCTGCAGGGCGCCGCCGTGGAAGTGGGAGCGCGCAACCTGTTCAACAAAGAGCCGCCCCTCAACGCCTCGGGCAATTACCTGAGCGCGCTGCACGAGACCTACGGGCGCTACATCCACCTCGGCATTTCAAAGAACTGGTGAACCGCATGAAGAGACTGACCCTCGCGTTCCTGCTTGCGGCGGCACTGGGCGTGGCCGCGTGCAGCCCACGGCAACCCGTGGATGCGCAGGCCGCGACTGGAACGCCCGCAGCGTCGGCGTTCCAGACAGAGCACGCCGAGTGGGTGCGCCAGCGCGCCGCGGACCTGGGCAAGCCGGATGGCTGGACCAGCCTCACCGGTCTGCACTGGCTGGAAGCCGGTACGCAACGCGTGGGGGGAAGCGAGGACAACGACATCCGGCTGGCCATTGCACCCGCTCGCCTGGGCCAGATCGAGCAGCGTGGCGACGCCGTGTTCTTCCAGCCTGCCGATGGCGTGGCCGTTACCACGGAAGGCACACCGGTGCTGGGCAGCACTCGCCTGGCGCCGGAGGGCCCTGGCGGTGGCACCACGCTCACCTATGACGACGGCAAGGGAAAAATCAGTGTGATCCGCCGTGGCCAACGCCTTGCGCTGCGGGTCCGGCATGCCGATGCACCGGCTCGCCTGGCCTTTTCCGGTCTTGATTTCTTCCCTGCAGACGAAGGCTGGCGGCTGCAGGCGCGCTTCGTGCCACACCCTGCCGGCAGGACGCTGCCCATCGCCAGTGTCATCGGCGAGGTCACCGACACGCCCAATCCTGGATACGTCGTCTTTGAAAAAGAGGGTCGACAGTGGAGGCTGGAAGCATTGGGCGATCCGGCCAAAGGACTGAACCTGATGTTCCAGGATCAGACGACGGGCCGGCAGACCTATGGTGTCGGTCGCTACCTGCGCACCGATGCGGTCGCCGCGGATGGTTCGGTCGCGCTCGATTTCAATCGCGCCTACAACCCACCGTGCGCGTACACCGAATTCGCGACGTGCCCACTGCCGCCGCCGGAGAACCGGCTCGCGCAGCAGGATGCAGACCACACGCTCGTTCGGCTGGCAGTGCTTTCTGGCGAACGGAAATATTCCGCGTCCCACGATTGATCGGCAACTGCCGTTCCGCACCAATCACGCACAACGAAAAACGCCCGCAAATCGAAGATCTGCGGGCGCTTTCTTGTATCTGGCGGAGCGAGAGGGATTCGAACCCTCGATAGAGCTTTTGACCCTATACTCCCTTAGCAGGGGAGCCCCTTCAGCCACTCGGGCATCGCTCCGGGGTTTTCTCCGCGTCTGGTGCGGTGCACCTCAGCGGGGCGTGAATCATAACGTTAATCAGACGCGAAGGTAAAGCTTTTATTCGCCGGAATTTTCACTTCCGGTGCTGCCGGCTTCGTCACCACGCTGGATGCGCTGGTAGATCTCTTCGCGATGCACAGCAACGTCCTTCGGCGCGGTGATACCGATGCGCACCTGGTTGCCCTTGACGCCGAGCACGGTGACGCTCACCGAGTCTCCGATCATCAGGGTTTCGCCGACGCGGCGAGTCAAGATCAACATTTTAGTAAGTCTCCATGGAACCGTGTGGAAGGGTATCCCCCACCGGCTTGACGCTCCGTCAAGAAGCGTCCCCACGACAAAGGGAAAAGATTTCGCAATGGTACCGTCAGCCGTCCCGCTCCTACAAGGAGGGGGACGGCAGGGGTTCACATCACAGGCGGGGGCTGACCCATTCGACAACCGCGGCCAGAGCGGTAGCAAGGGCGGGCCCGTCCTCGCCACCACCCTGGGCGAGGTCCGGGCGTCCGCCGCCCTTGCCCCCGATCTGACTGGCGATATGGGACAACAGTTCCCCGGCCTTGACCTTGCCCATTGCACTGCCGTTCACGCCCGCGACCAGCGCGGCCTTGCCGTCCTGGGTGCCGGCCAGCACGATCACGGCGTTGCCCAGCTGCTGCTTCAGGCGGTCCATGGCATCACGCAGGGCCTTGGCGTCAAAGCCTTCCAGGCGGGCGGCCAGCACCTTCACACCGGCAACCTCGACGGCCTGGCCGGAGAGATCGGCGGTAGCGCCGGCGGCGACCTTGGCCTTCACGGCCTCCAGCTCACGCTCCAGCTGCTTCTGGCGCAGGCCCAGGGCGCGGATCTTCTCGACCACGTCGGCGGCGCTGCCACCCAGCAGTTCGGCTGCTTCGGCCAGGCGGGCCTCTTCGGCCGCCACATAATCCAGGGCGCCCTGGCCGGTGACCGCCTCGATGCGACGCACGCCGGCCGAGACACCGCCTTCGGAAGTGATCTTGAACAGACCGATGTCGCCGGTGCGGCTGACGTGGGTACCGCCACACAGTTCGGTGGAGTAGTCACCCATCTTCAGCACGCGCACGTTCTCGCCGTACTTCTCGCCGAACAGGGCCATCGCGCCGAAGTCCAGCGCTTCCTGCATGCCCATGTTGTGCACTTCGGCGGCGTTGTTGGCGCGCACCTGCTGGTTGACCTTGCGCTCGATCACGGCCAGTTCTTCGGCGCTGATCGACTGGAAGTGCGAGAAGTCGAAACGCAGGCGGTCCGGTGCGACCAGCGAACCCTTCTGCTGCACGTGGGTGCCGAGCACTTCGCGCAGGGCGGCATGCAGCAGGTGGGTGGCCGAGTGGTTGAGGATGGTAGCGCCGCGGCGCTCGCCATCGACCTGGCCGGACAGCACGTCGCCGACCTTCAGGCCGCCTTCGGACAAAGTGCCGACGTGGCCATGGAACTGGCCCGCGAACTTCTGGGTGTCGCTGACCACCAGGCGCACGCCGTTGCCCGCCAGTACGCCGGTATCACCGACCTGGCCGCCGGATTCGGCGTAGAACGGGGTCTGGTTGGTGATGACGATCACGGCGTCGCCGGCCTCGGCCGACTGCGCCGGACGGCCGTCCTTCAGCAGGGCCAGCACGGTCAGGCCGTCAGCCTGCAGGCGGTCGTAGCCCAGGAACAGGGTCGGGGTCAGGGTCGCCACCAGCTCGGCCGGCAGGGTCACGCCGCCACCGAACTTGCCGGCGGCACGCGCGGTCTCGCGCTGCTGCTCCATCGCCGCATCGAAGCCGTCGGTATCAACGGTCAGCTCGCGCTCGCGGGCGATGTCCTGGGTCAGGTCCAGCGGGAAGCCGTAGGTGTCGTACAGGCGGAACGCGTCGACGCCGGGGATCACGCCATTGCTGGCCTTGGCCGCCACGTCCTCGAAGATCTTCATGCCGGCGTCGAGGGTTTCAGCGAAACGCTCTTCCTCGGCCTGCAGCGCACGGACCACGGTGTCGGCCTGGGCCGGCAGTTCCGGGTAGGCCTCGCCCATCAGCTCGACCAGGGTCGGCACCAGCTTGCTGAAGAACGGCTGGCGCACGCCCAGCATCCAGCCGTGGCGCAGGGCGCGGCGGATGATACGGCGCAGCACGTAGCCGCGACCTTCGTTGGACGGCAGCACGCCATCGACGATCAGGAACGAGCAGGCGCGGATGTGATCGGCGATCACGCGCAGCGACTTGTTCTCCAGGTCGGCCATGCCGGTCAGCTCGGACGCCTTGCGGATCAGCGCCTGGAACAGGTCGATCTCGTAGTTGGTGTGCACGTGCTGCAGGATCGCCGCCAGGCGCTCCAGGCCCATGCCGGTGTCCACGCACGGTGCCGGCAGCGGCACCAGGGTGCCGTCGGTCTGGCGGTCGAACTGCATGAACACCAGGTTCCAGATCTCGATGAAGCGGTCACCGTCTTCATCCGGCGAACCCGGGGGGCCGCCGGCGATATGGTCGCCGTGGTCGTAGAAGATCTCGGTGCACGGACCGCAGGGGCCGGTGTCGGCCATCTGCCAGAAGTTGTCCGAGGCGTACGGGGCGCCCTTGTTGTCGCCGATGCGTACGATGCGCTCTTCCGGGATGCCGACCATGTCGCGCCACAGCGCGTAGGCCTCGTCATCGGTCTGGTAGACGGTGACCAGCAGGCGCTCGGCCGGCAGCTTCCAGACCTGGGTCAGCAGTTCCCATGCCCAGGCGATGGCGTCCTTCTTGAAGTAATCACCGAAGGACCAGTTGCCCAGCATTTCGAAGAAGGTGTGGTGACGCGCGGTGTAACCGACCTGGTCGAGATCGTTGTGCTTGCCACCGGCGCGCAGGCAGCGCTGGACGTCGGCCGCGCGCACGTAGCTGCGCTTTTCCGCGCCCAGGAACACGTCCTTGAACTGGACCATGCCCGAGTTGGTGAACAGCAGGGTCGGATCATTGCCCGGCACCAGCGGCGCCGACGGCACGATGGTGTGGCCTTTGCCCTTGAAGAACTCAAGGAAATCGCTACGGATCTGGGAAGTCGTGAATTTGGCGGGTGCGTTCATTGAGGGGGCTGGCAGTGTGCGGGCCGGCAGCCCCGAACCGCCGGCCTCACTGGCCAGGGTCGTAACGGACCGCCGAAAACCTAAAGGGTATCAGGCCCGGCGCCGTCAGTCTCAGTCATCCGGGTCGAAGCGGGTCGCGCGGCGGATGGTGTCCCCGTCGAAGCCCCGCCGGGCCAGCAGATCGGCGGCCTTGCGCCGCTGTGCCAGGTCCTGCGGGCCGTCCTCGCCGAAGCGGCGGCGGACCAGATCGCGGGCGTTTTCCTGCCAGTCGCCTTCGTAGGTGTCCATGGCAGCGGCAATGGCGGCACTGTCCAGCCCATGGGTGCCGAGCTCGGCACGGACGTGGATGGGCCCATAGCCGGTGTTGGCACGCATCCGGACGAGATTCTCCGCAAAGCGCGTGTCGTCCTGCCAGCCGGCCTCGGTCAGCTTGGCCACGGCGGCCTCGGCCGCCTCGCCCTCGATGCCTCGGGCGGTCAGCTTTCGGGTCAGCTCCTTGCGCGAATGCTCACGCCGCACCAGCAGGCCCAGGGCTCGCTGTACGGGGGTCTGTTCGCGCGGCCGGCGCTTGCGGCCGGTGGGGGCGTCGGCATCGGACATTGCTTACTCCAAGGGTGGCGCCGTCCCTGGCACCCTGCCCGTCCGTGGGCGGTTCGAACCTGCGGGACAGGGCGACGTCACTGACGGCGCCGCCCTGCCCCACAGCAAGTCTTACTCGTCGTCGCCGTCGTCGTCGCCTTCCTCGCGGGCGGCTTCGGACGGCTGGAACTTCTCGCGCAGCTCGGCTTCGAGCTTGGCGGCAACGGTCGGGTTGTCGCGCAGGTAACCGCGGGCGTTGTCCTTGCCCTGGCCGATGCGCTCTTCACCGTAGCTGTACCAGGCACCGGCCTTCTCGACCAGCTTGGCTTCCACGCCCATGTCGATCAGCTCGCCTTCGCGGCTGATGCCTTCGCCGTACAGGATCTCGGTGATGACCTGCTTGAACGGGGGCGCCAGCTTGTTCTTGACGACCTTGATCTTGGTCTGGTTGCCGATGATCTCGTCGCCCTTCTTGATCGCGCCGATACGGCGGATGTCCAGGCGCACCGAGGCGTAGAACTTCAGCGCGTTGCCGCCGGTGGTCACTTCCGGGCTCTGGCCCGGCATCATCACGCCGATCTTCATGCGCAGCTGGTTGATGAAGACCACCAGGGTGTTGGAGCGCTTGATGTTGCCGGTCAGCTTGCGCAGGGCCTGGCTCATCAGGCGGGCCTGCAGGCCCGGCAGCTGGTCACCCATTTCGCCTTCGATTTCGGCCTTGGGGGTCAGCGCAGCGACCGAGTCGACCACCAGGATGTCCACCGAACCCGAACGGACCAGCATGTCGGCGATTTCCAGCGCCTGCTCACCGGTATCCGGCTGCGACAGCAGCAGGTCGTCCACGTTCACGCCCAGCTTGGCGGCGTAGATCGGGTCCAGCGCATGCTCGGCGTCGATGAAGGCAGCGGTGCCGCCCATCTTCTGGCATTCGGCGATGGCCTGCAGGGTCAGGGTGGTTTTGCCCGACGACTCCGGACCGTAGATTTCAACGACACGACCCTTCGGCAGACCGCCGATGCCCAGTGCGATGTCGAGCATCAGCGAGCCGGTCGGGATGGCTTCGACGGGTTCGACCACGCGGTCGCCCATGCGCATCACCGAGCCCTTGCCGAACTGCTTTTCGATCTGGCCCAGAGCAGCAGCCAATGCGCGCTTTTTGTTCTCGTCCATCGTGTTGCTCCTAGCAGAGGTCATGTCGTTGGGGGTGCTGTCTTTGGGGGTCTTCTTTGCCATGGGTTCACTTTAAGTCGGATGTATCGCACAGGCTGAGATTCTGCCCGGCGCTCAGAAAAGAATTATCGGACATCCGTACCAACCTCAGTGGAACCAGAGAATCGCCACAAAAGACCGCGGGGTAATGCTGGTGGAACAGGACTGCTGCCAGGGGCTCAGCGGTTGGGCCGCAGCAGGCCGCAGTACAGGCCCTCGATCGCGAAATCCTGGTCGGGCAGGACCTCGATCGGCTTGTAGTCGGGGTTGCGCGGCAACAGGCGGATGCGGTCCTTGGCGATCTTCAGCAGCTTGACGGTGATCTCGTCGTCGATGCGGGCCACCACGATCTGCCCGGAGTGGGCGTCGCGGGTGCGGTGCACGCCGATCAGGTCACCGTCGAAGATGCCCTCGTCGATCATCGAATCGCCCTGCACCTTCAGCAGGTAATCCGGCGCCGGCGAGAAGAACACCCGGTCCAGGACCACGAAATCGTCCGAACCGATGTCGGCGCCGATCGGCAGGCCGGCGGCGACACGGCCCAGCACCGGCAGGCGCAGGACGCTGTCGGGCAGGCCCGGCTCGGCCAGCTTCTCGATCGGCGGCGCCTGCACCAGGCGGATGCCGCGGGCCTGGCCGGGGATGCGACGGATCGCACCGGCCTGCTCGAGGGCCTCCAGGTGGTACTGGGCCGCGCGCACGCCCTTGAAGCCGAAGGCGCGGGCGATTTCAGTCTGCGACGGCGGTGCGCCTTCGCTCTCGATACGCTCGGCGATCAACTGCAGGATCGCCTGCTGGGTGTCGGTCAGGTCCATGGTTAGTAGTATTACTACTAACTGATGGGTGTGCAAGTGCCTGGGGCGGGTTCTGTAGTGCCGAGCCGATGCTCGGCAGATGGGGGATGCGCGAGCGCAGAGGAAAGAGCAGCCGACCAGCGGTCGGCTCTACAGGAATCGCGCAGCGATTCCGCGGTTCCCGGTGGGAACCGCTGCGGTAAGCACGTTACGCGTGCTTACCGCTTCTCCATATGGAAAACAGGATCCACACGCCGCAGAAGCCGGCGCCGACGAAGCCGCAGACGCCCAGCGCCAGCAGCCAGCGGCTGGAGATGCCGCCGACGCTGTGCATGACGATGGACGAGCCGATGATCAGCGCGGCGGTGACAATGCCCATCACCAGGCGGTTGGCGGCGCGGTTCACCTGGTCGCCGAAGCCCTGCAGCGCGCTGGTTTCCACCTTCAGCTGCAGGCGTCCGCGGCGCGCGGCCTGGACCAGTTTGCGCAGGTCGCGCGGCAGTTCGCCTGCGAAGTCGATCATGCCCAGCAGGCTGCGCCGGCCGCGCTTGAGCAGCGCACGCGGTGCGTAGCGCTGCAGCACCACCCGCTCCAGGAACGGGCGCGCGGCGCTGGCCATGTCGAAATCCGGGTCGAGCTGGCGGCCCATGCCCTCCAGGGTCAGGAACGCCTTGATCATCAGCGCTAGGTCGGCCGGCAAGGTCAGGCTGTAGCTGCGCAGCAGCTGGGTGATGTCGCCCAGCATCAGGCCGATGCGCAGGTCCTTCAGCGGCACGCCACGGTACTGGTCGACGAACTGGCTGATGTCGTGCTGCAGCCGGTTCTCATCGACTTCCACGCCACCGGCCCAGTCCAGCAGGACGTCGGCCACGCCCTGCGGGTCCTGTTCGACCAGGCCATGCAGCAGCTGTGCGACCTGGAAGCGGCGCACTTCGGACAGCGCACCGACCATGCCGAAATCGATCACGCCGATGCGGCCGTCGCGCAGGTAGATGATGTTGCCGGGGTGCGGATCGGCGTGGAAGCTGCCGTCCTCCAGCACCATCTTCAGCACGATGTCGGCACCGCGCCGGGCCAGCTCACGGCGGTCCAGCCCCGCCGCATCCACGCCGGCCAGATCGCGACCGGGAATGCCGTCGACGAAATCCTGGACGTTCAGGCTCTCGCAGGTCCACTGCCAGTGCACTTCGGGAATCAGGATGTCGTCGCGGCCCTGGAAATTACGGCTGATGCGCTCGGCGTTGCGGCATTCGGCGGCGAAATCCAGCTCGCGGCGCAGCGACACGGTGAACTGCTGGACCACTTCGGCCGGGCGGTAGCGGCGCAGGTCCGGCAGCCGCGCCTCGACGATCTCGGCCAGCCGCGCGAGCAGGCGCAGGTCGGCCTCCACCACGTCGCGGATGCCGGGGCGGCGCACCTTCAGCACCACCTCGCGGCCGTCATGCAGGCGCGCGCGATGGGCCTGGGCCAGCGAGGCGGCGGCCATCGGGGTTTCATCGAGGAAGGCGAACACCTGCGACGGCGACGCGCCCAGGTCGGATTCCAGCTGCTCGCGGATGGCCGCGTACGGCAGCGCCGGTACCGCGTTCTGCAGTTCGGACAGCTCGGAAATCCATTCCGGCGGCAGCAGGTCGACGCGGGTGGCCAGCACCTGGCCCAGCTTGACGAAGGTCGGGCCGAGATCCTGCAGGGCACTGCGCACGCGCACCGGTGCGGTCATGCGCAGCATCTGCTGGCTTTCCTCGTTCCAGTGCAGCAGGCGGCCCGCGCGCTCAAGCACGGTGGCCAGGCCGATGCGCCGGACCACGTCGCCGAAGCCGTATCGGATCAGGACGGCCGCGATTTCCTGCAGCCGGCCCAGGTCACGGACGGTACCCAGCGTCTCCCACATCGATGCCTACTCCGGTTCCATACCGGGCCAGCATGTCACAGCTGGGCGTCGATGCCGTGCAATGCCGCTGCCACGGTCTGCCGCCGTATGGCTTCGCGGTCGCCGTCGAACTGGAACAGCTCGGCGCGGGCATAGCCGCCGCGGCGCTTCCAGCCGATCCAGACGCTGCCCACCGGCTTGTCCGGGCTGCCGCCGCCGGGCCCGGCGATGCCGGTCACCGCCACCGCGATCCCTGCACCGGAATTGATCAGCGCGCCGGACACCATTTCCAGCACGGCCTCGCGGCTGACCGCGCCGAACTGTTCCAGGGTCTGCGCGCGCACGCCCAGCAGGCGCTGCTTGGCTTCATAGCTGTAGACCACCATGCCGCAGTCGAAGAACGCCGAGGAGCCGGCGATATCGGTCATGCACTTGGCGATCCAGCCACCGCTGCAGCTTTCGGCGGTGACCAGTTGCAGCGCGGCCTGCTGCAGGCGCTGCCCAAGCGCGGCGGCCTGGGCATGGAGATCGGCGTCGGAGGGGAAGGACATCGGCATGGATCGAGGTAGCAACGGTCATCTTGTACCGCAGATCGGCAGCGCTGTCCTCCCCTTCCCCTCAGTGGTCATGGTGCAGGTAACGGGCCTGGCGCGGCAGGCGCAGGCTGACCAGGAAGGCCACCACCATCATCACCGTGACGTACCAGAAGAACAGCTGCTCATGGCCCAGGCTCTTCAGGCCCAGCGCGGCGTACTCGGCGCTGCCGCCGAAGATCGCGTTGCCGATGGCGTACGCCAGGCCGACGCCGAGCGCGCGCACCTGCGGCGGGAACATCTCCGCCTTCACGATGCCGGAGATGGAGGTGTAGAAGCTGACGATGGCCAGCGCCAGCACGATCAAGCCGAACGCTGCCCACGGGCTGCTGACGTGCTGCAGGGTGATCAGGATCGGCACGGTGGTGAGCGCGCCCAGCGCACCGAACAGCATCATGCTGGTGCGGCGGCCGATGCGGTCGGACAGCATGCCGAACAGCGGCTGCATGCACATGTAGAGGAACAGCGCGCCGGTCATCACGTAGCTGGCGGTCTTGATCGGCAGGTGCACCGTGTTGACCAGGAACTTCTGCATGTAGGTGGTGAAGGTGTAGAAGATCAGCGAGCCGCCGGCGGTATAGCCGAGCACGGTGAAGAAGGCGGCCTTGTGGTCACGGAACAGCGCGGACAGGCTGCCGGCGTCCTTGTCATCGCGGTCGGCCTCGCTCTGCGTTTCATGCAGGGTACGGCGCAGCAGCAGCGCGACCACGGCGGCGACGGCGCCGAGCACGAACGGGATGCGCCAGCCCCAAGCGCGGATTTCCGCCTCGCTCAGCAGCGCTTCCATGATGACGATGACCAGCACCGCCAGCAGCTGGCCACCGATGAGGGTGACGTACTGGAAAGACGAGAAGAAGCCGCGCTGGCCACGCAGGGCGACCTCGCTCATGTAGGTGGCGGTGGTGCCGTACTCGCCGCCGACCGACAGGCCCTGGATGAGCCGGGCGACCAGCAGCAGGACCGGGGCCATCGCGCCGATGGTGGCGTAGGTCGGCAGGCAGGCGACCATCAGCGAGCCACCGCACATCATGCTGACCGAGATCAGCAGCGATTTCTTGCGACCAAGGCGATCAGCGATGCGGCCGAACAGCCAGCCGCCGATGGGCCGCATCAGGAAGCCGGCGGCGAACACGCCTGCCGTGTTGAGCAGCTGCACGGTCGGGTTGGAGGCGGGGAAGAACGCGCCGGCGAAGTAGATGGCGCAGAAGGCGTAGACGTAGAAGTCGAACCATTCCACCAGGTTGCCGGACGAGGCCGACATGATGGCGAACACGCGGTGGCGTTTCTCCGCCGCGGTGTACTGGGGGAGTGCGTCGGGGCTGACGTGGGACATGGAAGGGACTCCGGGGTGCCGTGGGGGCAGACCTTCGGATCATCCGCCCGGCGGGCGTGAGGGGGTGTGCACTATCGGGCGGCTGGAGTGCGGTAATCGGCCGGGAGTGCGATATGGAGTGTTCCAGCAGGGCTTGCAGCCCTGCACCCGCAAAAGCGGTAGTGCCGGCCGCTGGCCGGCACCTTCAGAAGCAAAAGCCTGCATTCCGAGGGATGGCGGGGTGGGTCCGGTCGAGGGGGACGCCGTAAACCCGTCCATGGGGGCTTGGTCGCGGCATCCATGCCGCTCACACCCCCTCAACCGGACCCACCCCGCCTTCGACAGTTTCCCGCGATCTGTCGGAACCTGCTGCTGATGGTGGGTGCCGACCGTTGGTCGGCACGGGGTCAGATCCCTTTGCGCAGCAAAGAGCTCTGACCCCACCCGTCGTGGTTTACCACTCCGGCAATTTTTCCGGCAGCAGGGCGCGGATCGGGCCGCCGTCGGGGCTGGCGGCCAGCTTCTCGGCTTCGGCGATCGGGATGTCGACCTGCAGCAGCCAGCCGTCTTCGTCGGCCGCTTCGCTGCGGATCACTTCCAGCTGGTGCAGGCGCGCGCGCAGGCGGCCGGCGCTGGGCGGCAGACGCAGTTCGCCGCTGACGTGCTGCAGGCCCAGGCGCTTGCCCAGCACGCTCTGCAGCAGTTCCAGACCTTCGCCGTCACGGGCCGAGATCCAGACCCGCTCGCGGCGCGAGGGATCAGGGATACCGTCCTGGCCGTCGTGGCGCACTTCGGCACCCTCGATGCGGTCGATCTTGTTGAACACCAGCAGCTGCGGCAGGTCACCGGCACCGACGGCGGTCAGGACCTCGTCGACCTGGGCGATGCGCTCCTCGCGGTGCGGATCGGCGGCGTCGACCAGGTGCAGCAGGAAATCGGCCTCGCGCGCTTCGGACAGGGTCGAGCGGAACGCGGCGACCAGGTCATGCGGCAGATCGCGCACGAAGCCCACGGTATCGGCCAGCACCACGCTGCCGCCGGGCACGGCGATGCGGCGCACCGTCGGGTCCAGGGTGGCGAACAGCTGGTCGGCGGCGTAAGCCTCGGCACCGGTCAGCGCATTGAACAGGGTCGACTTGCCGGCATTGGTATAGCCAACCAGGGCCACGCGCGGCAGCTCGCTGCGCAGGCGTGCGCGGCGCATCTGGGTGCGCTGCGTTTCAACCTTTTCCAGCCGCTTCTGCAGCTGCTCCACCCGCTTCTGCAGCAGGCGGCGGTCGGTTTCCAGCTGGGTTTCACCCGGGCCGCGCAGGCCGATCGAACCGCCGCGCTGACGCTCAAGGTGGGTCCAGCCGCGCACCAGCCGCGTGGCCAGGTGGCGCAGCTGCGCCAGCTCGACCTGCAGCTTGCCTTCGTGGCTGTGCGCACGCTGGGCGAAGATGTCCAGGATCAGGCCGGTACGGTCGATCACCCGGCGCTCCAGGAACCGTTCCAGGTTGCGTTCCTGGCCCGGGCTCAGCGAATGGTTGACCAGGATCAGGTCCGCGCCGGTTGCGTCAGCCGCAGCCTTGATCTCGTCCAGCTTGCCGCTGCCGATCAGGGTCGACGGGTTGGGACGGTCCAGGCGCGCGGTGATGGTGGCGGCGATGCTGGCCCCTGCCGAGCGGGCCAGATCACCGAACTCTTCCAGCACGTCTTCTTCCAGCTTGCCGAAATGGGGCTGGATCAACAGGGCGTTTTCGCCCTTTTTCGAGCGGTCAAACATTCACCGCTCCGGAATTACTCGTCTGCTTCATCACCCGCCTGTCCATCAGTTTCACCTGACTGCACGTAGCCACCACCCGGCCCGACCTTCACGTTACGCGCCGGCACCACGGTGGAAATGGCGTGCTTGTAGACCATCTGGCTGACGGTGTTGCGCAGCAGGACCACGAACTGATCGAACGATTCGATCGTGCCCTGCAGCTTGATGCCGTTGACCAGGTACACCGAAACCGGCACGCGTTCGCGCCGCAGTGCGTTCAAGAAAGGATCCTGCAGCGATTGCCCCTTGGACATTGCTAACTCCTGATTATTGTTCTTATTGGGTTGCCGGCGGATGCCCGGCCCCCCGAGCCGCCCGCCGACCCATGATGGTACACGGCCGGCGGCGGTTCAGCGTGCGACGAAGGTCGACACCGCGCCGGACAGGCGCTCGTGGTCGATATGGGGATCGAACCAGCGGGCATCAAGCTCGCCACGCAGCCAGGTCAGCTGGCGCTTGGCCAGCTGCCGGGTGGCGAAAATGGCCTTGTCACGGAAGCGGGCGGCGTCGCCCTGCCCGTCGAGGAATTCCCAGGCCTGGCGGTAGCCGACCGCGCGCACCGCCGGCAGGTCCAGCGGCGCGGGCACGGCCGCCATCTGCGACAGGGCCCGCAGGGCGCGCACCTCGTCCAGAAAGCCCTGCCCCAGCATGGCGTCGAAGCGGGCCTCGATGCGCTGGTGCAGCACGGCCCGGTCGCGCGGGGCCAGGATCAGTTTCAGGGTCCGCACCGGCAACGGCGCCACGCCGGGGCGGCGCTGCCATTCAGTGATCGGGGTGCCGGTCAGCCGGTAGACCTCCAGCGCCCGCTGGATGCGCTGCGGGTCGGTGGCGTGGATGCGGGCAGCGGCGGCCGGGTCGACCTGCGCCAGCTCGGCATGCAGGGCGGCCCAACCGCGTTCGGCGGCCTCGGCACTGAGCATCTCGCGCATTGCCGGGTCGGCCTCGGGCATCGGCGAGAGTCCCTGCAGCAGGGCACGGAAATACAGCCCGGTGCCGCCAGCCAGGATCGGGGTCTTGCCGCGGGCGACGATGTCGGCCACCACGCGGCCGGCATCAGCGGCGAACTCGGCCGCCGAATAGGTCTGCCAGGGATCGCGCAGATCCAGCAGGTGATGCGGTGCCTGCGCACGCTCGGCGGCGTCGGGCTTGGCCGAACCGATGTCCAGGCCACGGTAAACCAGCGCCGAATCGACGCTGACGATCTCGCCGTCCAACTCCTGGGCCAGGCGGATCGCCGTGGCGGTCTTGCCACTGGCGGTCGGGCCCATCACCGCGATCGCCAGCGGACGCTGGTCGACAGCCATCAGTCTTCGTCCGGCCAGCGGATCGACGGGGCAGCATCGACGCGGGGTGCGGGCACCGCGTCCACGGCCTCCCAGATCTTCAGGGCATCGACCGTGGCGGCCACGTCATGCACGCGCACGATGCGGGCGCCGCGCTGCACGGCGATCAGGTGCGCCGCCACCGACGCGGCCACGCGCTCGGTCGCCACCTCGCGGCCGGTCAGCTCGCCCAGGCTGCGCTTGCGCGACAGGCCGGCCAGCATCGGCACGCCCAGCTCGAGGAAGCGCTCGGAACGGGCCAGCAGGGTCATGTTGTGCGCGGTGGTCTTGCCGAAGCCGAAGCCCAGGTCGATCAGCAGATTCTTTTTGGCGATGCAGGCCATTTCGGCAGCAAACAGGCGCTGCACGAGGAAACCGTGGACCTCGGCGACCACGTCGTCGTAATGAGGGTCGGCCTGCATGTGGCCGGGCTCGCCCTGCATGTGCATCAGCACCACCGGCACCCCGGTATCGGCGGCCGCCTCCAGCGCGCCTTCCTGACGCAGGCCGAAGATGTCGTTGATCATGCCAGCGCCGGACGCCACGGACGCGCGCATCACCTCCGGCTTGAAGGTGTCGATGCTGATCGGCACGGTGGTGCGCGCAGCAAGCTGTTCGATCACCGGCAGCACGCGCTGCAGTTCTTCTTCCACCGACACCGGCGCGGCACCCGGGCGGGTCGACTCGCCGCCGATATCGAGCAGGTCGGCGCCCTCCTCCACCAGCTTCAGGCCATGGGCCACGGCGGCGTCGGTGCTGTCGTGGGCGCCACCATCGGAGAACGAATCCGGGGTGACGTTGACGATGCCCATGACCCGGGCACGGTCCAGGCGCAGGATGCGGCCGGCGCAGTCGAGCTGGGGGGAGATATCGAACATGGGCAATCCTGCGGGCAACGGCGGCTAGTTTAGTGCGGCAGGGCTGCGCCCTGCACCCGCAGAGGCAACTTCAACGTCAACGTCAAAAGCCGAAGCAACAGCAACGGCGGGCTATCCGTGGGTTGGCGAGGTGGGTCCGGTTGCGGGGGACGCTGCAAGTACGTCCATGTAAGCTCGGTCGCCGCATCCATGCGGCTCACGCCCCCTCAACCGGACCCACCCCGCCTTCGACAGACTTCCGCGATCTGTCGGGGCACGGGGTCGGATCCCGTTGCTGCGCAACGGGCTCTGATCCCAGATGGATTTCGATATCTGACAGATGTGTCGACCAAGGTCGACACCTACCAACAGCCGCGCGTCCCAGTAGATCCACGCCATGCGTGGATGAATTCATTCGATATCCGACAGATGTGCCGACCAACGGTCGGCACCCACCAACAGCAGGTTCCAACAGCCGCGGGGATCAGTCAGAGGTGGGGCGGTGTGGGTGGGCAGGACCGTTGGCGCCATGGATGGCGCCATCGAGCCCCCATGGATGGGTTTACGGCGTGTCCTGCCCACCCACACCGCCCCGCCATCCCACGGAATGCAGGCTTCTGACGTTGACGTTGACGTTGCTTCTGCAGGGCGCAGCCCTGCCAAGAGAAAACCCTCAACGCTGCCGGCGGCGCTTCCGGTCCACGTACAGCGTCTTGATGATGCTCAGCAGGATGCCGACAGCGATGCCGACACCGCAGCCCAGCAGCAGGTTGTCCACGCTCAGGCCCACGGCGACACCGACGATGGTCGCGATGACCATTTCAACGGTATGGGAGATCGGTTGCGGCGGGGGAACGGACATGCAGGCTCCAGCGTAAGGCGGTGAATTCAATCGGGCCTCGCGGCCCGGAAACAACGAGGCCGGGTTTCCCCGGCCTCGTCTGCGATCAGCAATGGCGGGCCGTCAGTGCGACTCGGCCGGGCCGGCGATCGGCGGCAGCGGACGAGCATCGCCGCCCTTGTCGTTGCCACCACCGTCCTTGTTGGACTTGTTCCAGCCCGCCGGCGGCGGCGGATCGCGGCCTTCCATGATGGCGTCGATCTGCGGCGCGTCGATGGTCTCGTACTGCAGCAGCAGCTGCGACATCGCGTGCAGCTTGTCCAGGTTGGCCGTCATCAGCTCGGTGGTGCGTGCGTAGGCCTCGTCGAGGATGTTGCGCACTTCCTCGTCGATGCGGCGCGCGGTGTCGTTGGACACGCTCTTGTGCTGGGTGACCGAACGGCCCAGGAACACCTCGTCATCCTCTTCGCCATAGGCGATCGGGCCGAGCTGATCCGACAGACCCCACTTGGTGACCATGTTGCGGGCCATCTTGGTGGCGCGCTCGATGTCGTTGGACGCACCGGTGGTGACCTTGTCGGCGCCGAAGATCAGCTCTTCGGCCACACGACCGCCGTACAGCGAGCACAGCTGCGACTTGATCGCCACGCGGTTCATCGAGTACTTGTCGCCTTCCGGCAGGTACATGGTCACACCCAGCGCACGACCGCGCGGAATGATCGTGACCTTGTAGACCGGATCATGCTCGGGCACCAGGCGGCCGACGATGGCGTGGCCTGCCTCGTGGTAGGCGGTCAGGGTCTTCTCTTCCTCGCTCATGGCCATCGAGCGGCGCTCGGCACCCATCAGGATCTTGTCGCGGGCACGGTCGAAGTGGTCCATGCGGACTTCCTTCTCGTTGCCACGTGCGGCGAACAGGGCGGCCTCGTTGCAGAGGTTGGCCAGGTCTGCACCGGAGAAGCCCGGGGTACCACGCGCGATCACCATCGGCTCGACGTCGTCGGCCAGCGGCAGCTTGCGCATGTGCACCTTCAGGATGTGCTCGCGGCCCTTCACGTCCGGCAGGCCGACCACGACCTGGCGGTCGAAACGGCCCGGGCGCAGCAGCGCCGGGTCCAGCACGTCCGGACGGTTGGTCGCGGCGATGACGATCACGCCCTCACCACCCTCGAAGCCGTCCATTTCGACCAGCAGCTGGTTCAGGGTCTGCTCGCGCTCGTCATGACCGCCGCCCAGGCCGGCACCACGGTGGCGACCGACGGCGTCGATTTCGTCGATGAAGATGATGCACGGCGCGTGCTTCTTGGCCTGCTCGAACATGTCGCGGACGCGGCTGGCGCCGACGCCGACGAACATTTCCACGAAGTCCGAACCGGAGATCGAGAAGAACGGCACCTTGGCTTCGCCGGCGATGGCCTTGGCCAGCAGCGTCTTGCCGGTACCCGGCGGGCCCACCATCAGCACGCCGCGCGGGATCTTGCCGCCCAGCTTGGTGAACTTGGACGGGTCGCGCAGGAAGTCGACCAGTTCGCCCACTTCTTCCTTGGCCTCGTCGCAGCCGGCGACATCGGCGAAGGTGACCTTGATCTGGTCCTCGCCCTGCAGCTTGGCGCGCGACTTGCCGAAGGACATCGCGCCCTTGGCACCGCCGCCACCGCCCTGCATCTGGCGCATGATGAACAGCCAGAAGCCGATGATCAGGATGACCGGCAGGAAGTTCATCAGGATGGCCGCGAAGGAAATGCCGCTGGACGGCTCTTCCTGCACGATGTCCACGTTCTTGGTGCGCAGCACGTTTATCAGGTCGCGATCAGCCGGCGCGGCGATGGTGGCCGTCTGGCCGCCACGGGTGGTGTAGGTGAGCTGGTTGGTCAGGCCGCGCGAATCGCCACCGAAGGTGACCTTCTGCACGTTGCCGCTGTCCACCTGGTCCAGGAACTGCGAATACGTCGCGCCCTGCGCCCCGGCCCCGGAGGACTTGGGCGAGAAGCTCTGGAAGACCACCATCAGCACGACGGCGACGACCACCCATAGCAGGAGGTTCTTGGTCAAGTCGTTCATCCTCATTGGCTCCGGCGTTCCTCTTAGTGCGGGTCTTGCGTTGGGGTCGAGCGTACTCGGCGAGCTTACTTCATGTGGGCGCGTTTTCCCTGTCCCAAGGCATACACCTCGGGCGAGCGCTTGCGCGATGCTTCCGGCTTGCGGATGGAGACCTTGTCGTACCGGCGGCGCATCTCGCGCACGTAGTCGTCAAAGCCTTCACCCTGGAACAGCTTGATCAGGAACGCCCCACCGGTCTTGAGGTGGTTGTCGGCGAAGTCCAGCGCAAGCTCGGCCAGGTGCATCATCCGCGGCTGGTCGACCGCACCCACCCCACTCTTATTGGGGGCCATGTCCGACAGCACAAGGTCTACCGGCTGATCCCCGAGCATGGCTTCAAACTGCGATAGGACGGTTTCTTCCCTGAAGTCACCGTGAAGGAACTCCACGCCGGCCAGCGGCGGCATGTCCAGGATGTCCAGCGCGAGCACGCGGCCGGTGTCGCCAATCTGTCTACGGACCTGCTGAGACCAGCCGCCCGGGGCCGCGCCGAGGTCGACGACCACCATGTGCGGCTTCAGCAGGCGGTCACGTTCGAGGAGCTCCTCGAGCTTGTAGGCCGCGCGCGAGCGCATGCCTTCGGCCTGCGCCTTCTTCACGAAGGGGTCGGAGAAGTGTTCCTTGAGCCAGCGCTGGCTGCTTTTGCTACGGGTGGCCATTGGAAATAGGGGCTGATGGGGTCGTCATGATACCCTGATCGTCCCATTCAACCCCCTTTTCCTGCATGTCCATCGCACTGACCGCCTCCCAGACCCGTTTCCTGCGCGGCCACGCCCACGACCTCAAGGCCCTGCTGCAGACCGGCGGCAAGGGCATCACGCCGGCCTTCATCGCCGAGCTGAACGAAGTCCTGGAGCGCCACGAACTGGTCAAGGTGAAGGTTGCCGCCGAGGACCGCGACGCCCGTGACGCGATGATCGCCGAGATCGTCGAAGCCACCGAGGCGGCGCTGGTGCAGCGCATCGGCCACGTTGCCGTGCTGTACCGCCCGAGCAAGGAACAGCGCCAGATCGTGCTGCCGCGCGGCTGATCGCCCTGCCCCCATGCAGCTGAACCACGAACCGCCCGATTACGCCTACAGCCTGCGCGCTGCCGACGGCCGCTCGGCCAAGGTCAACGACCAGGTACTGGGGCAGAGCTTCTTCCTGACCCCCGACCAGCTGGTCGCGCAGTGGCCGGTGCGCCAGGCCGCGGACCTGCAGCTGGCCGACATCGAAGCGATTCTTGCGCTGAATCCGGCGCTGATCGTCCTGGGCACCGGCGACCGCCAGGTGTTTCCGCCGGCCGCGGTGATGGCCGCCTGCCTGTCGCGTGGCATCGGCCTGGAAGTGATGAACAACCCGGCCGCCGCGCGCACGTTCAACATCCTTGCCGGCGAAGGCCGCAAGGTCGCCGCCGCCTTCATTCTGGAAGGTTGACGCAGGAGCCGCCGGGCATGGCCCGGCGCTACCCTGGATTGCAGGCTGTCTGCAGCGCCCGAGCTGATGCTTGGGCGTTTTCGTTTGCACGCGAAGAGCAGCCGGGCATGGGCTCGGCTCTACAGGTGAAGCCGCCGGGCATGGCCCGGCGCTACCTCATCAACGTGCCGGCAGGTATTGCTGCGGGTCGACCGGCTTGCCGTTGTAGCGAATCTCGAAGTGCAGCATGTCGCGGTTCGCACCGGTGCGGCCCATCTCGGCGATCTGCTCGCCCGCCTTGACGTTCTGGCCTTCGTTGACCAGGCGCTTGCGGTTGTGGCCATAGGCCGACAGCCACTGGTCGCTGTGCTTGATGATGATCAGCTCACCGTAGCCGACCAGGCCGGCACCGGAATACACCACCACGCCGTTGGCGGTGGCGCGCACGGCGGCGCCGCTGGTGCCGGCGATGTCCACGCCCTGCTTGGTCGCGTCACCGGCCACGTAGCGGCCGACGATCGCGCCATCGGCCGGCCAGCGCCAGTCGATGTTGCTCTTCACCGGCCCTACCGGGGCCGTCGCCACCGGCGCAGGCGCCGGGGTGGTCGTGCCTGCGCTGCCGCGCGGCGGGGTCACCACCGTGGTCGGCGCGCGACCGCCGGTGGCACCGGCCGGGTACAGGCGGATGACCTGGCCCGGATAGATCTGCGACGGGTTGTCCAGGCGGTTCCAGGCGATCAGGTCGGCCGGAGTGATGTCATGGATGCGGGCCAGCGCATAGATCGTGTCGCCCTTGCGCACGACCACGGTCTGCCCGGGCTTGGGCACCGAGGCCTTCGGCGTGCTGACAGTGCTGCCACCGCTGCTGCCGCCGGGGCGGACGACGGTGGCGGTGCCACAGGCGGCCAGGGTGGATACCAGCAACGCCAGCGCGCCGACGCGCACTCCCTTGCTCAGACGATCTGCACTCATGCGAACTTCGACCTCCATACAAGCCAGGCAACCAGCCCCACCACCAGTACGGTGGCGATCCAGCCCAGCGGTTCAATCCAGCGACGCAGCGCCGCTTCGGCACGCGCACCGCCGATGCGGATGACCGCAGCCAGCACGTACACGCGCTTGCCGCGGCCGATCAACATGCTCAGCAGGTACTGTGGCATCGGCACGCCGACGATACCCGAAGCCCACGTGAAGACCTTCATCGGGATGGGCATGAAGCCGCCCAGCACCAGGAAGGTGAACACCGCCCACGGCGACTCGGCCATCTTGGCCTGCACCGTGGCGATGCCCTGCTCGATGGCCGGCAGCATGCCCAGCGCCTCGAACAGCGGCTTGATCGCTTCGAACGCGAAATGACCCAGCGCGTAGCCGACCACCGCGCCGACCATGGAGCCGGCAAGGCTGAGCGTGGCGAACCACCAGCCGCGCTTGGGCTGGGCCACGCACATCGGCGCCAGCATCACTTCCGGCATGACCGGGAAGATGATGGCTTCGAAGAAACTCAATACCGTCAGGTAGGTCGGCGCGCGTTCGTGCGCCGCCCACTTCATCGCCCGCTCGTACAGCGGCCCGAAAATCTTCATGCAACCCTGCTCCGTGGATTCAATCGAGCATGCCAGACAGCAGCGGCACGAACGTGACCGGTGCCAGCACGCGTTGTTCGATGCTGCCGTCTTCCCTGCGGTCCAGCTGCACCAGCGACTGCCCGCCCGGCCCACCGACCGGCGCCACCAGGCGCCCACCGACCGCCAGCTGCTCGACCAGGGCATCGACCAGGGCCGGTGCCGCGGCAGTGACCACCACCGCATCGAAGGGACCGTGTTCGGCCCAGCCGACCCGGCCGTCGTCATGCTTGGTGCGGATGTTCATGCCCAGCGCGCGGAAGCGCTTGCGCGCCTGGCGCAGCAGATCGCCGATGCGCTCGACGGTGTAGACCTCCAGGCCCACGGCGCCGAGCACGGCGGCCTGGTAGCCCGAACCGGTGCCCACTTCCAGCACCTTCTTCGGCGCGACCTGCAGCACCGCTTCGGTCATCCGCGCCACCACCCACGGCTGCGAGATGGTCTGGCCATGGCCGATCGGCAGCGCGGTGTCTTCGTAGGCGCGCGAGGCCAGCGCCTCGTCGATGAACAGATGGCGCGGCACCACCCGGATCGCGTTCAGCGTGGACTCGTCGACGATGCCGGCTTCGCGCAGGCGGTCGACCAGGCGGTCGCGCACGCGCTGCGAAGTCATGCCGATGCCGACCGCTTCCGGTTGCAGGCGCAGGCGCGGGCTCATGCCGGCTGGTCCAGCGCGGCGCTGAGGCCGCCGACCCAGCTGGCCACCTTCTCCAGTGCCTGGTAGCGGGTCAGGTCGACCTGGATCGGGGTGATCGAGATATGGCCGGTGCGCACCGCATGGAAATCGGTGCCGGGGCCGGAATCCTGCTCGCGGCCGGCCGGGCCGATCCAGTACACCTCGTTGCCGCGCGGGTCCTTCTGCGCGATGCAGCCTTCGGCGCGATGGCGGTTGCCCAGGCGGGTCACTTCGAAGCCCTTGACCTCATTCCACGGCAGGTCGGGCACGTTGACGTTGAGGATGGTGTCGGCCGGCAGCGGATCGGCCTTCAGCCGGGCGACGATCTCCACCGCGGCACGCGCGGCGGTCTCGAAGTGCTTCGGGTCGTGGTTGCGGGTGACCAGCGACACGGCCACCGCCGGCAGGCCGAGGAAGCGACCTTCCATCGCCGCCGAGACGGTGCCCGAGTAGATGACGTCATCGCCAAGGTTGGCGGCGTTGTTGATGCCGGAAACGACAATGTCAGGTTCGAATTCGAGCAGGCCGGTCAGCGCCAGGTGCACGCAGTCGGTCGGGGTACCGGCCACCGAGACGGTGTAGTGGTCGATGCGCTTGAGCCGGATCGGCAGGTCCAGCGTCAACGAATTGCTGGCACCGGAACGATCGCGGTCGGGTGCGACCACCGTCACTTCATGGCCGGCCTCGCGCAGCACGGCGGCAAGCATCCGGATGCCTGCGGCGTCGACGCCATCATCGTTACTGACCAGGATGCGCATCTTCGATTTAACCGCTTGATTTTCCAAGAATTCGATTCCGTCACCTTGTCGCGTGGGCGGGACCGGCCGCGCCCCTCTCGGGAACCGGCGATCGCGCAAGTGCGTCGGGTATTGTGCCGCAAGCGGGCCGCCGGTCCTACCCTGCCAGTGGTGATGCGCGTCATCGAATCGACATAGGCAGACCCGCGCGGGCGGTTTACCCTGTGCGCATGTCGCACCCTGAAGATGAAGATCCGGCCGCCCTGTTCCGCTCGGCCATCGGCGAAGTGAAGCCGCTGCGCAAGGAGGTCGAGCCGGCACCGTCCGCGCCGAAACCGAAGCCACGCGCACGCATGGCCGAACGCGACGAAGCCGAGGCCGCGGGCGAGTTCGCCCGCCTGCTGCGCGACAGCAGCCCGCTGGAAGCCGGCGACACCGCCAGCTACCGCCGCGACAACCTGCCGCCGCGGATGTTCCAGCGCCTGAAGCGCGGCCAGTATTCGGTACAGGACGAGCTGGACCTGCACGGCGCCACCGCCGCGCAGGCCGAAACGCTGCTGCGCCAGTTCCTGCTGGAAGCGCACGCGCACGAGTACGGCTGCGTGCGCATCATCCACGGCAAGGGCCTGCAGTCCGATGGCGGCGCGCCGGTGTTGAAGAACCTGGTCGACCGCCTGCTGCGGCTGCGCAACGACGTGCTCGCGTTCCACTCGGCACCGACCGGCCAGGGCGGCACTGGCGCAGTGCTGGTGCTGCTGGCACGGCGCTGATCGCCTCATCCACGCATGGCGTGGATCTACGACCCCGCGGCCCTCATCCACGCATGGCGTGGATCTACGACCCGGCGGCCCTCATCCACGCATGGCGTGGATCTACGATTCCTCGCGGCGTCCCTCATCCACGCATGGCGTGGATCTACCACCCACCGCGTGGATCCATGCGATGCCGCAGTAGATCCACGCCATGCGTGGATACCCCCACCCCACCCGCCCGTCAGGCCTGCGAGGCGTCTTCGACGGGGCCGAGCTCGTGCAGCACGGCCGTGGCGTAGCAGCCCGGCGGCAGGGCGAACGACAGCTCCAGCACGTCAGCCGCCAACCACTGGTGCTGCAGCAGGGCCGGACGCAGGCGCAGCGCGCGGCGCTCCTGTTTGAGGCGCGCGCCCTCCAGGCCGGTACGCAGGGCCTGCGATTCCTCATCGTCCAGCGCGGCCAGTTCCAGCGCGCGGGCGGTGTCGGTGCTGCGCAGCTCGCCCTCGCCCCACAGCGGCGCGCTGGGGTGGATGTCGAAGCGGGCCAGGCGTTCGGCCAGCACATCGGTGTACGGCTCTGGGCCGAACACGCTGCGGCTGCCGTCGAGCATCCACACCTCGCCGTCCAGCGGCTGGTCCCAGCTGCCCTGCTCCACGCGCGCGGCCAGCACGCGATTGAACAGCGCCGAGCGGGCAGCCGACAGCAGCAGCGAACGCTGGTCCTGGCGCATGCGCCGGCCACCGAACATCGCCAGCGCGGCCGGCACGTTGCCACCGTCGCGACCGAAACGCTGTTCGCCGAACCAGTTCGGCAGGCCGCGCGTGGCGATCTGCTGCAGGCGCTCATCGATGGCCGCGGCATCGCCCTGCACGTCGCGCAGCACCAGCTTGAAACGGTTGCCGGCCAGCGCACCGCGCTGCAGTTTGCGGTTGTGCCAGGTCGCCTCGAGCACTTCGATCTCGTCGCTGGCCAGCGTGGCCAGGTCCGGGGCGATGCGCTTGGGCAGGTGCACGCTGAAACGCTGGGTGGTGACCGCGTTGCGGTCCTTCATGCCGGCGTAGCTGACGCCCATTTCCGGCAGGCCGGCCCACTTCGCCAGCACCTTGGCCACGTGCACCGTGTTGGCGCCGCGCTTGCGGATGTGCAGCAGCAGGTGCTCGCCCTCACCGGTGGCTTCGAAGGCCGGCAGTTCGTCGACCTGGAAATCCTCCGGCGTGGTGCGGATGCGCGCGTTCAGCAGCGGCGCGCCAAAGGCCAGCGGCAACGGAATCATGCCGCCACCAGCAGGACCACGGCCTGCGCGGCGATGCCCTCGCCACGGCCGGTGAAGCCGAGCTTCTCCGAGGTGGTGGCCTTGACGCTGACCGCGTCCAGCGGCAGCTGCAGCAGGCCGCCGATGCGTTCGCGCATGGCCAGCGCATGCGGGCCGACCTTGGGCCGCTCGCAGATGACGGTGATGTCGGTGTTGCCGACGCGCCAGCCGCGTTCGCGCAGCAGGCTGTCGCAATGGCGGACGAAATCACTGCTGTCGGCGCCCTTCCAGCGGTCGTCGCTGGGCGGGAAGTGCTGGCCGATATCGCCCAGCGCGATGGCGCCGAGCATGGCATCGCACAGCGCGTGCAGGATGACGTCGCCATCGCTGTGGGCCAGCACGCCGCAGCTGTGCGCCACGCGGATGCCGCCGAGCATGATGTGGTCGCCTTCACCGAAGGCATGGACGTCGTAGCCCTGGCCGATGCGGACGGGCGGGAACGGAGCGGTGCTCATGGATGCAACCCTTGCAGCAGGGCCGCGCGGGCGATCAGCCGGCGCGGCGGGAAAGTACGAATTCGAAACGGTCGAGGTCGGCCGGCGTGGTGACCTTGAAATTGTCCTCGCTGCCTTCCACCAGCAGCGGACGCTGGCCCTGGCGCTCCATGGCCATGGCATCGTCGGTGACGTCGACACCGCTGGCGGCCGCAGCGGCCAGCGCGCGGATGAGCTGGTGGCGACGGAACAGCTGCGGGGTCAGCGCGCGCCACAGGCGCTCGCGCGGTTCGGTGCCATCGATGCCACCATCGTCGCCGGCACGCTTGAGGGTATCGCGCACGGGTGCGGCAAGGATCGCGCCGACCGGATCGGCACGCCCCACTTCCAGCAGGCGACCGAGGTCAGCCAGCGACAGGTTGGGCCGCGCGGCATCGTGCACCAGCACGAACTCGTCGGCACGCACACTGTCCGGCAGGGCCTGCAGACCGGCCAGCACCGAGGCGGCGCGGGTCGCACCACCGATGCAGGTCAGCACCGGCTTGCCTGACCACTCGGTCCAGCCCGGCCAATCCGCATCGTCCTCGCCGATGACCACCATCGCCCCGGCCACCGCCGGGTGCGCCAGCAGCGCACCCAGGGTGTGGGCGAGCAGGATCTGCCCGCCCGCCTGCAGGTACTGCTTGGGCAGCGGCGCGCCGAAACGGGTGCCGCGACCGGCAGCCGGGACGACCGCCCAGATGGCCGCGCTCACGGCACGTCCGCCGGGTGGTCGCCGACCTGCGCCGCGACCGGTGCAGCCTGCGCCGGACGAACCGGCGCATCCTCCACCACGCGGTAGAACTTCTCGCCGGGCTTGATCATGCCCAGCTCGCTGCGCGCGCGTTCTTCGATGGCGGCCTGGCCTTCCTTGAGGTCCTTCACTTCAGCAGCCAGCGCATCGTTGCGCTGCTGCAGACCTTCATTGTCCCGTTCCTGGTTGGCGACCTGGGCTTCGAGCATCATCACTTCACCCGAATTGCCCGGGCCGAACCAGAAACGGTACTGCAGCCATGCCAGCAGCAGGGCCAGCAGCAACAGCAGCCAGCGCCAGTCGCGCATGGGCTCAGCGCTTCAGCGACACGAACGCGTCACGACCGGCGTAACGCGCGCTGGCGCCGAGGGCTTCCTCGATGCGCAGCAGCTGGTTGTACTTGGCCACGCGATCGCTGCGGCACAGCGAACCGGTCTTGATCTGGGTGGCGGTGGTGGCCACCGAGATGTCGGCGATGGTGGTGTCTTCGGTTTCGCCCGAACGGTGCGAGACCACGGCGGCGTAGCCGGCACGGTCGGCCATGGCGATCGCTTCCAGGGTTTCGCTCAGGGTGCCGATCTGGTTGACCTTGATCAGGATCGCGTTGGCGGTGCCCGAGTCGATGCCTTCCTGGAAGATCTTCGGGTTGGTGACGAACAGATCGTCGCCCACCAGCTGCACCTTCTTGCCGATGCGGTCGGTCAGCAGCTTCCAGCCGGCCCAGTCGTTCTCGGCCAGGCCGTCTTCGATCGTGATGATCGGGTACTGCGCGGCCCAGTCGGCGAGGAAGTCGACGAACTGCTCGGAGGTCAGGCGCTTGTTCTCGCCCACCAGGTTGTACTTGCCGTTCTCGAAGAATTCGCTGGAGGCCACGTCCAGGCCCAGCAGCACGTCTTCACCGGCGGTGTAGCCAGCCTTGCCGATGGCTTCGAGGATGGTGTCCAGCGCTTCGACGTTGCTGCGGAAGTCCGGCGCGAAGCCGCCTTCGTCGCCCACGGCGGTGCTCAGGCCGTGGCTCTTCAGCACGGACTTCAGCGAATGGAAGATTTCGGTGCCGGCACGCAGGGCTTCGGAGAACGAGGTGAAGCCCACCGGCAGCACCATGAATTCCTGGAAGTCGACGTTGTTGTCGGCGTGGGCGCCGCCGTTGATGATGTTCATCATCGGCACCGGCAGCGACGGGGTCGCACCGGTCTTGGCGGCCAGGTACTGCCACAGGGCCTGCTTGCTGGAGGCGGCGGCGGCATGTGCGGCGGCCATCGACACGGCCAGCAGCGCGTTGGCGCCCAGGCGGCCCTTGTTCTCGGTGCCGTCCAGATCGATCAGGCGACGATCCAGGCCGGCCTGGTCGACGGCTTCGAAGTCCTTCAGTGCGTTGGCGATGGCGCCGTTGACGTTCTCAACGGCCTTGCGCACGCCCTTGCCCAGGTAACGGGTCTTGTCGCCGTCACGCAGCTCGACCGCTTCCTTGGTGCCGGTCGAGGCGCCGGAGGGAACCGCGGCGCGACCGAACGAACCGTCCTCCAGGATGACTTCGGCTTCCAGCGTGGGGTTGCCACGGCTGTCGAGGATTTCACGGGCGTGGATGCTGCGGATCGTACTCATGAGCGGACCGGTTACCTGTCTGGAGGAGGGAATGCGACAAATGTGAAATGCCGCGTGATTATCCCCGGCTGCCCGCCGCTTGCCAAATGGTGTCGTCGGCCACGACCGGATCGGCCCCCTGCACCAGCAGCGGCACCGCGATCAGCAGGCCGAGCAGCGCCAGCAGCAACGCCGCCACCGCAGCCATGCCACGGCCACGCTGCGTGCGCCAGGCCAGTACCGAGGCCACGCCGCTGCCGAGCGCGGACAGCGCCAGCACGGCCATCGCCAGCATCAGGAGCCACTGCTTCGAGGCCAGCGCGTGGTTGCCGTCGCCCGGCATGCCGATCGCAGACAGGAAAACCATGAGCCCTGCCCCCAGGGCGGCCCAGGCGAGCATGGCAAGACCCAGCGCGCAGGCGCCCCAGGGCCAGGGTCGGCGCGACACGCGCGCGGAAGAGGTCAGGCTCATCGGGAGCACGCTCGTCATCTGAATGGGTACCGCATGAATGGGCGCAGGGGCCACGGACGAAACATCACAGCTGGGCAAGCAGCGTCCATGCCAGCAGGATGGAAGGCACGACCAGCAGCACCGCGGCCAGCGCAGCGGCGACGCGCGCGCGTTGCAGCCGCCAGCCCAGCACGGTGCTTGCGGTACTGGCCGCATACATCACGACAGCCGCGCAGAAGGCAACCTTGAACATCATGGCCTGCCAGTGCGGGGCCGCACCATCGCCCGGCATGCGCATGCCGGCAGCGCCCAGCAGCACGGCGTAGCCGAATGCCGCCCAGGTGAGCAGGCCCAGCGCCAGCGCCAGCCAGCCCCACGGCCAGCGGCGCCAATGCCGCCGGCGACGCTGGGCTTCCAGCGCCGCCCACGGGTCAAGACTCACGCAAAGCGCGAGAAACCGTGCTTCTTGGTCACCGCGTCGAGCTCCATCAGGGTCTCGAGCAGGGCTTCCATCTGGTCCAGCGGCCACGCGTTCGGGCCATCGGACAGTGCCTTGGAAGGATCCGGATGGGTCTCGGCAAACAGGCCGGAGATGCCCACTGCCACCGCCGCGCGTGCCAGCACCGGCACGTGTTCGCGCTGGCCACCGGAACTGGTGCCCTGCCCGCCCGGCAGCTGCACCGAATGGGTGGCATCGAACACCACCGGGCAGCCGGTATCACGCATCACCGCCAGCGAACGCATGTCGCTGACCAGGTTGTTGTAGCCGAAGCTGGCGCCACGCTCGCAGACCATGATCTGCTCGTTGCCGGTGGACTTGGCCTTCTCGACGACCGGCTTCATGTCCCACGGTGCCAGGAACTGGCCCTTCTTGATGTTGACCGGCTTGCCGGCCGCGCACACCTTGCGGATGAAATCGGTCTGGCGGACCAGGAACGCCGGGGTCTGCAGCACGTCCACCACCGAGGCCACTTCGTCCATCGGGGTGTATTCGTGCACGTCGGTCAGCACCGGCACGCCGATCTGCTTCTTCACTTCGGCCAGCACCTTCAGGCCCTCTTCCATGCCCGGGCCGCGGAAGGCGGTGCCCGAAGTACGGTTGGCCTTGTCGAAGCTCGACTTGAAGATGAAGTTGACGCCGAGGCGATCGGTGATCTCCTTCAGCTTGCCGGCGGTATCGAGCTGCAACTGCATCGACTCGATCACGCAGGGGCCGGCGATCAGGAACAGGGGCTGGTCCAGCCCGACCTCGAATCCACACAGTTTCATGGCGTTTCCTTGTTGTCCGCTACGCCGGCAGGACCGGCGTGCTGGGGTTGAAGCATGCAGGATGGGGGCCGAAGCCCCCCTTCACAAGTCAGGCGCGGGCTTCGGCCAGCAGCGCGCCGCCGGCCTTGCGCTCGCGCGCGGCACGGATGAAACCGATGAACAGCGGGTGGCCATCGCGAGGCGTGGACAGGAACTCCGGATGCGCCTGGCAGGCCAGGAACCACGGGTGCGCGTCACGCGGCAGCTCGACCACTTCCACCAGGGTGTCGTCCATCGACTTGCCCGAGATCACCAGGCCGGCATCTTCCAGCTGGGTGCGGTAGCGGTTGTTGAACTCGTAGCGGTGGCGGTGGCGCTCGGAGACCACGTCCTTGCCATACAGCTCACGGGCCAGCGTGCCCGGCTTCAGGCGCTGCTCCTGCAGGCCCAGGCGCATGGTGCCGCCGAGGTCGCTCTTGTCGTCACGCTTCTCGACATCGCCGGTGGCGGTGCGCCATTCGGTGATCAGGCCGATCACCGGGTCCGGCGACTGGCGGTCGTTCTCGGTGCTGTTGGCGTTTTCCAGGCCCAGCACGTGGCGCGCGTAGTCGACCACGGCGGCCTGCATGCCGTAGCAGATGCCGAAGTACGGCACGCTGTTCTGGCGGGCGAACTGCGAGGTCAGCACCTTGCCTTCGAAACCACGGTCACCGAAGCCGCCCGGCACCAGGATGCCATCGACATCAGCCAGCGCGGCCATGTCGGTGCCTTCCAGGTCCTGCGCTTCCAGCCACTTCAGGTTGACCTTGGTGCGCTGGCGCAGGCCGCCGTGCTTGAGGGCTTCACCGACCGACTTGTAGGCGTCCTGGTGGTCGACGTACTTGCCGACCACGGCAATGGTCACTTCATCCAGCGGATGCAGGGTCGCGTCGACCGCGTCCTCCCACATCGACAGGTCGACCGGGCCGACCTTGTCGGCCAGCTTCAGCTGGTTGACCACGATCTCGTCCAGGCCCTGCGCGTGCAGGCCCGACGGAATGCGGTACAGCACGTCGACGTCCGGCACGCTGATGACGGCGCGCTCGGAAACGTTGGTGAACTGGGCGATCTTGCGGCGCTCCGAATCCGGCACGGCCTGCTCGGAACGGCACAGCAGCACGTCCGGCTGGATGCCGATCGAGCGCAGCTCCTTCACCGAGTGCTGGGTCGGCTTGGTCTTCAGCTCACCGGCGGCGCCGATGTACGGCACCAGGGTGAGGTGCATGAACAGCGCCTTTTCCGGGCCGCGCTCGGTGCGCACCTGGCGGATCGCTTCCAGGAACGGCAGCGATTCGATGTCACCCACGGTACCGCCGATCTCGACCAGGGCCACGTCGTAGCCTTCGGTGGCCTCGTCGATGCAGCGGCGGATTTCATCGGTGATGTGCGGGATGACCTGCACGGTGGCGCCCAGGTAGTCGCCGCGGCGCTCCTTGCGGATGACGTTCTCGTAGATGCGGCCGGTGGTGACCGAGTTCTTGCGGCTCAGGCGGGTACGCACGAAGCGCTCGTAGTGGCCCAGGTCGAGATCGGTCTCGGCGCCGTCGTCGGTGACGTAGACCTCACCGTGCTGGAACGGGCTCATGGTGCCCGGGTCGACGTTGATGTACGGGTCGAGCTTCATCATCGTGACCTTCAGGCCACGCGCTTCGAGGATGGCGGCCAGTGACGCAGCGGCAATACCTTTGCCGAGCGAGGACACCACGCCGCCGGTTACGAAAATCAAGGGAGTCATGGCTGCAAGCATCCTGTCTGGAAATGGAAAACGGCAGCGCCACGCCTGCCCGAGGGGCGGGCGTGGAGCAGAAAGGGGGTTTTCCGGTTCGCTGGGGCAGCGAGGGAGGTGCGGGACCGGTCGGCGGCAGGCGCCGGACGGGGACCATCGTGCGAGGTCGGGGCGGCCGTGCCGGTCAATTCGACCGTCACCTGCGACCCGCATTGCTGGAGGCCACGCATGGCCGGTCCAGCCCATTCGCAAATGGTGGACACGCACTACTCCCGGAAAGCCATAGTTTACAGATAGATGGCCGCCAACCCAAGGGGCAGATGGCGTCACCACTAAAAGAAAACGCCCCGCAGTGCGGGGCGTTCAGGGGCCAGAGCCTTGCGGCAGAAGCCTCGGCGGCGGACGCCTTACTTCTTCTTCCGCGCTTCCTCTTCTTCTTCCTGCTGCGGGACCGGCTGGCCTTTGGCCTTCATTTCGGCATTGGCCTGGGCGCGGCGCTTGGCCTTGGCATCCGCCTCGGACTGCGCGGCCTTGTCCGCCTGGTCACCCTGCTGCGGGGCCGACGGGCCTGCGTTCTGCGCCATCACCAGCGGCACTGCAACGGCGGCAGCGGCCAAGATCGCAATGGTCAGCAACTTCTTCATGGAGTCCTCCTCGCGTATGGCTTGGACATGGGGGCGCCGGCGTTCAGATTCCAGCGACTGTCATTTTACCCCCTCCCCGGCGCCGAGGCTGAACCGCAGGCGTGCAAAATTCCCGTCCACGCCGCACACTTGCGCGTCGCTCCGCGCTTTGAAGATAGATGAACGCACGCTATAACGCCGCCGATATTGAAGTCCTGTCCGGCCTTGACCCGGTCAAGCGCCGTCCTGGCATGTACACCGACACCGCGCGCCCGAACCACCTTGCGCAGGAAGTGATCGATAACTCGGTGGACGAGGCCCTCGCCGGCCACGCCCGCTCGATCGAGATCACCCTGTACAAGGACGGCAGCGTGGAGGTCAGCGATGACGGCCGCGGCATGCCGGTGGACATCCATCCGGAAGAAAAGATCCCGGGCGTCGAGCTGATCCTGACCCGCCTGCACGCGGGCGGCAAGTTCAACAACAACAACTACACCTTCTCCGGCGGCCTGCACGGCGTGGGCGTCAGCGTGGTCAACGCGCTGTCCACCCTGGTCGAAATCCACATCAAGCGCGACGGTGCCGAGCATCGCATCACCTTCCGCGATGGCGACCGCGCCTCGCCGCTGGAAGTGGTCGGCACGGTCGGCAAGAAGAACACCGGTACCCGCCTGCGCTTCTGGCCGGACCCGAAGTACTTCGATACGCCCAAGTTCGCCGTGCGTGCGCTCAAGCACCTGCTGCGCGCCAAGGCCGTGCTGTGCCCGGGCCTGACCGTGAAGCTGACCGACGAAGCCACCGGCGAAGTCGACACCTGGTACTACGAAGACGGCCTGCGCGACTATCTGAAGATGGAGCTGGGCGACCGCGAATCGCTGCCGGCCGATCTGTTCGTCGGCAACCTGAAGAAGGATACGGAGATCGTTGACTGGGCCGTGGCCTGGCTGCCCGAAGGCGAGCTGGTGCAGGAAAGCTACGTCAACCTGATTCCCACCGCCCAGCACGGCACCCACGCCAACGGCCTGCGTACCGGCCTGACCGAAGCGCTGCGCGAGTTCTGCGACTTCCGAAACCTGCTGCCGCGCGGCGTCAAGCTGGCCCCGGAAGACGTGTGGGACCGCGTGTCGTTCGTACTGTCGCTGAAGATGACCGACCCGCAGTTCAGCGGCCAGACCAAGGAACGCCTGTCCTCGCGCCAGGCCGCCGGTTTCGTCGAAGGCGCCGCCCACGATGCCTTCAGCCTGCTGTTGAACCAGAACGTGGAGCTGGGCGAGAAGATCGCGCAGATCGCCATCGAGCGCGCCAGTGCGCGGCTGAAGACCGAGAAGCTGGTCGTCCGCAAGAAGGTCACTCAGGGCCCGGCCCTGCCCGGCAAGCTGGCCGACTGCATCAGCCAGGACCTGTCGCGCACCGAACTGTTCCTGGTGGAAGGTGACTCGGCAGGCGGCAGCGCCAAGCAGGCCCGCGACAAGGACTTCCAGGCGATCCTGCCGCTGCGCGGCAAGATCCTCAACACCTGGGAAGTGTCGTCCAACAGCGTGCTGGCCTCGGAAGAAGTGCACAACCTGGCCGTGGCCATCGGCTGCGACCCGGGCAAGGAAGACATCGCCGGCCTGCGTTACGGCAAGATCGTCATCCTCGCCGACGCCGACTCGGATGGCCTGCACATCGCCACCCTGCTGACCGCGCTGTTCCTCAAGCACTTCCCGGCGCTGGTCGATGCCGGCCATGTGTTCGTGGCGATGCCGCCGCTGTTCCGCGTCGACGTGGGCAAGCAGGTGTTCTACGCCCTGGACGAGGAAGAAAAGCGCTCGATCCTGGACAAGATCGAACGCGAGAAGATCAAGGGCGCGGTCAACGTCACCCGCTTCAAGGGCCTGGGCGAAATGAACCCGCCGCAGCTGCGCGAATCGACCATCCACCCCGATACGCGCCGCCTGGTGCAGCTGACGGTGGATGATGGCGAACAGACCCGTTCGCTGATGGACATGCTGCTGGCCAAGAAGCGTGCATCTGATCGCAAGGGCTGGCTGGAGAGCAAGGGCGACCTGGCTTCGCTGGAAGCCTGATCTCCGCGCGGGGTCGGATCCCTTTCCGCAGGAAAGGGCTCTGACCCCGATGTTGGTCGTGCCGGGTTACCGGGGTCAGAGCCGTTTTCCCGCGGAAAACGGATCCGACCCCAGGCTGCCCCCTCATCTGCGTGGACCCTCGTATTGGCCAGCCACTCGCTGCTGTTCCCGGGATTGCCGCTGCACAGCGCGCGCCTGGTCCTGAGCCCGATCCGCCGCGATGATGCGGCCGCCCTGTTCGCCCTGCAGTCCGACCCGGACGTGATGCGCTTCTGGAACCATCCGGCGTGGACGCGGCCGACCGAGGCCCGCGCGCAGATCGACGACGACCTCGCCGCGCACACCACCGGCACCCAGCTCAAGCTGGCGGTGCGCGAATCACTGGACGGCCCGCTGCTGGGCATCTGCGTGGTGTTCGCCCTGGACCGCGACGCAGCCCGCGCCGAGATCGGCTACCTGCTGGCCCCGGGCAAGCAGGGCCAGGGCTACATGCACGAGGCGCTGCAGCAGGTGGTTACCTATCTGTTCGACACCCTGGGCCTGCACCGGGTTGAAGCGGAGATCGACCCGCGCAACCGCCCGTCCGCGCACGTGCTCGACCGCCTCGGCTTCCACCTGGAAGGCGTGCTGCGCCAGCGCTGGCGCATCCAGGGGGAGCTGTCCGATTCGGCGGTGTACGGCCTGCTGGCCGACGACGGCGACCGCAGCGTCCTTCCCGCTTGACCGAATCTGGCTGCAACCGGCGATCCGCCGCGGCCATGCCTTTGGACACATCCGGCACGCGCGGCAGCGGCCTAGCATCAGGACCCTCTTCCGCTACCGTCCTGGTGCCATGAAGTCCCTGCTGCACATCGCCACGCTCTGCGTCGGCCTGCTCGTTGCCCCCGCCTGCGTCGTCACTGCGTCGGCCGCCGAATCCAAGCCCGATGCCAAGGAGGAGAAGACCGAGGCGCCCGCGTTGCCGGCCGATGCCTCCGTCCGCCAGAGCATCCGCCTGGCCGGCCGCACCCTCGACTACACCGCCACCGTCGGCACCCTGCCGGTGCGCGATGACAAGGGCAAGGTGATCGCCGATGTGGTGTTCACCGCCTACACCATGCCCGGCAAGGACCGGCCGGTGACCTTCGCGCTCAACGGCGGCCCGGGCGCATCGTCGGTCTACCTCAACATGGGCGCGATCGGGCCCAAGGTGGTCACCTTCGGTTCCGAAGGCGACAGCGCCTCGGCACCGGCCACCCTGCACGACAACCCGGGCACCTGGCTGGACTTCACCGACCTGGTGTTCATCGACCCGGTCGGCACCGGCTTCAGCCGCGCACGCATCGGCGATGACGAGGCGAAGAAGCAGCTGTACAACCCCAGCGCCGACATCGAGTACCTGTCGCGCTCGATCTACGACTGGCTGCTGCGCAACCAGCGCATGGGCGCGCGCAAGTACCTGACCGGCGAAAGCTACGGCGGCTACCGCGGCCCGCGCATCACCCACTACCTGCAGACGCGCCTGGGCGTGGCGATGAACGGCCTGGTGCTGGTGTCGCCGTACCTGAGCCCGACCCTGGAAGACAACGCCGACGTCTCGCCGATGGCGTGGATGCAGACGCTGCCGTCGATCGCGGCGGCGCACCTGGAGCGCCAGGGCAAGCTGACCGATGCGGCGATGCGCGAAGTGGTCGAATACACCCGTGGCGACTACGCCACCGCGCTGATGAAGGGCCGCAGCGATCCGCAGGCGACCGAGGCGATGCTGCGCCGGGTGACCGAGCTGACCGGGCTTGACCCGCAGTTCGTGCGCCGCGCCGGTGGCCGCCTGGAAACCCAGGCCTACCTGCGCGAGGTGTTCCGCGACAAGGGCACGCTGGGCAGCCGCTACGATTCCAACGTGACCGCGTTCGATCCGTTCCCGAACGATCCGGAACAGCGTGCCAATGATCCGCTGCTGGACAGCATCATCGCGCCGACGACCACGGCGATGGTCGACTTCGTCACCCGCGTGGTCGGCTGGAAGGTCGATGCGCGCTACCAGGCGCTGAACTACGACGTGAACCGGCTGTGGGACCGCGGTGGCGAGCTGCGCCAGGGCGCGGTGACCCAGCTGCGCCAGGCGGTGGCGATCGACCCGCACCTGCAGGTGCTGATCGTGCATGGCTGGAATGACCTGTCGTGCCCGTTCATGGGGTCGATCCTGACGGTGGACCAGATGCCGACGATGGGCAGCAACCCGGACCGGGTGCAGGTGCGCAGCTATCCGGGTGGGCATATGTTCTACAGCCGGGCGGACAGCCAGGCCGCGTTCCGGAATGACGTGAAGGCGCTGTTCCAGCGCAACTGATTGGTAGTGGTGGTGGCCGGGCCTGCGGCCCGGCACCCGCTGGATCAACTGCCGCTGCAACTGCAGAAGCTGGGATTCCTTGGGTTGGCGGGGTGGGTCCGGTTGCGGGGGACGCCGTAAACCCATCCATGGGGGCTTGGTCGCGGCATCCATGCCGCTCACACCCCCGCAACCGGACCCACCCCGCCTTCGACAGTTTCCCGCGGGCTGCTGGAACCAGCTGCTGATGGAATCTGCTGCTGTTGGAACCTGCTGCTGTTGGTGGGTGCCGACCGTTGGTCGGCACGATGGGTACAGAAAAATTGTTTCTCCCATGAAAAAAGCCCGCCGGAATCCGGCGGGCTTTTTCGTTTACCGGGGTCGGATCCCTTTCCCGCAGGAAAAGGGCTCTGACCCCAGGGCCGTTGGCATCAGGTCCAGCCGAACAGCTCGAACAGCTTCAGGATCAGGTACGCACAGCCGCCGGCGGCGGGGATGGTCAGGATCCAGGCCCAGACGATGCGTTCGATCACGCCGAACCTCAGCGAGCGCGGGTTCTTGGCGAAGCCCACGCCCATGATGGCGGTGGAGATGCTGTGGGTGGTCGAGACCGGCATGCCGAAGTGGGCCGCCAGGGTCAGGATCGTGGCCGAGCTGGTCTCCGCGGCGAAGCCGTGGATCGGGTGCAGCTTGACCATCTTGTGGCCCAGGGTCTTGATGATCTTCCAGCCGCCCGAGGCGGTACCGGCAGCCATCACCACCGCGCAGGTCAGCACGATCCACATGGCGATGCCGTCACCGGCGTGCGCGTCCGGGTGCATGAAGGCCAGCCACGACGGCAGGTCATTCAACGCGCCGGTCGCTTCGGCACCGATCAGGGTCATGGCGATGATGCCCATGGTCTTCTGCGCGTCGTTGTGGCCGTGGGCGAAGCCCATATAGGCCGCCGAGGCGATCTGCGCCTTGCCGAAGAAGGCGTTGACGATGCGCGGGCGCGCCAGGCGGCCGATGGCGCCGCCGATCTTGGCCAGACCGGCGATGATCGCCCACAGCAGCACCATCACCACGATGCCGAGCAGGAAGCCGGCGATCGGCGAGGTGATCATCGGCACGAACACCTTCCACAGCAGGCCCTTGTTCTGCGCCCAGCTGCCCAGGCGCTCGGACCAGATCAGCGCGTCCCAGTTGTTGTGGGCCGCGGCCAGGCCGGCGCCACACAGGCCACCGATCAGGGCGTGCGAGGAGGAGGACGGCAGGCCCTTCCACCAGGTGATCAGGTTCCAGATGATGCCGCCCAGCAGCGCGCAGAGGATCACCTGCGGGGTGACATCCACGACGTTGGTGTTGAGCAGGCCCGAGGCGATGGTGAGTGCGACTGCGGTGCCGGTCAGCGCGCCGAGCAGGTTCATGCCCGCCGCCAGCATCACCGCCCAGCCGGGCGAAAGCACTTTGGTCGCCACCACGGTGGCAATGGAATTGGCAGTGTCGTGGAAGCCGTTGATGAACTCGAAGACGAGCGCGGCCAGGATCACCACCAGGACAAGGGTCAACATGCGGCGGCGTCCGTCAGCTGTTCTTCAAGACGATCTGGTACGCCACGACGCCCGCCTCGCGGCAGCGGTCGATGGCCTTTTCCAGGATCTCGAAGAATTCCTTCAGCAGGAACATCTGCAGGTTGTCGAGGCGGCCCGAGTAGATGTCGCGGTACAGCTCGAGCATCAGGCGGTCGGCCTCGTTCTCCAGCGAGCGCAGCTTCTCGTTCAGCGCGGTCATGCGGTCCAGGTTCATGTGGCGTAGGTCGGCCACCATCTCCACCACCACGCCGGCGGCCTGTTCCAGCATCGCCGCGCGCGGCGCGAAGTCGATGTGTTCCAGGTGGGTCGTGGCCAGCGAATAGCGATCGGCGAACTTCTCGATCTGCTTCGGAATCTTGTACAGGGCCGAACCCAGCGCCTCGATGTCCTCGCGCTCGATCGGGGTCATGAAGCTGTCCACCAGCGCCTGGCTGATCTTGTCCGAGGCCGCCCGCTCGCGCAGGCGGGCCAGCTTGAAGGCGTCCAGCGCCGGCTGGCGGTCGGCCTCGCGCAGCATCGAATGCAGTGCCTTGGCGGCGTCGTTGGCCGCGACGGCGGCCTCATCAAGCAGGGTGTAGAACTGTTTGCCGGAACCGAAAATGGTCTGCAGAGAGAACATTGAGAAACCTGTCAGCCGTCGCGGGAAGGACGGCACCAGGACGAATTATGACGGCTAGATGACCATTCCGGGTATCCCCGCCCCCCAAGAGGGGGTGGAAACCCCCAACCTGAACAGGTAGTTGCCACCCTGCCGTGGGCCTTTGCTAAGATGCCAGCGCGCCCCCCGGGCGCACCTTATGGACGACGACCCTTACCCCCCTGCGCCGCGCCGGACCCCGTTCCTGAGCGCCTGCCGCCACTGCAAGCACCCGCCCTCCCTGCCACCAACCGGGGACGACGCCCGTGTTTGAAATGATCCTGATTGTTTTCGCGCTTGTTCTTCTGAACGGCTTCTTTGCCATGTCCGAGATGTCGGTCATGACCTCGCGCAAGAGCCGCCTGAAGCAGATGGCGGCCACCTCCAAGCGCGCAGCCAAGGCGCTGGAGCTCTCCGAGAAGCCTGAAAGCTTCCTGTCCACCGTCCAGATCGGCATTACCGTCATCGGCGTCCTGACCGGCTATCTGGGCGGTGAGGCACTGGGCGAAGCCTTCGGCGGCTGGATCGAGGGGCTGATGCCCGGCTTTGCCTATGCCGGCAAGATCGGCACGGTGCTGGCCGTCAGCCTGATCACCTTCATCACCCTGATCTTCGGCGAGCTGGTGCCCAAGCGCCTGGCCCTGACCCGGTCCGAGGCCATCGCCGGCCTGGTGGCCATGCCGATGAGCTGGCTGGCCAAGCTGGCCCTGCCCTTCGTCTGGCTGCTGTCCAAGACCACCCAGCTGATGCTGAAGGTGATGGGCCTGGGCCAGGACGAGGCTGCCCAGGTGACCGAAGAAGAGATCCGCATGCTGGTGGCCGAGAGCCACGAGGCCGGCGTGATCGACACCCACGAGCGCGACATGATGAACCGTGTAATGCGCCTGGGCGACCGCACCGCCGACAGCCTGATGACCCCGCGCAACCGCATCGCCTGGCTCGACACCCAGGCCGGGCTGGAGCGCAACCTCGAAATCATGGCCGAGCACGAGTTCTCGCGGTACCCGGTGCTGCGCGACAACGACATGGACGTGGTCGGCATCCTGGAACTGAAGTCGCTGGCCACGCGCATGGCACGCGGCGACAACGCGCTGTTCCAGACCCTGCGCGAGCCGCTGTACGTTTCCGAATCGACCCACGCGATGAAGCTGCTGGAGATCTTCCGCGAGGAACAGCAGTCGATGGCGCTGGTGGTGGACGAGTACGGCGAGATCCAGGGCCTGGTGACCATCAGCGACCTGATGGGCGCGGTGGTCGGCCGCCTGCAGGCGGTGGAAAACGCCGACGAAGACGCGCTGGTGGTGACCCGCGAGGACGGCTCGCTGCTGGTGGATGGTTCGCTGCAGATCGAGGACCTTCGCGAACTGATCGGCAGCAACGAGCTGCCCGATGCCGAGGACGGCGACTACTACACGCTGGCCGGCATGTGCATCCACTACTTCGGCCGCATCCCGCATGCAGGCGAATACTTCGATTGGGCCGGCTGGCGCTTCGAGGTGGTCGACCTGGACGGCGCACGCGTGGACAAGCTGCTGCTGCGCACCCTGTCCGACGAGCAGGCCGATGAGCTCACCGCCTGAGTCAAACCAGGCGCCGCACGACGGATCGGGCGAGGAGCGCCCGGTCTACCGCAACGAGGGCATCCGTACCCTGCTGGCGATGTTCGCTTCGGGCGACCCGGCCGAGCACATGCCGCTCGGGCAGATCCTGAAGGACCTGCAGCAGAGCGCTTTCGGCGTATTCCTGTTCGTCGCCATCCTGCCCTCCTTCATCCCGATCCCGGGCATGGGCGGCGCGGTCAGCGGGCCGCTGGTGGTGTTGATCGGGCTGCAGATGCTGTTCTGCCGGCGCAAGCCGTGGCTGCCGGGTTTCATTGCCCGCCGCGGGCCAAAGCGCGGCACCATGCACAGCTTCCTGGATCGCATCGACCGCCCGCTGCGGCGGTTGGACCGGATGCTGTCGCCGCGCATGCCGCAGCTGCTGATCCCGCTGCCGGCGCATGCGTTCACCGGCCTGCTGCTGGTGCTGCTGGGCGTGCTGCTGTCGCTGCCGATCCCGTTCACCAACTTCCTGTTCGGCTTCCAGCTGCTGTTGTTCGCACTGGCGCTGCTGGAGCGCGATGGCGCGTTGATGCTGTTCAACTGGGTTGCCGGGCTGGTGGCGATCGCCTTCTTCGGTTTCAGTTCCGGGCAGCTGGTGGGGTATACGGTGGAGCTTTTCCAGCGCTGGTTTTGAGTACCGGCATCCATTTCAACGCGCTGGTAGAGTCGGCCGCTGGCCGGCTGCCACGGTGCCGGCCAGCGGCCGGCACTACCCTCTGCGGATGACATGATCATCCACGCATGGCGTGGATCTACTGGATCGCGCGCACGACATGGACCCATGCGGAAATCGCTCGGGCGGCGTGGACCAATGCGTAAGCAGTAGATCCACGCCATGCGTGGATGAAGCAGCGGTAGCGCCGGGCCATGCCCGGCGGAATTGCTCACCGCAGGTCAATGAACCCGTTGTCGCCCAGCTGCGCCGGCTCGTCCTGCACCGCCGACAGCACGAAGCTCAGCGCCTTGCCCAGCAGCGTGCCGGGGCCATCCCAGTACTCCGCCGAATCGGCGCGCACGTGGATCAGCCGCAGGTTCGGATCATCCTTGCCACCCGGGAAGAACAGCTTCATCGGCGGCGACCACAGCTCCTCGATCTTCTCCCGGTCATCGACGATGCGCGCACGTCCGGCCACCGACACGTACGTGTTCTTCGATGGCGAGGCATAGGCCACGTTGACCCGCGGGTTGAGCGCGATCTCCGCCACCTTCGGGCTGTCTGCAGCGGTGGCGAACCAGAGGTCGCCATCGAAGGCGACCTGCTGGGTGCCCAACGGGCGGCTGTACAGGCGGCCGTCGACGCCGACGGTGGTGAACATGGCCACCTCCACGTCCTTGATCAGTTCGGCCAGCTGGGCAATGTGTTCGGCGCGGGAATCGGCCATGGTGGGGGCTCCGGTTGCAGGAGCCCCCATCAGACCCGGCGCGGCTGCAATGCGCCGTGATGCCGATGTTCAGCCCGCGTGGCGGGCGTGCCAGGCCTGCATGGCCAGCTCGAACGAGCGCAGGCGCGCGCGGTGGTCGTACAGGTTGGCGGTCAGCATCAGTTCGTCGGGCTTGTGGCGGTCGACGAAGGCGGCAATGCCCTCGGCCACCTGCTGCGGATCCCCCAGCACGGTGCAGGCCAGCGCGCGCTCCACGCCCAGCTTCTCGTGCGGTTCCCAGAAGGTCTCGATGTCGTCGATCGGCGCCGGAATGCGGCCCGGGCGGCCGCGACGCAGGTTGACGAAGCTCTGCTGCTGGCTGGTGAACAACCGGCGCGATTCGGCTTCGCTGTCACTGGCGACGACATTCAGCGCGAGCATCGCGTGCGGCTGCTTGAGCGTGGCCGAGGGGCGGAATTCGCGGCGATAGACCGCCAGCGCTTCATCCATCGAATCGGGTGCGAAATGCGAGGCGAACGCATACGGCAGGCCCATCGAGGCGGCCATGCGCGCGCCGAACAGGCTGGAACCGAGGATCCAGGTCGGCACCCGCAGGCCACCACCGGGAACGGCCTGCACGGCCTGGCCAGGCTGCACCGGTTCGAAGTAGTGCAGCAGCTCGCGCACGTCCTGCGGGAACTGGTCGGCGCTGTCGAAGTAGCGGCGCAGCGCGCGCGCGGTGGGCTGGTCGGTGCCGGGCGCGCGGCCCAGGCCGAGGTCGATGCGGTCGGGGTACAGCGACGCCAGCGTGCCGAACTGCTCGGCCACCTGCAGCGGCGCGTGGTTGGGCAACATGATGCCGCCGGAGCCGACGCGGATGCGCTGGGTGCCGCCGGCCACGTGGCCGATCAGCACGGCGGTGGCCGCGCTGGCGATGCCGGGCATGTTGTGGTGTTCGGCCAGCCAGTAGCGGCGGTAGCCCAGCGCATCGGCGTGCTGGGCCAGTTCCAGCATGTTGGCGAAGGCGGCAGTGGTATCGCTGCCCTCGCAGACCGGGGCCAGGTCGAGGATCGACAACGGGATCATCAGGCGTATTTCCGTCACAAGATGTCCCCTGCATGGGGTCGGGACGGGGCCACGGCCAGTGACGGTGGCAGGATGCTGATTCCTGCGGGGCGGGTTCAGGGCCTGCTGGGTAGTGCCGGCCGCTGGCCGGCAGACAGAGATCTCTGGCAGCCGGCCAGCGGCCGGCTCTACCAACGCGCGGTCAGAACGCGCTGGGGCGCGGCTCCGCCAGCGGTTCGTCGACCATTGGCTGCAGCGCCGCATCCAGCGCCACGCGCTCATCGAACACGAAACAGCGGCCTTCGTAGCCCTCGCCGCCCACTTCCTCGAAGTAACCGAGGATGCCGCCGTCGAGCTGCAGCACGTTGTCCATGCCGTCGTTGACCATCCATAGCGCCGCCTTCTCGCAGCGGATGCCACCGGTGCAGAAGCTGACCACGGTGCTGTCCTTCAGCGCCTCGCGGTGCGGCGCCAGGGCCTCGGGCAGGTCGGTGAACTTGTGGATGGGCAGCACCAGCGCGTCCTTGAACGTGCCGTACTCCACTTCCTGCAGGTTGCGCGTGTCGAGCATCACCACCGGCTTGCCGGCATCGTCGTGGCCCTGGCGCAGCCAGCGCTGCACGGTGGCCGGGTCCACGGCCGGCGCGCGCGGGTACTCCAGCGGCTGGCCGTCATCGCGGCGGAAGCTGATGATCTCGCCCTTGACCTTGGCCTTCAGGCGCGCGAACGGCTGGTGCTCGCTGAAGCTGGTCTTGACCCGCATGTCGGCAAAACGCGCATCGGCATGCAGGGCGGCGTAGAAACCCTCGATCGCCGCCGGTGCACCGGCCAGGAACAGGTTCAGGCCCTCGCCCGCCACCAGGATCGTTCCACGCAGCTCCGCGGCCTCGGCACGCGCCAGCAGCTGGTCGCACAGGACCTGGGGGGCGTCGATGACGGCGAAGTGGTAGGCGGCGGTATTGGCGATCATCCCGCCATTTTAGCGCCTCGCGCCCGCACAGGCAGATTCAGGGGTCAGAGCCCTCCGCGCAGCGGAGGGATCCGACCCCTTGCCGGCCAGCGGCCGGCACTACCGCGGGGCTCAGCCCCGCAACAGCACGAACGGCAGCAGCACCAGCGCCGCCGCCACCACCATCCCCAGCAGCACCAGCACCACGAACACCGGCCGCCGCCGCAGCAGGCTGCCGAACGTCTCGGCCGTGCCCTCGCGCAGCGCCTGCTCGCGCTCGGCACGCACGCGCACCCCGCGCGCCGCCTGGTACTCGGCCATCAGCGCCTTCGCCCGCGGCTGGTCGGCATCCTCGCTCAGCCACAGGCCGCCGTTGGAAATGCCCCACGGGCTGGGTTCGGTGCGGTACCAGGCGATGCCATGCTGGTCCAGCAGCGTGCAGACATCGGCGTATTCGTCGTCACCGACATTGCGGAGATTGAGCAGGAGTTTGGCCATGCGACCATGATACCCGGCACCGATGCGCTACCCTTGCCGCCCCCGACACCACCCATCCCGGAGACGCCCGATGCGCCGCCTGCTGCTACCCCTGCTGCTGTCCCTTGTCGCCGCCGGCTGTGCCCGCGAACCGGCCGGCCCGCCCCCGGGTGGCACCCTGACCACCTTCGAGCGCATCGACACCCAGGTCGGCACCGGCGCCGAAGCCGTCCCCGGCCAGAAGGTCTCCGTGCACTACACCGGCTGGATCTACGACCAGCGCACCGAAAGCAAGCACGGCAAGACCTTCGACAGCTCGGTCGGCCGCGGCGAACCCTTCACCTTCACGCTCGGCGCCGGCCAGGTCATCCGTGGCTGGGATGAGGGCGTGGCCGGCATGAAGGTGGGCGGCAAGCGCACCCTGATGATCCCGCCGGCCTATGGCTATGGCGACCGCGGCATCGGCCCGATCCCGGCCGGTTCCTCGCTGGTGTTCGATGTCGAGCTGCTCGATGTCAAACCGTAATGCCGCTGCACCGCGCCGGGTCGCCGTCATCGGCGGCGGACCGGCCGGCCTGTTCGCCGCCGAGCGCCTGCGCGCGGCCGGTCTGGACGTGGACCTGTACGAGGCCAAGGGCTCGCCCGGCCGCAAGTTCCTGATCGCCGGCAAGGGTGGGCTCAACCTGACCCATTCCGACCCGCGCCCGCTGTTCGACAGCCGCTACCGCGAACAGGCCGATGCCGTCGGCCAGTGGCTGGATGGCTTCGACGCCCAGGCGCTGCGCGAATGGGCCGCCGGCTTCGGCGTGGAGACCTATGTGGGCAGCTCCGGCCGCGTGTTCCCGGTCGACCGCAAGGCGGCGCCGCTGCTGCGTGGCTGGGTGCGCCGCCTGAAGGAACAGGGCGTGCGCCTGCATGCCAACCATCGCTGGACCGGCTGGAACGAGGACGGTGCGCTGTGCTTCAGCACCGAAGACGGCCTGGTTGAGGTGCAGGCTGATGCCACCTTGCTGGCCCTCGGCGGCGGCAGCTGGCCGCAGCTGGGCAGTGATGGCGCCTGGGTCGCGCCGCTGCAGGCGCGCGGCGTGGACGTCGCTCCGCTGCAATCAGCCAACTGCGGCTTCGACGTGGACTGGACCCCGTTCTTCGCACAGCGCAACGCCGGCGCACCGCTGAAGCCGGTGGTCGCGCACTGGATCGACCTGCAGGGCCAGCCGCACTCGCTGCAGGGCGAATGCGTGGCCAGCGAGTACGGCATCGAAGGCAGCCTGGTCTACGCGCTGGCCGCCGATCTGCGCGAGACCCTCAACCGCGATGGCCACGCCACCCTGTGGCTGGACCTGGTGCCGGGCCGCGATGAAGCGCGCCTGCTCGCCGACCTGTCGCGCCCGCGCAAGGGCCGCAGCTTTGGCGAACACCTGCGCCGCCAGGCCGGACTGGATGCGGTGAAGACCGCGCTGGTGTTCGAGATCCTGGGCAAGGACGCCGGCAACGACCTGAGCGCCGTGGTCGCGACGCTCAAGCGCCTGCCGCTGCGCCTGCTGCGCCCGCGGCCGATGGCCGAAGTGATCAGCACCGCCGGTGGCGTGCGCCTGCAGGCGCTGGATGACGGCCTGATGGTGCGCGCCCTGCCCGGCGTGTTCTGCGCCGGCGAGATGCTGGACTGGGAAGCGCCGACCGGCGGCTACCTGCTGACCGCGTGCTATGCGAGCGGGCTGCGGGCGGCCGAGGGTGTCATCGCGTGGCTGGCGGGACGCTGACCCGGGCTTTGTAGGGCCGAGCCCATGCTCGGCTGCAATCAACAGCAGCCGAGCGTGGGCTCGGCTCTACACGTTGCGGTGCATGCGCACCGAGGCCAGGGCCACGCCACTGGGGTGCGGGTAGGCCTCCTCCGCTCCTGCGATGAAACCCTGCCGCTGGTAGAACGGCACGGCATTGAGCGAGGCCGACAACACCACCTCACGCGCCGGATCGGCCAGTGCCAGCAGGCGCTGCATCAGGGCCTGGCCGATGCCCTGCCCGCCCTTGTCAGGATCGACGAACAGCGCATCGACCTCGTTGCCGGCGGCATCGAACACACCAAAGCCCAGCAGGGCGCCCTGCCCGTCCTCGGCCACCACGCAACCGCCCTGCGCCAAGAGGCGTTCGTACTGTGCCGGTGGCGGCGAGGCCGACCACGGCGCGATCACCTCGGGCGGGTAATGGCTGCTGCAGGTTTCGCGTACGCAGCGCGTGCGCAGGGCCCACAACGTGGCCACGTCATCGGTCGTGCCGGTCCTGAACTGCATGATGCCTCCCCGTAGAGTCGAGCTTGCTCGACTGCTCTTGTAGATCGAAAAGCAGTCGAGCGTGGCTCGACTCTACACCAGGGTTACCGCGATTTGCTCGCGCGCAACGCCTGGATGCGCGGCGGCGGCTGGAACGAATCGCTGCGCGCTTCTGCCCAGAACGAATGGAACACCGCATGGTCCGGCACCTTGTGCAGCAGCTCGCCCGGCTCCAGGTAGCGGTACAGCGAGGCCAGCGAACGGATCTCGACCGGCGAAACACGACGCAGGATGTGCTCGGGCCCCAGCTCGGCCGGGTCGTTCAGACCGGCCGCGCACAGCAGTTCCTTCAGCGCATGCAGGGTGTGCTCGTGGTAACTGTGCACGCGCGTGGCCTTGTCCGGTGCGTCCAGATGCTTCCAGCGCGCCGGGTTCTGGGTGGCGATGCCGGTCGGGCACTTGTCGGTATGGCAGCTCAGCGACTGGATGCAGCCGAGCGCGAACATGAAACCGCGGCCGGCGTTGCACCAGTCCGCGCCGAGCGCGATGGTGCGGGCGATCTCGAAGGCGCTGGTGATCTTGCCGGCTGCACCGATGCGGATGCGCTCGCGCAGGTCCAGGCCGACCAGGGTGTTGTGCACCAGCAGCAGCGCCTCGTGCATCGGCACGCCCACATGGTCGACGAACTCGGCCGGCGCCGCGCCGGTACCACCTTCGGCGCCATCGACCACGATGAAATCGGGCAGCAGGCCGGTTTCCTGCATGGCCTTGGCAATGCCGAACCATTCCCACGGGTGGCCGATGGCCAGCTTGAAGCCGACCGGCTTGCCACCGGACAGCTCACGCAGGCGGGCGACGAACTGCAGCAGTTCCACCGGCGTGGAGAACGCGGAATGGCGCGAGGGCGACACGCAGTCCACGCCCATCGGCACGCCGCGGGTGGCCGAGATCTCGGCAGTCACCTTCGGCGCCGGCAGCACGCCACCGTGGCCCGGCTTGGCACCCTGTGACAGCTTGATCTCGATCATCTTGACCTGATCGTGGGTGGCGTTGGCGATGAAGCGCTCCTCGCTGAAACCGCCCTTCTCGTCGCGGCAGCCAAAGTAGCCCGAGCCGATTTCCCAGACCAGGTCGCCGCCCATCTCGCGGTGATACGGCGAAATCGAGCCCTCGCCAGTGTCGTGGTAGAAACCGCCGCGACGCGCGCCGTCATTCAATGCGCGGATCGCGTTGGCCGACAGCGAGCCGAAGCTCATCGCCGAGATGTTGAACACGCTGGCCGAATAGGGCTTGGCGCAGGTGGGGCCGATCAGCACGCGGAAATCATGCGCGGCGATGGTGGTCGGTGCCAGCGAATGGTTGATCCACTCGTAGTCCACCGCGTAGGTGCTGCGCAGGGTACCGAAGGGCACCGTGTCCATCTCGTTCTTGGCGCGCTGGTAGATCAGCGCACGCTGCTGGCGCGAGAACGGCACGTCCTCCAGGTCGCTCTGCACGAAGTACTGGCGGATTTCCGGGCCGATGGACTCCAGCCCGTAGCGGAAGTGCGCCATCACCGGATAGTTGCGGCGCAGGGTGCTGCGTTTCTGCAGCAGGTCCCAGGTGCCCAGTGCCACCATCGCAGCGGTCAGGCCGACGCCCCAGTACCAGGCCGGCCAGATCGTGGCCAACCACAGGCACAGGGGAAACAGCAGGATGGCGAGCAGGTAGACGATATACCGGTGCATGGCGTTCCTCGGTTGCAACCGCCACAGTCTACCGTGCAGGTGTCTACAGGCGGTCGTCGACCACGCTGCGCGGCCAGGCCGACTTCACGTCGTAGACCAGCCCGCCCGGCGCCAGCAGGGCACGGATGCGGTCTTCATCCAGCGCCTTGAAGCTGGCATGGGCCACTGCCAGCACCACCGCGTCGTACTGCCCGGCCTGCGGCTCGGCCACCCAGTGCACGTTGGCATCGGCTAGCGCGGCCGGCCCCACCCACGGGTCGCTCACCTGCACCTGTGCGCCGGCCGACTGCAGACGTTGGGCCAGTTCCAGCGCGCGGCTGTTGCGCAGGTCGGGGCAGTCTTCCTTGAAGGTCACGCCCAGCACCAGGATGCGCGACTGCGCTGCCGCACGACCGCGCTCGGCCAGCATCGCCAGCACGCGGGTGGCGACGTGTTCGCCGACACGGTTGTTGACCTGCCGCGCGGTGTGGATCAGGTCCGGGTGGAACCCCACGCTCTCGGATTTGTGCAGCAGGTAGTAGGGATCCACGCCAATGCAATGGCCGCCGACCAGGCCGGGCCGGAACGGCAGGAAATTCCACTTGCTGCCGGCAGCGTCCAGCACATCCTGGGTGTCGATGCCGAGCCGGTCGAAGATCAGCGCCAGCTCGTTGACCAGCGCGATGTTGACGTCACGCTGGATGTTCTCCACCACCTTGGCCGCTTCGGCCACGCGCATCGACGGTGCCGGGAAGGTGCCGGCGGCGATGATGCGCTGGTACAGGCCGTCGACCACCGCCGCCACCGCCGGGGTCGATCCGGAGGTGATCTTGCGGATATCGGCCAGGCGCCGCTGGCGATCCCCCGGGCTGACCCGTTCGGGGCTGTAGCCGCAGTAGAAATCCTCGTTGAAGCGCAGTCCCGAGCCCTCTTCCAGCAGCGGCACGCACACTTCCTCGGTGGTACCCGGGTAGACCGTGGACTCGTAGATGACCAGGTCGCCGGCGCGCAGATGGCTGGCCACCAGGCGCGTGGCCGAGCGCAGTGGGTCCAGGTCCGGCTGCTCGTACGCATCGATCGGCGTGGGCACGGTGACGATGTAGACGTTGCAGGCATCCAGCTGTGCAGGGTCGCTGCTGTAGCGCAGCTGCACGGCCGCGGCCAGCTCCTCCGGCTCCATCTCCAGGGTGTGATCCTGGCCGCCGCCCAGTTCGGCGATACGTGCCGCGTCGATGTCGTAGCCCAGCGTGGGAACGTGACGGCCGAACGCCACCGCGAGCGGCAGGCCGACGTAGCCCAGCCCGATCACGGCCGGCAGCGGTTGCTGCGCGGCGCCGATGGGCGCGCTCATGGGCGATGCCCCGTGGGCAGCGACAGGGTCTGGGTCATCCGGGTGTCCGCGGTGAAGGCAAGCATGCCCGCAAGGTTAACCGCCCCGGCGGCGACAGGCCACGCCGGGCTCAGGAGCCCAGGCTGACCGCGGCCGGTTCCAGTTCACCGTGGCCGCCGGTCCAGGCCTCCAGCAGCAACGCAAAACCGTGGCTGCTCGACGGCAGCGCGTTGTCGAAGCCCGGCCACGGCGCGGCCACGATGCTGTCCAGCGTAGCCGCATCGATCATGCGGTTGGCCATGGTCCAGCGCGGGAACCAGCGCGACTGCAGGGCGCCCGCAGCCAGCTCGCTGACGCTGCCATGACGGCGCGCATTGAGGATGCGCGCATGCACCGACGCCACGCCATCGCGCGGCCCTTCGATGTACTGCAGGAAGCGGGTGCCATCGAACATCAGCACACCGGTGACACCGGCCATGCGGTTGAAGGTGGTCGCGTCGGCCAGCAGCGCATCGAGATCGGGCACGTCCAGCCCTTCCCTGGCCGTACTGACATAGGCAAACGCATGCAACGCCATCTCCACCACTCCCCTTCCCCTGATACAGGGAAATATGACAGGAAGCTCGGGGACTTCAAGCGCTCGCTATTCCGGCGGCGCCTCGATCACGTAGCCGCGCTGCGTCAGTTCTTCCAGATAGCCTTCGCCCAGCAGCTGGCTGACCGGCACCGTGGCAAACGTGCCGGCATGTCTGGCCAGCGCGGCATCGGCCGCCTGCAACCACCGCGCGCGGACCTGCTGCGGCAGGTTGCTCCAGCCACGGCGGCGCACGAACTCCGAGTCCTGCAGCATTTCGCGGCAGCTCTGCGCCATCGTCGAGGAGGACAGGCGCTTCAACGCGGCGACATCACCCAGCGCCCAGGCATTGGCGCGCTCGCGCAGCACCGGCGCCTGGAACTCCACCGTGTCGAGCGTGCGCTCGAAGCACGCGCGGTCATCCACTTCCGAGGCCTGCAGTTCCTTCAGCGCGCCACGCATGTCGTCGATCTTCAGCTTCACCTGCACGTCTTCCGGCTGCAGGTCATGGGCCTTGTAGACGCGCTTCAGTGCGTCCTTGACCTGCTTGCTGTCGCGCAGGCTATTGCGCTTGAGGAAGGCCTGATACAACCGGCCGGAGGCCACCAGCGGACGCTCCTTTTCCACGCTGCGGTCGTTGCCGAGGTAGGTCTGCTTGAGGCCCAGCCAGCGCGCATAGGTTGGTGCGGGCAGCAGCTGGTCCAGTGTGCGCCCCTGCGGATCACGCGCGGTCTTCTTCGCCAGCGGCAGCAGGGTCAGGCCCTTGAAGAAGCCGATCTTCGCGTCCAGCCCGAAGCCAGGGTCGCCCAGCACGTGGTCGACGCTGGCGATGGTGCGTTCGACTTCATCCGACCGCCATTCCACGCGCGCCGGCAGCGGCGATACCGTACCGAGGATCCACAGGACATGGCCCTGCGGCCCGGTCACTTTCCACAGGCCGGGACCTGGCTGTTCACCGGTGACCTGCACGGTGTCCAGATCGACCACCGCGTCAGGCCCTGCGGGCGGTGGTGCCGGCTGCGCCGACACGGCCCCTGCGGCCAGCCACGCGGCCAGCACCAGCCCACACTTCACCCACTGCCTGCCACGTCCGTGCATGTCGCCATTCCCGGGAGAGTGGGCGGACTGTAACCAGCGCCGCAGCCAGCTGCGTAAAAGCCGCGTTATCCGCCGGCGCGGGCAGCGATTCCGTTACAATCGGCGCGCGCTGCAGGCCCGGATGGCGAAACTGGTAGACGCATCGGACTTAAAATCCGCCGGGGGCAACCCCATGCCGGTTCGATTCCGGCTCCGGGCACCATCGCAGGTTTTGTGGAGCCAACGCGTTCGCCACGATTCACCCCAATCCGACACGAAATCAGTCACTTAAGTTGATCTTGATTTCCTACATCACCACGATTTACCCGGGCTTGCCCGGCCACTCTCCCCAGAAATTCCCCATATGATGCGGCCATGGCCAGCATCCAGAGATCAGAGAACAAGTGGCGCGTCCAGGTGTATGTAGCCGGCGTTCGCGACTCCACTATCAAGTACACGAAGCAGGAGGCTGCGAAGTGGGCTCTTGACCGCGAGGCCGAGTTGCGGGGAGGTATGCTTCCTGATAAGTCGCTGCGCGAAGCCATGCAGCGCTACGTCAAGGAAGAGGCACCCAAGCGAGCCGGCGAACGATGGGAGTCTGTTCGCATCGCGGCTTGGGAAAGATCTCTACCGCTTCTGGACCGGCGCATCGCGGCAATCGACAGTGCGGACATCATTGCGTAGCGAGATGGAAGGCTGAAGCAGGTGAAGCCGGGTACAGGCGCGCGCGAAATGAACCTGATGCGGTCCGTATTCGAGACTGCGCGCCGGGAATGGAAGTGGATTAAGCAAAACCCCATGTCGGATGTGCGTTGGCGCCAGCAACCTAAAGGCCGAGCGCGACGCGTGTCGCCCAACGACGAGGCTGACCTGATCGCAGCGTTTGGGCTCAGTACAGCGCGCGCCAGATCGCGTAAGGCGTCTGGCTTCAATTACGCAAATTGCTTGCGTTAGGCGCCGCCGGCGTGCAACTCCCGGCGGCGCGTTCTACCTCAGCGCAGCAGAAGCTGCGCCTTGGCCATTTCAACGGTCTGGACAGTCACACCGATCGCGCAAGGTCCTGGTCCTGGTGCCATTCTAAATGTGGCCAGTGCACCTCCAATGGTGGTGCCGACAAGCGAATTGGCCCGCGGGTCATGCGGAACCTGAAGAACCAGCAGATTGGGATACTGCGACAGAAGAGTTCGCGTCGAGACGCAGCCTCCGCGAAGGTCAAATGAAAGCTCTTCCAGCTTTCCTGCAGGATCGAGCTGTAGCGCAACATTTGTGCCAGTGAGTCGATCACCGATAGCCAGCTCAGATACTTCTCCGCTAGGCAGACGGCCGTGCTCCAGCGCAACAGCACGCTTGACACTGTCCGCACCCGCCACGGCGGCAAATGAGAGTTGTTCCACCTTTTTCCACAAAGCTTTTTGGTCTTCACGAGAAGCCGGTTTTGAGGCTTTAGGAACGGATAAATCCGTGCCTGCCGCTCGCACGTGCAAAGGCGCCACATGAAGTATCACTAATGCCGACATGGCGGCGAAAAATTTGGTCTTCATAGTTCAGACCTCCGTGCCATAAAGGGATTGTACGCCCACGTTCTCGTCGTACCATCTCCCGTAGAAGGTGCGATAGTTTTCGCCTGTCAATGAATTGGTGTTGTTGTCGCAGAAGCTGCTTCCAACCCTTTCGTCAAGCTTCTCGCCGCCGGCCAATATGAGTGCCTGTAGCTGTGGTGCATTCGAAGCGATAAGTGGAATTTCTGCCATCCCCTCTGATGTATCTAAGATCTCTGATCGGGCTGTCCAATTATTCAGGACAGCACGCCCCTCGTCCGTGCACATGCGCTTGACGAATGCATCCCTGGGCCCTGCCAAGGATGCTGGCGCATCAAAAAAGGCATGCCCCATCTCATGGGAGACCTGGCCCACGGCTCCGTATAGGCCGTGAAGATTGTCAGGAGAACAGGTGTAGTTCATCACGTAAACGACCTTATTATCCTTATCAATCCATGAAGCGTTCGAGTACTGAAAGGTGTAGGGGGCGGTATTCACCTAGTTTGTCAATGTAGACGAACCATAGATCATGAAATCTACGCATTCGCCCAATCCCGTCTGCACGGGCTGCTGCTGCGCTTTTGTTGGCGCGCTTACCACTAAAGCCAACAGCAGTGCCCCAGATATGACCAACTTCATGCATGCTCCTTTGCGAGAAAGTGGGGTCCCCCCTTGCAACGCCACAGCGCTGCGGTTCCGATCTTAGAGGGGTATTTCTCAGCAAGCAAAGCGCGACGCACGTCTCATGAACGGATCCGTGAGTGATGACAGGAGGCTGGTCAAGGCCTAAAGCTTGAGACTCGAGCGAACTCTTGAATTGGTTGAGAAAAATAGACTAGCTCAATTAGCAGTTTCTATTAAAAACGATATTAGCAATCCTTGATCTGCACCCATCAGGCCGGACTCACCGGCCGAGGGGAGCCACAGATGGAAACAGCAAAGCAATCCTGGCGCAGCAGCTACCGAGACGCGCGCAAGCTGGCGCGCTTCATCGTGACCTTCCACGGTCAACTGAGCACACTGCCGGCCAGAGAGCGCACCTTCCCCCAGTGCAGGGGCTTCGGGATTACGCGACTGTCCGGCGACACCCTGGGATGGATCGGCGACGGCCTGTTCGCGCCTAGCATCAAGTGCCAGCGCGCGCGGCTAGCGTGCCTCCGCCATCAGCAACCGATGCTTCCGGCATGAAATCCAACTGCCATCGCAATCGAGCCAGTTACGACCACGAGTCACGGCCGCAGGCATCTACGCTGCTTCGAGTCGGGTGGGTGCTAGTCGCCTGCATCGCAGCCGCAGTCGTGCCACTCCGCATCGCCCGGCCTCCACGCACTGGTTCAGGTCCAGAAGGCCAAGGAGGCGGAGAGCGCCTCTGATGGGAGCGGCCACCATTGGCCGGACGATCTGCGACTCGCTATGCCGGGCGAATCGTTTGCTTCAAGCGTCCAAGAGCTGGTCGATACGCTGCTCTGGATGGAATACGCCAGCCACGTGAGGGAGGTGCGCAATGACGCTGCAGCTGATCGCTGAAGTGCGGTCCGCAGCTGCCCCCCTCCGCCGGCCTGGTGGCACGACCACCGACCGGATCAGCGCCGAGTTGCTCGAACGGGCGGCGCAGACTCTCGCGGTACTGCAGCGCGTGCCGCTGCCGGCCACTACTGTCACGGAGTTTCTGCCGGATATGCGGGACGACTGGACACCAGAGATTCACGGGGCCTGGGCGATCCGTGCGGCCGAGCGCGCGCACGGCATCGGGCCAACATCCCGAACCCACCGGCGCCCAGCTGGGCCGAGGCCCCGGACGGCTACAACTACCGGGCGATGGACAGCGATGGGCGCTGGTTCGGGTTCAAGCGCGGCCGTACACCGGGACATTTGGCAGCTACGACGGATGGGACTGTTAAGAAGGCATCCGCGTGGCGCGTGGGCTGTACTTCTACCCCAAATGGAAGGAAACGCTAGGGGGAAGATCGGAGGCTGCAGATGGCAGATCATGAAACCACGCTCGCCACTCTTGCTGCGCTCATTGAGGGCGACCGTTGGCTCAATGCCGACTCCTGTTCGGTCGTACTGGGCCTAATCACAGCGGAGGGAAAGCCCAATCGGCGAGGGTTCCTGGAGAGTCGCCTGCCGCCCCAGCTTCCCTGCCCCGCTTCAGATCGGTAATGAAAGTGGAAGAGGTCCGAGCTCCTCCGATGGGCGGATGATGAGCGCAGGAGCGGCCGATAAGGCCGTGCTTTCCTCTTTGGCGGCCCTCAAGCACGCTGCCCAAAATTTCCCCAGACTCCCTGTGAAGCCTTGCGCCACAAGGTCTTATGATTCCGGCTCCGGGCACCACGCGCAACACGCCTCAGATCGCCCGCGAATACCGCGGCTGTTCCTGCGCAACGCGCAGATACGGATCGAAGCACATCGCCAGCAGCCGCAGCAGCGGCCTCCCCGGCTCACTGGTGCGCACCACCCCATCGCTGTACTCGGCCAGGCCATCGCGCTGCAGCCGCTGTACGGCCTGCAGATCCTGCGCGAAGTACTCCTCGAAGCGCACGCCATGGCGCTGGGCCAACGCATGGCCATCCACCTCGCCCTGGCACATCAGCTGCTGGATCAGCTCGGCGCGCAGCTGGTCGTCCTCGCTGAGCGCGACGCCGCGCCAGACCGGCAGCTGGCCCTGGTCCACCGCGGCTTCCCATGACGGCAGATCACGCGGGTTCTGGCTGTAGGTCGCGCCCACGTGGCTGATGGCACTGACCCCCAGGCCAAGCAGATCGGTGTCGGCGTGGGTGGTGTAGCCCATGAAATTGCGGTGCAGCTGACCGGCACGCTGCGCGCGCGACAGGTCCTCCTCGGGCAGCGCGAAGTGGTCCATGCCAATGTACTGGTAGCCCGCTGCGGAGAGGCGTTCGACCGCCAGCCCAAGCAGGGCCAGCTTGTCTTCCGGTGAAGGCAGCCGGCTCTCGTCGATCTGCCGCTGTGCGCGGAACAGGTGCGGCAGATGCGCGTAGCCGTACACCGCCAGGCGATCCGGACGCAGCGCCAGCACCAGCTCCAGGGTGCGCCCGAAGCCTTCCAGGCTCTGCCCGGGCAGGCCGTAGATCAGGTCGACGTTGACCGAGCGCATGCCGCTGTCACGGCAGGCCCGCAGGATGTCCAGCGTCTGCCGCACGCCCTGCACGCGGTTGATCGATTCCTGCACCTGCGGGTCGAAATCCTGCACGCCGAGGCTGGCGCGATTGAAGCCCAGGCGCGCCAGCATCGCGACGTCACCGGCATCGATGAAACGCGGATCCAGCTCGATGGAGAAATCGCGCTGTGACGAGTCACTGAAATCAAAACGCCGACGCAGCCCTTCCACCAGCGTGGTCATGGCCTCGGCATCGAGGAAATTGGGCGTGCCGCCACCCAGGTGCAGCTGGATTACTTCGCGCCCGTCATCGAACTGCGGTGCCAGCAGGTCCGCCTCGGCCAGCACCCGCGCAACGTAGCTGTGGCCACGGCCGCGATCGCGGGTGATCACCCGGTTGCAGCCGCAGTAGAAGCACGGGCTGGAACAGAACGGCACGTGCACGTACAGCGACAGCGCGCGCGCCGTCTGGTTGCTGTCGGCGATCGCCTGGCGCAGGGCCGGCGCGTCGAAGCCATCGTGGAAATGCGGCGCGGTCGGATAGGAGGTGTAGCGCGGCCCCGGCCGGTCATGCCGGCGCAGCAGATCAGGGTCGAAGGTCCAGGCAAGGCCACCAGCAGCGGGAGAGAACGTGTCCATGGCGCCAGCATCGCGCCGGCGCGGCGTCCCCGCCTTGACCTTGATCAATCCTGGCCGCGAGCACCCAGCACCGGCAGGCCCACCTGCGGCCAGCGCAGCATCTGGTAGCGGCGCCAGAAGGTCTCGGCGATGCGCTTGGCCACGTCGTCGGCCAGCGCCTGCATCGGCGGGTTGCCGCACTCGGCCGTGGTCCTGTGGAACAGCACCAGCCAGCGGTCGAACAGATCCTTGTCCAGGTCGATGGCCATGTGCTTGGACATCGGCGAACCACTGAAGCGGCGGGTACCGCGCAGCATGGCCGACCAGAAATCGACCAGCTGGTCCAGGTGCGAGGGCCAGTCATGGACATGGCCGTTGAACACCGGCCCCAGCCGCTCCTCCTCGCGCACCCGCGCATAGAAATCGTGGACCAGGCGGGTCACTTCCTCTTCGCTGCACAGCGCCAGCGAGGCGACGGGAAGTTCGGTGGGGGATGCTGCGTTCATCGGGTTACCCAGTACGGATCGGCAGTGTGCCGAAGGCGGCGGCTGCCGCTGTTGATCCAGATCAATGTCGGCGCGGACAGGCCCGCCTAGGCTGACGCGCTTGCAGGACGCATGCCCTGCGGATGCTGCGCCGACCACCGCGAAGTATACGCGCCGCCCTCTTCCTCAGACCTGGGACAGCATGAACACATCGTCTTCCGGCCGCCGCCAGCGGCTGATCCAGCACTGGGGCGCGGTCCTCTGGCCCAGCTTCATCGCCGCCGGCCTGGCCAGCGTGGTGTTCTTCGCCTTCGTCGATCCCCTGCGGCTGCAGGCGATCAGTTTCCCGGGCAGCACGATCAGCCGTGAGCTGGGCTACACCGCGGGGTTCTTCATGTTCTGGGCGGTCACTGCGCTGTCCAGTGCAGTGACCGGCTACCTGCTGCGCCCGATCGGCGATGGCGACGACGATGAGCTGCCACTGGGATGAGCTGCGCCCTGCCCTCCCTGCCGCGCCCCTGGCGCTGGCGTGGCGCCCTCAGTGCCACTCTGCTGGCGCTGTTCTACGTGCTGCCCTGGCTGCGCTGGGATGGACGCCAGGCGCTGCTGCTCGACCTCGCCGCACGCCGCTTCGATCTGTTCGGCTGGACGCTGTGGCCGGATGACATCGGCATGCTGCTGGGCCTGCTGGCGGTGCTCGCCGTGGGCCTGGCCCTGCTGACCCACCTCGCCGGCCGGGTCTGGTGCGGCCACGCCTGTCCGCAGACCCTGTGGATGCGCGCCTTCGACGGCATCGCCCGCGTGCTGGCGCAAGGGCTGCCCCCGCGCGCGGCCACGGTCGCGACCCGACTGTGCTGGGTGCTGCTCTCGCTGTGGACCGGCATCACCTTCGTCGGCCTGTTCAGCCCCATCCACGGCCTGTTCGGCCTGCCCGCCGCAAGCGGCTGGAGCGGGTGGAAAGTGTTCTGGGTGCTGTTCTATGCCGGGGCCACCTACGGCAATGCCGGCTTCCTGCGCGAACAGGTGTGCCGTTCGCTGTGCCCGTTCGCGCGCCTGCAGCCGCTGCTGACCGATCCGCATACCCCGCGCATGCTGTACGACGCGCGCCGTGGCGAACCCCGTGGCGCACGACCTGCCGCACTGGGCGGCGTGCAGGCGCGCGGCCGTGGCCTGCTCGATCCGGTCACCGCGCAGGACTACGTGTTCCGTGCCGCCCATCCGCTGCTGGCGGGGCCGATGCCCACCTTCAGTGCGGACCGGCTGGGGGATTGCACCGACTGCGCGGCCTGCGTGACGGCCTGCCCGATGCAGCTGGACATCCGCCATGGGCCCCAGGCCGATTGCCTTGCCTGCGGTGCCTGCCTGGAAGCGTGCGCGCAGCAGCAGCACCGCGCCGGATTCGGCCCGGGACTGGTGCGTTACTGCAGCCCGCAGGTGATGGCCGGGCAGGCGCCGCGCTGGTGGCGCACACGCACCACCGTGCTGGCATCCCTGCTGGCGGCCCTGCTGGCGTGCGGCGCCTGGCGCCTGTGCTGACTCAACGCGGGCGGCTGCTGCCGTCCGGCGGCACCAGCTGGGCACGGCGGACGATGCCGAGCTGCTCGATGATCAGCGCCAGATCGTTGGTCACTTCGGTACGCTCGGTTCCCTGCGGAACCAGGCGATCAAGCACCTGCTGGTAGGTATCCCAGAACGCCGGACCGCATCCGTGTTTGTGATAACTGGCTTCCAGTTCGCGGCGTACCCGTTCAGCCAAGCCATTCATGCCGTATTCCATACGACCTCCGTTGGACTTGTCCTGCATCTTTGACGGTCAACCGATCTACGTGCGTGGTACTGAAAGACTCCCGGCCTTCACAACCGGTTGATGCCAATTAGTCATAATTTTCACGACAGGTCAATTACAGGGTGCGACTTTTGTGATTGAAATTATTAATCGTTCATGATCTGAGCAACTGGGCCGCCCCGCCCCGCCGTCGCGCCAAAGCCGACACCCTCGCCCGACACGCATTCCGCCGCGCCCCTGCCGCGCCGGTTTCAATCGAATTCAACTATGGCGATAAGCGCGCTTAACAAATCGGCATAACCACGCTAACCGCGACAGTTTCAGTCGTTACTTAGATGGTTTCTACCTGTTCGCTCTTTTCCGCGGGAAACAGACTCGGATAGCGCTGCTGCAGCATGTAGCGCCGCAGCGGCGGAATCGGAAAGTCGCGGGGCCATTGGGAGACAGCGGATCTGCTGATTCCAAAGAGCCTGGCCAGCTCGGCGTCGGTCTCCAGTCCCAGCCGGTTGCGCACCTGACGCTTGCACCAGATTTCGTCCATTTTCGATCTCTTTCGTCATCAGACTTATTCTGGTGGCAAGGATTCTTTTGAATCCACGCGTTAAGCTGGCTTGCATAGATGAATACTCTTGGACAACGACTCGCCGCCGCCATGAAGGATGCCGGGCACCCCCGCCCGGCCGACCTGGCCCGCGCTGCGCAAAGCACCACCGCCACCGTCAGCAACTGGCTCAACGACAACGTCAAGGCCGACCACGTAAAAGCCGAGCAGCTCTTCCGCATCGCCGATGCAGTGAAGATGGATCCGCGCGAACTGCTGTTCGGTCCGGTCGATGGCGCGGTCGGCGAACGCGGCAGCGCCTATATGTACCTGCCCAGCGAGGCCTATCTGGATGTGTGGGAAACCGCCTATGAGCTGGTGGCCAACATCCTCGACCGGCGCGGGCTTGATGTTGGCTTCCGCCGCCAGGCATCGCTGGGGTTGATGGCCAACGATCTGCTGCGCGAAGGCATCAGCCGCAGCAAGGTCGCCCGCGTGGTCGCCACCGCCCTGCCCTGACAGATTCCTGCCCAGCGCCGCGTCGCGCTGGTAGCATGGCGCGTGATGGGGATGGGGCTCCCCCGATAACCGCCTGAGATGGCTGATGGCTCCTGTTGTTGACGAACCCGGCGTTCGTCGATGGCAGGCCGTGCCCGCCATCGCATACGCCGTCGATCCTGCCAATCAGCATTCGAGGCAAACGATGCAAGCACTGAACAACTATGCCCTGGTCTTCCTGGGAGGCGGCGCGGGCGCGTGCCTGCGCCACGCCTGCAACCTGCTCGGCGCGCGCGTCGCCGTCGGCAGCCCGTGGCCCTGGTCGACCTTCCTCATCAACATCAGCGGCGCACTGTTGATGGGCGTGGTGGTGGAGGCCTTCGCCCTGCGCAATGGCGCCTCGCCGCAGCTGCGGCTGCTGCTGACCACCGGCATCCTCGGCGGCTACACCACCTTCTCCACCTATTCGCTGGAAATCGGCCTGCTGCTGCAGCGCGGCCAGCACGGGCTGGCGGCGCTGTATGCCGGCGGCTCGGTCGCACTTGGCCTGGCCGGTCTGTTTGGCGGCATGAAGCTGGCCCGGCTCGCGCTGGGCTGAGCGCTCAGGCGGCGCTGGCGCGATCCTGTTCGCGCCACTGCCGTGGCGACTGACCGGTGTGCGCCTTGAACGCACGCGACAGCGCGGCTTCGCTGCCGTAACCGACGTCGTCGGCAATCCGCTTCAACGGCCGCCCTTGGCGCAGCGCCTGCTGGGCCAGGCTGACACGCCAGCCCTGCAGGTACTGGCCCGGCGTGGTCCCCATCGCCTCGCGGAAACTGGCGGCGAACACGCTGCGCGACATGCCGGCCGTTTCCGCCAGGTCCTCCAGCGTCCAGGCCTGCGCCGGCGCCTCGTGCATGGCCACCAGGGCCAGGCGCAGGCGCGGGTGGCCGAGCCCGGCAAACAGGCCGCCGCGCATCTGCCCGCCTTCCATCAACTGCCGCAGCACCTGGATCATCACCACCTCAAACAGGCGGTTGACCATCACCGTGCGCCCGCAGCGCTGCTCGAACGCTTCCTCGAACAGCAGATCCAGCGCGGCGCTGCCGCCATACAGATCCGTCAGCGGCATGCAGATGAAATCGGGCAACGCCGCGCTGATCGGATTGAGCCGGCCGCCTTCGAAATGCAGGTTGGCGCAGGCCATGTCGGCACCGTGCTGCGGGTCGGTACTGAACCGGTGCGGCATCGGCCGCGGGTACAGCAGCAGGCTGGGCACATCCACCTGCACGGTCTGCTGGCCATGGCTGACCTGCACCGGCCCGCGCCGCACCAGGTGCAGCTGGCCGGCCTCATCCTCGCCCGGCAGGCTGTTGATGCCGCACAGCGCGCCGGCATGGAATACCGAGGCGTTGACCGCGAAACGTTCCAGCAGGATGGCAAGGCGGTCGACCATGACGGGACTCCGGATCAAGCAGATGATGACTGATGCGACCTATCGTATCGAATCCGGGATCATGAAACCGTCGGCGGCGTAGCGGATCACCTGGAAGCCCTCCTCCTGCGCAGGCGCAACGAAATGCCGGGTGATCTGCTCGAACTCCTCGTCGCTGGCCCGGAACGGATGCTCGCCGCGCGCGTTGCGGGCGCGCAGCCGCGCCTTGCACACCGCATCATCCACATCGAGGAAATGCAGCGCGTGTGCGGCAGTGACCGCCTCGAACACCTCGCGCGCCCAAGCGCGGGTGGCCGCCGTGTTGAACGGGAAGTCGAGCACCACCGACACCCCCGCCCGCAGCAGCGCCCGCAGGTGAGGAGCCAGCACATCGCGCAGCAGGGCCGCGCGCTGCAGGTAATCGGCGACGGAGCGGATCTGCGCCGGATACAGCGCTGCAAGCCAGGCGTCCTCGCTGATGAGGACCGTGCCGGGCGCCTGTGCCAGCTGCCTGCACAGGGTCGATTTGCCGGCACCGATCTTGCCGCACACCAGGTGCAGGGTCGGGGTGGCGTGCGCGGGTGAAGCGGTCTGCATCGTTGATCTCCTCGGGGATATCCAATGCCCGGGGGAGAGGACCATGCAATCCGCCCTCCCGTGGCGGGTTGCATGGCCGTGGCGACCGCGCGCTACCCCGCCTTCCCGTGGGGAATGCGGATAATCGACGCGGTGCGCTTGATGACCATGCACCGAGGGTAGATCGGCGGCACCACGCCGCGCAACATCCTGCGGCAGCGCAGCGCGCGTGCCCCGCCCCCAGGCCCTATGCTCGGCGCACCCCAGCACGGATGACTGCGATGCGCGCCCTGCTCCCCCTGGTCCTGGCGATCGGCCTGCTTCCCACCAGCACCCTGCACGCGGCCGCGCCGCCAGCGCCGCGCACGTTCAGCGGTGAACTGCAGGGCGCCCCCTGGCGGCTGGATGTTCCCGCGCAGTGGAACGGCGAGCTGGTGATGCTGGCCCATGGCTATGAACCGGTGGGCGTGCCGCGCGAGACGCCGATGGCGGCTGCAGACAGCACCCAGGCACTGCTCGATGCCGGTTATGCCGTCGCCCAGAGTGCCTACTCCAGCCAGGGCTGGGTGGTGGCCGATGCGGTGGCCGACATGGAGCGCCTGCGCCAGCACGCACTGGGCGAACTCACGCACGTGCGCCGCACCTGGATGCTCGGTTTCTCGATGGGCGGCGCGGTCACCGTGGCCAGCCTGGAGCGCCATCCGCAGGGCTATGCCGGTGGCGTCTCGCTGTGCGGCGCCAACCTGCCCGGCGACGTGCTGGCTGGGGATCTGCTGACCACCCTGGTGGCCTTTGACTACTTCTTCCCCAAGGCCGAGGGCCTGCCGGCCGGCGGCCTGCTGTCGAGCGAGGCCGGCGCGCTGCCGCAGATGGCGCTGTACCAGGGCATCGCTGCCGCACTGGCGACTCGTCCGGCACAGTCCGCACAGCTGGCCACGCGGCTGCAGGTCGCACCCGATGCACTTGCCGGTGCGATCAGCCTGCACGCATTGGTCCTGCACGAACTGGCGAAGCGCGCCGGTGGCATGCCGGCCGGCAACATCGGCATCGTCTACAGCGGCTTCGGTGACGACGCGGCCTTCAACGCGGGCGTGCAACGCGTGCAGGGCACAGCCGTGGGGCAGGCGTACGTGCGCGACCGTCTGGCACTCAACGGTGCGCTGCAACGGCCACTGGTGATCCAGTTCAACCATGACGATCCGAGCATCGTGCCGCGCATGCAGGCGGTGTATCCGCAGCTGGTGGCACGTGCAGGCAGCGCATCGAAACTGCATGTACTGCCTCCCGTCGGCGAAGGCCATTGCGGTTTCTCCGGCGCGCAGGTGGTGGATGCACTGAAGGCGGCTTCCGCGCACTGAGGCTACGATGGAGGCACGGCGCAGTGCGCGTCGCGCACTTCATTCCACTGCCCTGTGAGCCCATGGCCTTCTTCGAACGACTGAGCGACACCCGCTACCTGCCGACCGCACACGTGGGCGGCGCCTGGAACACCAACGAGCAGCACATCGCCCCGGCGATGGGATTGCTGGCCCACCACCTGGAACGCGACGCCGCGGCGCGAGGGCACGGCTTCCTGATCGGCCGCCTGTCCTACGACATCCTCGGCACCATTCCGATCGAAGCGATGGACGCACACGTGCAGATACTGCGCGGCGGCCGCACCATCGAACTGGTGGAAGCCACCCTCAGCCACCAGGACCGCGCCGCCCTGCGCGTGCGTGCGTGGCTGATGCGCCCGAACGATACCGCGGCGATTGCCGGCACGCCGCTGGCGCGCATCGCAGCTGCCGACACGATGCCCGAATGGGATCCGGCGACGGTGTGGCCGGGCGGCTTCATCGAGAACGTGCAGATCCGCCGCGATGACCACGGCCCCGGCCGTGCGACCTACTGGGCACGCGCGAAGCAGCCGCTGCTGGACGGCGAGACGGTAAGCCCGCTGGCCCGCGCCGCCACCCTGTTCGACCTGTCCAACGGCATGGCCGTACGCGCCGATCCAAAGGACATCGCGTTCCCCAACCTGGACCTGACCGTGCACCTGTTCGGCACGCCGCAGGGCGACTGGCTGGGCTTCGACACCTCGGTGTCGTTCGGCAGCGAAGGCATCGGCCTGACCAGCACGGTGCTGCATGACGAACGTGGCCCGATCGGCAGCATCGGGCAGGTGCTGACCGTGCGCCCCTGAGCGCAGCCGCGCAGATGCAGCGGGCGGCGTCAGCCGCCCAGCGTGCCCATGGTGAAGGTGTAGCCCGAGCGCATCAGGAAATCGCGCATGCGCAGTTCAGCGCGACGCGGTGATGGCAGATCGGAGGGCCCATACAGGGCGTAGACCACGCCCGAGCCTTCGATGCTCTCACGGCGCACGCCGCAATGGCGCGTTTCGGCCGCGATCACCCAGCCGTCCTTCAATTGATCCGGCCCGATCGACTGACCGTTCTTGAGCCGGAATGTCAGCCAGCGCACATCCGCAGTGGATCTGCTCATCGCTGGCCTGCCGCGTGCTGCATGCGGTCTTGCATGTCCCTGCGTGCCATTGCTGCTCCCGAATACCGAAGCTCGACCATACCCCCTTCTCATGTCGTCCCGGTTTGAGATTGGTGACGCTTGCACATGCATTAGCGCTAATGCATATTGCCTCTTATGAATCGAACTGTCGGACTGGGCGAACTGCTCCGCTACACCGCCGAACTCGTGGACCAGGGGGCCGAAACGGTCTACCGGGACATGGGCCTGGACTACCGCGCGCGCTACACCCCGGTGATGCGCGCCATTGCCGGTGGCGCCCGCACCGTAGGCGAGATCACCGACGCCAGCCGCCTCACCCAGGGCGCGATCAGCCAGACCGTCGGCCTGATGATCCAGCAGGGCCTGCTCGAACGCCTGCCGATGGCCGAGGACGCACGCAAGAGCGCGCTGGCTTTCACCGCCGACGGTCGCGCACTGCTGCGCCGGCTGGAGCCGCACTGGTCGCTGGTATTCGAGGCGATCGGCACGCTGGAGGCGGAGATCGGCCATCCCCTGCTGGACGTATTGGAGGCCACGGCATCGGCACTGGAACACAAAGGCTTCGCCGCGCGTCTGACCGAAGTGCGAGGACTGCATCCATGAATGCCGCCACTCCCACCAACTGGTTCGACGCAGGTGGCAGCGCCTACGCCGCACATCGCCCCGACTACCCGCCTGCCCTGGCCGACTTCCTGGCGCAGGCCTGCAGCACGCACGCGCTGGCCGTGGACGTAGGCTGCGGCACCGGCCAGCTCACCCGCCTGCTCGCCCCGCACTTCGACGCGGTCGTGGGCCTGGACTCCAGCGCCGACCAGCTGCACAGCGCCGCTCCTGCGGCGGGTGTCAGCTACCAGCAGGCCTCGGCCGAACACCTGCCCGTGGCACCCGGCAGCGCCAATCTCATCACCGTTGCCCAGGCCGCGCACTGGTTCGACCTGCCGGCGTTCTACGCGCAGGTGCACGAGGTGGCGGCTCCGGGAGCGGTCATCGCACTCATCAGCTACGCCACACCGCAGCTGGAGCCCGACCTGCAGCCGCGCTTCGCCCGCTTCTACGCCGATGACCTCGGCGCGTACTGGCCGGCCGAACGCCGCCAGGTCGACAGTGGCTATGCGGAACTGGAGTTCCCCTTCGCCGAGTTCGACTACCCGCCGCTGGCCATCAAGCGCAACTGGACCCTCGCCGATACCTTCGGCTACTTCGGCACCTGGTCGGCGGTGCGCCGCGCGCGCGAAGCCGGACAGCAACCGATGCTGCAGGCCTACGCGGAAGCGTTGGCCGCGCAGTGGGGCGACCCGCTGCAGCGCCGCGCGATTTTCTGGCCCATCAACATGCGGATTGGACGGCTATGACGACGATTGTTTCCCTGCAGCCAGGCGTGCGCTTCGAGGCGTCCCAGGTGGTCTCGGCGAATCAACTGGTACCGAACGTGGCGCCGGACTGGCCCGGCTTCGTCGGCATGCCACCGGTGTTCGCCACGGCGATGATGATCGGCTTCATCGAACAGACCTGCATCCAGGCCCTGGCCCCGTATCTCGACGCCGGGCAGGCAACGGTCGGTACGCACGTCGATGTCAGCCATGTCGCGGCCACGCCGCAAGGCATGCGGGTGAGCGCGCAGGTGGAGCTGGTCGCCATTGAAGGGCGCACCCTGCTGTTCAAGGTGCGCTGCGAGGACGAAGGCGGATTGATCGGTGAATGCCTGCACCGTCGCGCGATCATCGACAGCGCGCGCTTCCTGCAGAAGCTTGCAACGAAGACCCCGCTGCCAGGCTGAAGCCTCCGCAGGCAGCTACGCGTGCGCGGCCTGGTTGCGCTGGTAAAGCGCATCGGCCAGCACCTGGATTTCCGCGCGCATCGCCAGCACCTGCAGCCAGTGCGCGGGGATGCCGGCCGCACCATGGAAGGCACCGGCCAACTGGCCGAGCACCGCGGCCGTGGTATCGGCATCGTCGCCCAGGTTGGCCGCTTCCAGCACCGCAGCGGCGAACGTGTCGTGCCGATGGAAGCACCAGAACGCCGCCTCCAGGCTGTCCACCACATAGCCACTGCCGCGGATCTGCTCTCGGCTTGCCTGCTGGTACTGCCCGGCGGCGATCTGCTGCAGGCGCTCGCCCTGCACCGGGACGTCACGCAGATCCAGCACGGCCTGCTTCGATTGCCCATCCAGCGCACGCTCGATCGCGGCTGCCAGCAAGCGGCATGCATCCAGGCATTCGCGCGTGGCATGGGTGGTTCGCGAACTCAGCTCGGCCATCGCCGGCAGTTCCGGCGTTCCGGCATAGCGCAGCACCACCGGCGCCAGGCGCATGATCGAGCCATTGCCTGCACTGCGCGGGTCTTCATTGCCCGACAGCGGCTGCCCGCTGAGCAGGAACTGGTCGATGGCCGCGCGCGTGGCCATGCCGATGTCGAAGCACTCACCGGTCGCGCTCCAGTAACCGTTGCGATACCAGTTGGCATAGCGGGTCATCTGGTCGCGCGTATCGAATTCATCGCAACGCACCAGGCTTTCGGCCAGGCACATCGCCATCGAGGTGTCGTCGGTCCACTGCCCCAGCTTCAGATTGAACGGGCCACCGCCGACCATGTCGGTGAGCGGGGTGAAGCTGCCGCGCGGCTTGAATTCCACCGTGGTGCCGACGGCATCGCCGCAGGCCAGTCCGAGCAGTGCGCCGCGGAAGTTGTCGATCTGGTTCATGCCTTGAGTGTAACCAGACACACCATCAGCTGCTGCCGGACAGCCGTCGCAGTTCCAGTGCGGCGAACGTGTACCAGCCAAATGCCGGCAACAGCGCGATGCGCTGGGTCAGCCCGTGCCAGGGCTGCGGATCGAAGCCCGACAGCATCAACCAGAGATAGGCCATGCCCAGCAGCGAAGCGGCGCGTGCCACCCAGGCGATGCGCCTGGAGGCATCGGCACCGAGCTCAACCAGGAACAACAGCGGCGTCAGGATGGAAAAGATGCCGATGGAGTACATGCCGTGCAGCGGGCTGCCGGTGGTGAACACCCCGTTGCTGAGCATGGCCACGCCGAACAGCATGGAGGTGAGCGCGGTGAGTGCGAAGCGGCGGCCCCAGCCCAGCAGCGCAAGACTGAAGACGATGATGGCCGCGCCATTGACCGCGATGCAGGCCGTCAACATGTTTGCCGGCAGGCCCGGCATCAGCCCCATCTCGCTGAGGTGCTGCGAGAGCGAGCTGTAGCCGGGCACGGTGAAGCCGAACGCGATTGCGGCGAACATTGCACCGAGGGGAAGGTAGATTGCCTGCCGGATTGCCAACGCGCGCACTGCCCGCCCCTCTTCCTGAGTGTGACGGCGGACGTTAGCAGGGGCGTCTGCGGGCCAGCAGTGCGGTTTGGCAGGGGGCCGCGCAAAGAAAAAGCCCTGACCGGAGTCAGGGCTTTTCAATTGGAGGCCTCAAGCGGAATCGAACCGCTGTAAACGGATTTGCAATCCGGTGCATAGCCACTCTGCCATGAGGCCAACGTACTGCGGCCAGGAACGATGCCCCTGACATGACAAAACCCCGCGATGGGGCCTGTCGAAACTGGAGCGGGAAACGAGACTCGAACTCGCGACCTCAACCTTGGCAAGGTTGCGCTCTACCAACTGAGCTATTCCCGCGTAAGCCGCCATGGTACCGGAAATCCGGAACACACACCAGCGATTTCACCTTTCTGACTGCGCGCAAAGCCTTGTGGCCCAACGTGCCCCGCCTTGCCGAGGCGGGAGAAAAACAAGGCCCCTACCGGGGCCCTGTAGAATCTGGAGCGGGAAACGAGACTCGAACTCGCGACCTCAACCTTGGCAAGGTTGCGCTCTACCAACTGAGCTATTCCCGCAGATTCCGTTCGACCTGCGTCGAAGGAGAGCTATTGTGTCCAAATTCCTTCACGCCGTCAACAGTCTTCACGCACCGCGATCCGGGCCTTGCGCGGTGGGGTTCCCTGCCCCGCCCGGACGCCTCGGCCCATGTTCCTGCACGGCAAATCCCTGCTGATCTCCCTGCTGCTGCACCTGCTGGTGGCCGCGCTCTACTGGACGCTGATGCCGCTGGGCATGAACTGGTATCGCGATCATGTTGATTTCAGCTCGCACGGCAACATCGGCCTGGGCCTCGCGCAGTACTACGCGTTCGTGCTGTTCCTCGGCGCACAGCCGTTGATCGCCGTACTGCGGCCGTTGGCAGCGAAATTGTTGGTGCTGGCCATCCCGCTCGCATTCGCGACCTGGACGCTGATGCACAACAACCCGCTGCGCATGGTGTACTTCACCGTCGGGCCAGGCGTGCTTGCACTTGCCGCGATCGCCGCGAGCATGCGCTTCGCTGCGCGCACTACCACCTGGAGCACGCGCAAGGAGCCCGCGCATGAGTGATCGCAGCACTCGCTTGTACTACCTGGCGGCAGTCGTGATCTGGCTGGCCGTGATGGCCGCGCTGATTCATGCCGGTACGCAGACCGACTACTGGATGCAGCGCTGGCTGGAACCCGGCGAAGTGCAGCCCTATCCCATCCGCGCCGTTGCGATCTTTGCCCTGATGAGCACGATCGAGATCGCGGTTGTCATGCTGATCGTGCGCCCATGGCGATGGCGTCGGCTCTGGCTGCGCCTGCTGATCGCCTTTGCGCTGCTGCTGACGTGGTCGGTACCGTTCGCGATGGGCGCGATGCACCAATCGCCGGTCTACGGCACACACCTGCTGTGGTTGCTGCTGCTGGATCTGAGCCTGTTCCTGGCCCTGTGCGCGGTGTCCGTCATCAGTGCGTGGCAGGGGTTTCGCAGCCGCGCTTCCACCGCACGCAGATACCCTTCATCGTGAGCGCAGCACTACGCCATGCAGCCACCGACATGGGCCTGATGTTCGCAGCCTGCGCGCTCGCAGTCTGCCTTTCGACCCACCTGGTATCGAAGCACTGACGCAAACGAAAAACGCCCCCTTTCGGGAGCGTTTTTCTGCAATCTGGAGCGGGAAACGAGACTCGAACTCGCGACCTCAACCTTGGCAAGGTTGCGCTCTACCAACTGAGCTATTCCCGCAGATTCCGTTCGACCTGCGTCGAAGGAGCGCTATTGTGTCGATATTGCTGCACGGCGTCAACCGGATTTTTCGGGTCGTCTGCACCGCGTCGTTCAGCTTGGCGGTCAGGCCCGCACCCCGCGCCGGTGGAAGTAGATCTGCTCGGCCACGCGCCGCGTCGCGGCGGTGCGCAGCAGCGCATTGAGCGGCCAGTCCTGCTGCAGATGGTCCATCGCCCAGCGCAGCACGCGCTTGCGGCGGAAGGTCGGTGCCACCCGCCGCGCCACCTGCTCGGCGGCGGGGCCCTGGCCACGCAGGTGCAGGCCGATGGCATCGCCGACCGCCCAGCCATGCCGCCACGACGAGTGGATGCCGCCGGCCGACAGCGGCGAGACGATGCCGGCCGCATCCCCGGTCAGGACCAGGCGGTGGCCGGTGATCGGGCCATCCGGCAGGCCGCAGGGCACCAGCCCGGCGCGGGTGGACGACGGCCGCAAGGACGGTGGGATGCCGACGATGTCGCGCACAAGTTCGATGAAGCCATCGATGTCCGGCACCCGCGCCTGCAGCGGATCATGGCGCAGGGCGAGCCCGACCTGCACGCCCGTGGGATTCTGCGCGACCCAGCCGATGTAGCCCGGCGCATAGCGCTTGCTGACGAAGCAGTGCAGCGCATCGCCCTGTGGCAACTGCAGGCCATCGAACTCGCGCTCGACGCCGTAGAGATTGTCACGCACCTGGCCCAGGGCGGTACGCCGGGCGACGCGTGATCGCGCGCCATCGGCACCCACCAGATATGCGCACCGCCCTGCCCCGTCCACCTGCCAGCCATCGCCATCGGCCTCTGCATTGCTGAAAGACTGCTGCAGGCGCAGATCCACGCCGCTGGCACGCAGTTCGTCGGCCAGCCAGCGCATCAGGTTCGGGGTGTCGGTGGTGAGGAAGTAGTACCCGGGCGCGGCCAGCTGCACGCTGCGCAGATTCGGCGCGTACAAGCGCACGCGCGCGACACGCTGGACCAGATGCTCGGGCATGCGGCCCAGCCAGGTCTGCTCCATCGCTTCCTTCACCACGATGCCGGTGGTGTGCAGGCGCTCACCGGGATCTGCCTTGCGTTCCAGCACGCAGACGCGCAGGCCGTACTGCGCGGCGGCCAATGCGCAGGCAGCACCGGCGAAGCTTGCGCCGACGATGACCAGATCGTGGTCGTAGGCAGAGGACATGTGGGGCATCGCTGCATCACCGCTTGGAACGGTGTTGCAGCGTCGCTGGCGCGCGTGGCGGGGCGATGGGGTGGCGGTGAAGTGGGGATGAAGCGGCGCTTTGCCCGTGGCGCATCGGAAGGACAACGCCCGCATCCGCGGGCGTTGTTCCGTGTGTCTCACCGTGCCGTCAGGCGACCACGATCCGCAGCGGGTCCGCCGACGCCAGGATCTCCGCGCGCTCACCCACGGGCGGGTAGATCCATTCGGTGTTGATGCGGGTCTTCAGCGCCTTGGCTTCGGCACCAGCCAGCGCCACCTGGCGATCCCAGCCCTCGGTGTAGACCGCGCCCCACGGGCCCAGGTCCAGGCAGGTCACGTACTTGGGCTGCGCATAGTCAATCATCGCTTCACCCAGCAGGTCAGCGGCGGCGTTGTGGCCGGCGGAGCGACCGAGGTTCATTGCGTGCTGGCAGGACATCATCGCCACATTGCCCTCGTCATCGGTGGCGGCATGCGCGCAGTCCCCGGTAGCGAACACCGCGTCGACACCGTTCGCCTTCAGGGTGCGGTCCACATGCAGGCGACCCACGGCGTCGTGCTGGCCGGGAATCTGCTCGGTCAATGCACTGGCGCGCGCACCGGCCGTCCAGATGACGGTGGCGGCGTCGATGCGCTCACCACTCTCGAGGGTCACGCCCTCGGCATCCACGCGGGCCACGCCCGAGCCCAGGCGCCAGGACACACCCAGTTCGGTCAGGGCCTGGGTGATCACGGGCCGCGGGCCTTCGCCCAGGTCCGGGCCCAGCGCATCGGCACGCTCGACCAGGATGACCTCGACCGCCGCATCGGCACCGAGTACTTCGCGCAGGCGTGCCGGCATTTCGGCCGCGGTTTCGATGCCGGTGAAGCCTGCACCCGCCACCACCACCGTGTTGCGTGCAGCGCTCTGCACACGGCCGGCAAGTCCCTGCAGATGTGCCTGCAGGCGCGCTGCATCGGCGATCTGGTCGACGTTGAAGGCGTGCTGCTGCAGGCCGGGAATCGGCGGGCAGTTCAGGCGGCTGCCGGCGGCCAGCACCAGGCGGTCGTAGTGCAGCGTCTGCGCCGCAGCATCGGTGCCCGCAGTCGCCACCACGACCTGCTGGTGGGCGACGTCGATGCGTTCGACGCGACCGGCGAGGTAACGCACGCCGACGGTGTCGAAGATGCCCTGCAGCGGCGCCGTCATGCGCTCCGGTGCCTTCTCGTAGAGACGCGGGCGCACATGCAGTTCCGGCGACGGCGCGACCAGGACGATCTCCACGTCGCGGCGCGCGGCCTGGTCGAGAAGACGGGCGGCGGCAAGCGCGCTCCACATGCCGGCAAAGCCGGCGCCGATGACAAGAATGCGTTGGGACACGGAGGAAGTCCTTCTGGGAATCAGGGTTCAGGCGCCCGGATGCACGAACGGCATGGGCGGGGGTGATGTGCTGCGCCGACGCGCCACATAACGCGGATCATATGAGTCCGCGTTATGTGGCGCAAGCGCGTGATGGCGGTGCCGTTCAGGCCCGGGCGGTCTTGCCAGGCGGCCCTTCCAGCCACAACGCCAATGAAATCAACGCCCTGCACAAGGCGCGACGCGCTTGCGGGCGGTAACTCAGGCCCCTATAGTCCGCGTTATATTTTTCTGGACCGGTCCCATGGCTCACATCGGAACAGGCGTCGAGTACGCCCTGCACTGCCTGCTCTGGCTGCTTCCACCGCTGGAACAGCGGCCCAGCAGCCGCGACCTCGCCGAACTGCAGGGCGTGCCGGCAGCCTTCATGGCCAAGATCTTTCCCAAGCTTGAAAAGGCGGGGATCGTCGAATCCACCGGCGGTATCCGCGGTGGCTACCAGCTGGCACGCGCGCCCGAGGACATCAGCGTGCTGGATGTGGTTGACGCCGTGGAAGGCCAGAAAGCGCTCTTCGACTGCCAGGAGATCCGTGGGCGCTGCGCGCTGTTTGATGGCAGTCCACCGCGCTGGGCCAACCGCGGGGTGTGCGGCATCCATGCGGTGATGATCAATGCGCAGAAGGCCATGCGCGAGGAACTGGCACGGTCCAGCCTGGCCTCGATTGCCGAGGGCGTGCAGGGCAAGGGGCGCCCGGCGAGCTTCGCAGGCGACGTGCAGGAGTGGTTTGCCGACCGCCAGGTGGCACGCGAGGAAGCGCGCATCACCGGCATGCGTTCGCGTGCATCGGCGCAGGACGAAGACTGATTGCCGGCGGGATGACCGCACAACGAAAAACGCCCCCTTTCGGGAGCGTTTTTCTTGAATCTGGAGCGGGAAACGAGACTCGAACTCGCGACCTCAACCTTGGCAAGGTTGCGCTCTACCAACTGAGCTATTCCCGCTTGGGAGGCGAAATTCTACCTGTTCTGGGAATGGCGTCAAGCGGTTTTTTCAGGGGGATTTCGCGGCGCTTCGGCATGGCGTATCCACGCATGGCGTGGATCTACTACGGCGCGCGATGTGTCGGTAGATCCACCAGCAGATCCACGCCATGCGTGGATGCGGGCATCCCGCTCCGGTAGATCCACGCCATGCGTGGATGGAGGCATCTCGATCCAGTAGATCCACGCCATGCGTGGATGGGGGCGACCGTGGGGTCAGAGCCCTTTCCTGCGGAAAGGGATCCGACCCCGGGGCTCAGTTGCCCAGCTTCTTCTGCCGCGAACGCTCGCGCGCGGCGCGCTCGTCTTCGCGCAGGCTCGGCCAGGCGGCATGCAGGTACTGCAGGCCCGACCACAGGGTCAGCACGGCGGCAATGGCCAGGGTCCAGTCGCCGATATGGAACACCGGCGGGCCCATCCAGATGTCATTGACCGGCACGTTCGGTGCCACCGAATACAGCAGGCACAGCAGCGCGACCATCTGTGCGGTGGTCTTGACCTTGCCGATCATGGCCACGCGCACCTTGGCGCGCTGGCCCAGCTCGGCCATCCACTCGCGCAGCGCCGACACCGCGATTTCGCGGCCGACGATCACCGCCGCCCAGAACGCCATCCACGGCGTCGGGTGGCCCTGCACGATCAGGAACAGCGCCACGGCCACCATCAGCTTGTCCGCCACCGGATCGAGGAAGGCGCCGAACGCCGATTCCAGCTTGTACCGACGTGCGATCCAGCCATCGAGCCAGTCGGTGATCGCGGCTAGGCCGAAAATCGCCGCGGACGCGAAATTGGTCCAGGTGTAGGGCAGGTAGAACACCAGCACCAGCACCGGGATCATCACGATCCGCAACAACGTCAGCCAGGTGGGCAGGGTCAACTTCATGCGGCTTGCTTCTCTCTCTACTCGGCCGGGTCAGGCGTGGCCAACCCGTGCAGGTTAGCGTAGATGCGTGCAGCGAGGGCGTCATTGATGCCCTCGACCTTGGCGATTTCAGCTTCGCCGGCGGCTTTCAGGCCGACCAGACCACCGAAATGCTTGAGCAGGCTGGCGCGCCGGCGCGGGCCGATACCGGGAATATCTTCCAGCTTGCTGGTCATCCGGGCCTTCTGACGGCGGCCCCGATGTCCGGTGATGGCGAAGCGGTGCGCTTCGTCGCGCACCTGCTGGATGAACTGCAGCGCAGGATTGGCCGCGCCCGGGCGCAGCTCGCGGCCATCGGGCATCACCAGCGCTTCGTGGCCGGCGCGGCGCTCCACGCCCTTGGCCACGCCCACCAGCAGCACGCCTTCCACGCCCAGGTCGGCCAGGGCGGCCTGGGCCTGGGCCAGCTGGCCGGCGCCACCATCGATCAGCAGCACGTCGGGCAGCACGCCCTGCTCTTCCACGGCGCGGCGGAAGCGGCGGTCGATGGCCTGGTGCATGGCCGCGTAATCATCGCCGGGCTCGATGCCGCTGATGTTGAAGCGGCGGTACTGCGCGCGCACCGGGCCGGCGGCATCGAACACCACGCACGACGCCACGGTCGCTTCGCCCATGGTGTGGCTGATATCGAAGCATTCCACCCGCTTGACCGGTTCGGCCAGGCCCAGCATCTCGCGCAGGGCTTCGCTGCGCGCGTGCTGCGCGTTGCGGCTGTTGAGTTCGGTGGCCAGGGTCAGCTGCGCGTTGCGGCTGGCCAGCTCCAGGTAGCCGGCGCGCTCGCCACGCACGTTCCACTTCAGCTGCACCTTGCGCTCGGCCGAGGCCGAAAGCGCGGCCACCAGCAGGTCGGCATCGGGAATCTGCCGGTCCAGCAGGATCTCGCGCGGCGGCTCGAATTCGATGTAGTACTGCGACACGAACGCGGCCAGCACCTCTTCGGGGCTGTCCTCGCCATTGGTGCGCGGGAAGAACGGGCGGGTGCCCAGATTGCGTCCATCGCGGAAGGCCAGCAGCAGCACGCAGGCCTGCGAGCCGTGCATGGCCACGGCCAGCACGTCCAGGTCGGCGGCGCGGCCATCCACGTACTGGCGGGTCTGCATGCTGCGCAGCGAAGCGATGAGATCGCGCAGGCGCGCGGCCTTCTCGAACTCCAGCGCCTCGCTGGCACCCTGCATCTGCTCGCCCAGCTCGCGGGTCAGCTCATCGCTCTTGCCTTCCAGGAACAGCGTGGCGCGGCGCACTGATTCGGCATAGTCCGGCGCCGGCACCAGGTCCACGCAGGGCGCACTGCAGCGGCCGATCTGATACTGCAGGCACGGCCGCGAACGGTTGCGGAACACGCTGTCCTCGCAGCTGCGCAGCTTGAACAGCTTGTGCATCAGGTTCAGCGTTTCGCGCACCGCGGTGACACCCGGGTACGGCCCGAAATAACGCCCGGGAATGGCGCGCGGGCCACGGTGCAGGGCGATGCGCGGCCAGTCCTCGCGGGTCAGCAGCACGTGCGGGTAGGTTTTGTCGTCGCGCAGGGACACGTTGTAGCGCGGCGACAGGGATTTGATCAGCTGGTTTTCCAGCAGCAGCGCTTCGCCTTCCGAGCGCGTGACCGTCACGTCCATGCGCGCGATCTGCGAGAGCATCGACATGATGCGCGCGTTCTTCGGGCTGCCGTTGAAGTAGCTGCCGACGCGGTTGCGCAGCGCGCGCGCCTTGCCCACGTACAGCAGCGTGTCGTCGGCCGCGTACATGCGGTAGACGCCGGGTGCGGTGCTCAACTGGGCCGCGAAGGCCTTGCCGTCGAAGGCCGGGGCGGTGATGTCGGTCATTCGCTGATCGGCACTTCGCTGAGCACGCCGCTGTCGGGGTCGAAACGCAGCACCGCGTGCGCGTCGGTCTCGGCAATCCACACTGCACCGGCGCCGACGGCCAGGCCGGCCGGGCCATGCAGGCGGCGCGGCAGTGGCTGGGTGACCAGATCGCCGCCGCCCAGGCGCAGCGTGCGCAGGCGGCCGTTGCCGGTGTCGGCGATCCACAGCACGGGTGCGTCCGGGCTCAATGCGATGGCCTGCGGATACTGCAGGCTGGCCTGCCCGCGCGGGCCATCGTCGGCGCCGAAGCGCCAGGCGCCCTGCCCGACCAGGGTCTGCACGAGGTCACCGCGCAGCTGCACCGCACGGATGGACGAGCCCAGCGCATCGGCCACGTACAGCACCTGCTGCACCACTGCCAGGCCGGTGGGCTGGGCGAAGGCGGCCATGTGGCCACTGCCGTCGCGCTCGTCGATGGCACCGCTGCCGGCGCGCCATTGCAGGCTGCGCAGGCCCAGGTGGAAGCTCCACAGGCGGTTGTCGCCGGCCATGGCGATATGCAGCTGGTTGTCGGCGATCGCCAGGCCAACCGGGTTGTCCAGCGCCACCTGCCGCGCCTGCGCCACCGGCCCTTCGACCGGCGTGCCAGGGCGACCGTTGCCGCACAGCGTGTCGACCTGTCCGGTCGCCAGGTTGATGCGGCGCACCGCGTGGTTGCCGGTATCGGCCACGTACAGCGACTCGCGCTCGAGCACCAGCCCCTGCGGGCGATGGAACGCGGCTTCGGCCAGGTTGCCATCCATGAAATCAGCGGTACCCAGCCCGAACTGGCGCAGCACGCGCCCGCCATGGCTGCACTCGAGGATGCGATGGCGCCCACTGTCGGCGATGTACAGGCGGTCCCGGTTGACCGCCAGGCCGGCCGGGAAACGCAGCGGATGCGGCAGTTCGGGATGCAGCTCGCTGCCCCCGCGCGACGGTGCCAGCGGCGCGCCTTCGCAGAGATCGTTCAAGGCGCGTTCCAGCTCGCCGGGTGCGCCCAGGCCGATCAGGCGCTGCTGTTCGCGCCCCTGCGCGTCGAGCAGGATGACGGTCGGCCAGGCCGTGACACCGAAGCGGCGCCAGCCGTCCCAGTCCGCATCGAGCAGCGCCGGCATCGACAGCCCCTGCCTGCGCAGCAGCTTCAGCGCAGCGCCGGCGTCGCGTTCGAAATCGAAGCGCGGCACATGCAGCACCAACGGCTGCAGGCGGCCCGGGTTGCGTGACAGCCATTGGCCGAACTCGGCCAGCCGCTGCATGCTCCAGGCCGATGCGGCATTGACGAACAGCAGCGCGACCGGCCGGCCACGCAGTTCGGTCAGGGTGCAGGGGGCGGCATTGAGCCAGGTGGCAAACTCGGGCAGGTCCTGGACGGGCTGTGCGTTCATGGCCTGATTATGCCGGACTCGGCGTCACGCAACAGTCGTGCCACGGTCCGTTGCGCGGCCTGGTCGACCATCGCCCAGACCTGCTCGAAATGATCCTGGTCGCCGGTATAGGGGTCGGGGATGGCCTGCGCGCCCTGCCCGCCCGACCACGGCATGTACAGCGACAGGCGCCCGCGCTGGGCGGCCGTGGCCAGCCGCGCGGCGTCGCGCAGGTTGGCCTCGTCGGCGCAGAGGATCCAGTCGAAGCGTTCGAAATCCCCCGCCTGCAGCTGGCGCGCACGCAGGCCACCGATATCCACGCCGTGGCGGGCGGCACAGGCAATGGCGCGCCGGTCAGGTGCTTCGCCGACGTGCCAGTCGCCGGTGCCGGCCGAGTCAACCTGCACCCGGTCGGCCAGCGGCGAGGCCTGCAGTCGGGCACGCAGCGCGCCCTCGGCCATCGGCGAGCGGCAGATGTTGCCCAGGCAGACGACCAGCAGGTTCATCGCGCGGCCATGGACTGCAGCAGGGCTTCGGCGCGGGCCAGGTCTTCGGGCGTGTCGATGCCCGGCGGGAAGGCTTCGGGCGAGATCGCCACGCTGATCGGGAAACCGGCTTCCAGCACGCGCAGCTGTTCCAGCGCCTCGACCTGCTCCAGCTGGCCCGGCGGCATCGCCGCGAACTGCTGCAGGAAGCCGGCACGGTAGCCGTAGATGCCGATATGGCGCAGCCAGCGATGGCCATCCGGCAAGGCCTCGCGGCTGCGCGCGAAGCCATCGCGGTGCCAGGCGATCGGCGCGCGGCTGAAATACATCGCTTCGTTGCGCACGTTGCGCACCAGCTTGACCACGTTCGGGTCGAACAGGGTTTCGGCATCCTCGACGGAGGTGGCCAGGGTCGACATCGGTGCATCACCCTCGACCAGCGCCTGCGCCACGGCACGGATACCGGCCGCCGGGGCGAACGGCTCGTCGCCCTGCAGGTTGACCACCACGGTTTCGTCGGACCAGCCGGCGATGCGCGCGCACTCGGCCAGGCGGTCGGTACCGGAGGCGTGGCTGACCGCGGTCATGGCTACCTTCACCTCGGCCAGGCCATCCAGGGCATCGGCAATGCGGGTGTCATCGGTGGCCACCCAGACCTCACGGGCGCCGGCCAGCAGCGCGCGGCGTGCCACGTGCAGCACCAGTGGTTCACCGCCCAGCGGGCGGAGCGGTTTGCCCGGCAGCCGCGAGGCGGCGTAACGGGCCGGAATGGCGACAACGAATTCAGTCATGCGGGCGGTACTCGGCAGGCGCGATACAACGGGAATGCGGCCGGCGGCGGGCGATTGCAAGCGCCGCGCGGCCGCTCAGTTCGGGCGCAGCTTGTCCAGGCGGTCGGTCAGCGCCACCCAGAACGCAGCCGGCAGTTCGGCGCGCAGCGGCACCGCGTAATGCCAGTCGTTGCCGAAGGCGCGGCACTTCACCGCATCCTTCTCGGTCATCAGCACCGGCAGCTGGCTGCCGAAGGACAGGTCCTGCGGCTGGTAGACCTGGTGGTCGGCGAAGGCATGTGGCACCACGCCGATGCCGCGCGCACGCAGCATGTCGAAGAAGCGCTGCGGGTTGGCGATGCCGGCCACGGCATGCACGCGCTGGCCCGCGAAATACGCCAACGGGCGCGGACGCCCACCCGGCAAGGGCTGCGCGCTGTCGATGTGCAGCGCCATCGGCCACTGGCCAAAACCGCAGGCCTGCGCGGCGGTGGCCTCATCGGCCTGGCCGAGATTGACCACGCGGAAATCACATTCGTCGGCACGGCTGACCGGCTCGCGCAACGGCCCGGCGGGAATCATCCGGCCATTGCCGTAGCGGCGCTGCGCGTCGATGACCTCGATTTCGATGTCGCGCTGCAGCCGGTAGTGCTGCAGGCCGTCATCGCAGACGATGACATCGCAGCCGGCCGCGATCAGCGCCTTGCCGGCCGCCACGCGATCGCTGTCCACGCGCACCGGCACGCCGGTCTTCCACGCGATCAGCACCGGTTCGTCACCGCCCAGCGCGGTCGACGTGTCGGCCTCGACCCAGCGCGCCTTGTCTGCTTCTTCGCGACCATAACCACGGCTGGCCACGCCCGGCTTCCAGCCGGCCGCGCGCAGGCGCTCGACCAGGGCGATGGTCAGCGGCGTCTTGCCGGTGCCACCGGCGGTGATGTTGCCGACCACGATGACCGGCACCGGCAGCGCGTGGCGCTTGAACCAGCCCTTGCGGTACAGCCGCCGACGCAGCGCGGCCACGCCGGCATAGACCGGCGCCAGCAGCCGCATCGCAAATGGAACCGGGCTGCCGTCGTACCAGTACGGCGGGGTCTGGGTACCCTTGCCTGCCATCAGTCCTGCCTTTCGCGGAACTGCATGCTGTGCAGGTGCTGGTACAGGCCACCCATTTCCAGCAGCTCCTTGTGGGTGCCACGCTCGACGATGCGGCCATGGTCCATCACCAGCACCTGGTCGGCGTGCTCGATGGTGGACAGGCGGTGCGCGATCACCAGGGTGGTGCGCTCGGGCATCAGGCGCTGCAGTGCGTCCTGCACCAGGCGTTCGGATTCGTTGTCCAGCGCGGCAGTGGCTTCGTCCAGGATCAGGATCGGCGCGTCGCGCAGGATCGCGCGGGCGATCGCCAGGCGCTGGCGCTGGCCGCCGGACAGCAGCGCGCCGTTCTCGCCCACCGGGGTCTGCAGCTGCTGCGGCATGCGCGCGATGAACTCCCAGGCGTTGGCGGCTTCGGCCGCGGCACGGATCTGTTCGTCGGTCGCGTCCATGCCATAGGCGATGTTGGCGGCGATGGTGTCGTCGAACAGCATGACCTTCTGCCCGACGATGGCCACCTGACGGCGCAGGTCGGCCAGCGGATAGTCATCCAGGGCCACGCCATCGAGGGTGATGAGGCCACCGCTGGGCTCGTAGAAGCGCGGCACCAGGCGGATCAGGCTGGTCTTGCCGCTGCCGGAACGACCGACGATGGCGGTGACCGTGCCGGGCCTGGCGACGAAGCTGATGTCATCCAGGGCGATGCCGCTGTCGGCGCGGTAGCGCAGCATGACGTGCTCGAAGGCCAGTTCGCCGCGGGCGCGCTGCAGCGGCGTGCGCCCTGCGTCGCGCTCGACCGGCATGTCGATGATGCCGAACAGGCGCTCGGCGGCGGCCACGCCGCGCGAGATCGAGGTCTGCACGCTGGTCAGGCGGCGCAGCGAGGGAATGATGGCCATCATCGAGGTCATCAGGCCCATGAACTGGCCAGCGTTGAGCTTGCCGGCCAGCGCTTCGCGGGTGGACACCCAGACGATGACCGCCAGCGCCAGCGCGGCCAGGAACTGGACCACGCTCGACGCTGCAGCGCGGGTCACTTCGACTTTCATGTTCAGCGCCAGCATGCGGTTGGCCAGGCGCGAATAGCGGCTGATCTCGTGCTGCTGGGTGCCGTGCACCTTCACTTCCTGCTGCGCGGCCAGCGACTGCTCGGCGGTCTGCGCCATGGTACCCATGCCGTCCTGGATGCCGCGGCTGATGCGCCGGTAGCGCTTGCCCACGTAGGAGACGATGGCACCGATCAGCGGCACCACCAGCAGCATGGCCAGGGTCACCTTGACGCTCATCTGCAGCATCACCACCAGCATGGCGATGATGGTCAGGGTGTCGGCCACCACGGTCTTCAGCGCGTCGGCGCTGGCCTGGGTGACCTGCTCGGTATCGAAGTTCAGGCGGCTGACCATCACCGGCGTCGCTTCGGTATCGAAGTGCGAGGACGGCAGGTGCAGGTACTTTTCCAGGATCTGCTCACGCAGGTCGCGGACCACGCTGCGGCCGGTCTTGGCCAGCGTGTAGTCGCTGACCCAGGTGGCCAGGCTGCGCATCAGGAACAGGCCAAGGATGGTCAGCGGCAGGATCACCGCCATGCGCGGCTCGGGGTTGACGAAGCCGCGGTTGACCAGCGGTTCCATCAGCTTGGTGAAGTGGTAGCCGGCCAGGGCCTCGACCACCATCGCGATGACGGCGGCCACCATGAACACCCAGTAGGCCCGGGTATAGCCGAGCAGGCGTTTGTAGATCGGCCACACCGGCGCGTGATTGGAACTCATGGACGCACCTCTGGCGCTGTTGCGATTGCGATACGGCGGAAGCCGAGCTGGCCCAGCGCATCCTGCGCGGTGACCACGGCCTGGTAGGGAGTGCGCGCGTCGGCACGCAGCAGCACGGTCTGCTCGCGGTCGGTACCGGCCACCGCAGCAATGATCTGCTTGACCGACTCGACGTCGGTGCGCAGCACTTCCTGGTCGTTGACGAAGTAGCGGCCGTCGGCGTTGATCAGCACGCTGAGCGAACGCGGCGGCTCGTTGGTCTGCTGGTCGCTGGCGGTCGGCAGCTGCACCTGCAGCGTCGAGCGCGCATCGAACGTGGTGGTGACCACGAAGAAGATGATCAGGACCAGGATGACGTCGATCAGCGGAACCAGATCGATATGCGGCTCATCCTGGGATCGGTCGTTGCCGATGCGCATCGATCAGGCCTTGGCCGTGGCAGGTGCGGCGGCACGCGGCGCCGGTGCGCCGTTCATCACGCCCGGGCGGCCGTCCAGCGTGTCCAGCAGGGCGCTGGCTTCCTGTTCCATCTCCACCACGTAGCCGTGGATGCGGCCCTTGAAGAAGCGATGGAACATCAGCGCCGGGATGGCCACGATCATGCCGGTGGCGGTGCACACCAGCGCCTTGCCGATGCCACCGGCCAGCTGGTTCACATCACCGACGCCGTGGTCGAGGATGCCCAGGAACATCTGGATCATGCCGATGACCGTGCCGAGCAGGCCCAGCAGCGGGCCGGCCGAGGCGATGGTGCCCAGCGCGTTGAGGAAACGCTCCATGCGGTGGACCAGGTGGCGGCCGGTGTCCTCGATGCGCTCGCGGATCTGGTCGCGCGGGCGGTTGCGGGCTTCCAGCGCCGCGGCCAGCAGTGCGCCCAGCGGCGAGTTCGCCCGCAGGGTCTGCAGGTGGGCCGGGTCGAGCTTGCCGCGGGCAGCCCAGTTGCGCACTTCCTGGCCGAGGCCAGGCGGCAGCACCTCATTGCGCCGCAGGGACCAGAAACGCTCCAGGACGATCGCCAAAGCCAGTACGCCCAACAGCAGCAGCGGCACCATCGGCCAGCCACCGGCCTTGACCAGTTCCCACACGTTTCAACCCTCCGGCCCAACGGCCGCTTGTTCGATCGGCGATAGGATAGCAGCCGACCGCGCCCGCCCAGCGGCATCCCACCACCGGGCCGCGTGGATACGCTGTTCACGCACCTGCAGCCCTTGTGCGCCAAGCCATACGCGGATCGCGCCGGCGTCGGCCGTGGCCAGCACCTCGGCGCCCACGGCCCGCCAGCGCAGGACTACGTCACGTTTCGGGTGGCCGAAGCGGTTCTGGTGGCCGGCCGAGACCAGCGCCAGCCGGGGCGACACGGCCGCCACCCAGGCCGCCGTCGAGCTGCCGCCACTGCCATGGTGCGGCACCAGCACCACGTCGGCGCGCATGGCCGCCGCCTGCGCCTGCAGCAGCTGCTGTTCGGCCCGGGTGCCGATGTCGCCGGGCAGCAGCACGACGCCGTGGGCACCGGCCACCCGCAGCACGCAGCTGGCCTCGTTGTCACGTTCGCTGCCATCGGCCGGCGGATGCAGCACCTGGAAGTCCACCCCGTCCCACTGCCAGCGCAGGCCTTTCATGCAGGGCCGGGCGCCCTCGACCTGGCTGCCCGGCGGGGCCAGCACCTGCAGCCCTGGCAGCGTCCGGCGCAGGGCCGGCAGCGCGCCCGCATGGTCGAGATGGTCGTGGCTGAGCAGCAGGTGCGCTGGCGGTGCCTGCCCCAGCGCGCGCACGGCCGGCAGCAGCACACGTTCCCGGCCCTCCCCGGCCGGCGGCCCGGCGTCGTACCAGAGCGCATGGGTGGCGGTGCGCAGCAGCACCGCCGCACCCTGCCCCACATCGTGCACCAGCACTTCCAGCTCGCCGTGGCGCGGCCCCGGTGCGGCGGGCCACAGCAGCGGCAGGCACAGCAGCACGCCCGCCAGGCCGCCGCCTGCCCCGCGCGGCAGCAGCCACCAGAACACCCCGGCAAGGGCCGCCGGCAGCGCCCAGCCCGGCGCCTGCGGCAGCCACCACATCGCCTGCGGGTGCTGCGCCAGGGGCTGCAGCAGCCCCCAGCTGAGATCGAACACCCATGCCGCCGCGCGCCAGGGCCACATCCCCGCCCCGTCGTGCAGCGCCTGCAGGCCGGTACCGAGCAGAGCCAGCGGCACCACCAGCAGGCTCCACCAGGGAATCACCGGCAGGTTGATCAACGGCCCCAGCCACGACGTCCCGCCGAACAGCACCACCGCCAGCGGCAGCAGTGCCACGCTGGCCACGCCCTGCCCGGCCAGCGCCGCGCGCAGCACGCCGCCGATGCCGGACGGCGGCCGCTGCGGCAGGCACCACAGCAGCCACAGCACGCCACCGAAACTGAGCCAGAAGCCTGCCGACAGCACCGACAGCGGGGCCGGCAGCAGCAGCAGCGCGGCCGCCAGGGACAATGCCGGCGCCGTGCCCAGTGGCCGCCGGCTGGCCCGCGCCAGTGCCACCGCGGCGACCATCATCGCGGTGCGCACGGTGGGCAGTTCGCTGCCCGCCAGCAGCGTGTAGAAGGCGGCCGCCAACGCCGCGGTGCACGCGGCGGCCTGCGGACGCGGCCAGGCGCGTGCCAATGCAGGGCAAAGCCACCAAAGAGCCGCGCACAGCAGCGCCGCAAAACCCGCGACCAGCCCGACGTGGAAGCCGGAAATGGCGATCAGGTGGGTCAGGCCCAGCGCACGCAGCTGCTCCCAGTCGGTATCGGTCAGGCCCCGCGTATCGCCCACCGCCAGCGCCTGGACGAATCGCGCGGACGGCCTGCCGACCTGCGCAGCGATGGCGGTACTGCAACGCTCGCGCCACGCGGCCAGGCCGTGGGCGGTGCGCAGCTGTCGGGCGCCTCCGGGATCGCGCACGCTGGCGCTGCCGGCCAGGCCCTGCAGCAGCGCATGGCGTTCCGCATCGAAGCCCCCCGGATTGATCCGTGAGCGCGGCGGCCGCACGCGCAGCGACAACTCCCAATGGGCACCGGCGTGCAGCGTGCCACGCAGGGCATCGGGATCCGCGGAACGCCGCGGTGCATGCCAGCTGACCTGCAGGCGCCTCCCCTGCAGCGCCGGCCACCCTTCTGCCTCGGCCACATCGAACAGGAAACGGCTGTGGTCATCGCGCCGTACCGGCAGGTCAGCGATGCGCCCACGTACCCGCACATCCTGTGCCGTCGCCGCCGCCGGCACCTGCTGCTGCAGGGCCATGTGCCCGTGGCAGCCGGCCCAGGCCAGGCCGAATACGGCGGCGGCCACCGCACGTCCGCGCCACCGCCACGCCCACCCCGGCAGGGCCAGCAGCGTCAGGCCGATGCACAGCCAGCGCGGCGGCAATGCCGGCAGCAGCACGCACGCCAGCGCCCCCAGCACCAGGCCGGCGGCACAGGCAGGGCCCAGCAGGCGGGCAACCACGGCAACGGTGCGCATGGGCGCAGCGTCGCCCCGCGGCGGCCGGGCTGCCTATCAGGCAAACCCGCGCGCCGCTGTGGGCAGGCTCAGCGGCGCAGGCCGGCGCGCTGGAAGTTGACCCGGAAGCTGGCGCCACCACCGACGGCTTCGGCCACGCTGACGGTGCCACCGTGGTGCTGCACGATCTCCTTGACCAGATGCAGCCCCAGGCCGCTGCCACTGCCGGCGGCACGCAGGCGATGGAAGGGTTCGAAGATCGCCTCGCGGTCACCCACCGGCACGCCCGCCCCCTGATCGCTGATCTCCAACAGTCCCTCCGCATCCAGGCGCACGCAGATGGTGCCGCGACCGCCACCGTGGACGATGCCGTTGTGCACCAGGTTGGCCATCACCCGGCCCAGCGCCAGGCCATCGCCCTGGATCCAGACCGGTGCTTCTGGCGCATCCACTTCGAAGCCATACCCCGCGCCGACCACCAGCGGCGCCAGCTCGGCCGCCGATTCACGCACCACGTGGGCCAGATCGACCCGCTGCAGCGTGCTGACGTTGCGGTCCAGACGCTGCAGGTCGAGCAGGTGCTCGGCCACGTTGCCCAGCCGCGCCACGTCGGTCAGCAGCTGCGACTTCAGTTCACCCTGCGGAAGCTGCGACAGCCGTGCCTGCACCACCGCGATCGGCACGCGCAGTTCGTGCGCGGCATCGGCCAGGAACTTGTCGCGCGCGGCGTAGCCCTGCTGCACCTTGTCGATGGCATCGTTGAAGGCACTCACCAGGGGCGCGACTTCAGTGGAGACGAGCTGTTCGTCCAACCGGGCACCGGGCTGGCCGATGTCCAGCTCCTTGGCCTGCTGCGCCAGCCGGCGCACCCCGCGCATCGCACGATGGATGACGGTGGGCATCACCAGCAGGGTCACCACGATCAGCGGCAGGAAGAACCAGAAACCGATCAGCCGCAGCACCATTAGCGCGCCATCGACCAGCCCGCCCTTGGGCGCGCCACCGGCCATCACCGTGATGCGACGTCCATCCTCGATGCGCACCATTACCCGCGCCACGTCCAGATAGGGCGGCACCAGCGATCCGACTTCGGTGGCGCCCAATGCCGGCAGCCGCGCCAGCAGCGGCGCGTGCAGCGCGGGCACCTTACCGCGCTCCAGCCAGATGCCGCGGTCATCGACGGCGACGAACCACAGGTTGCCGCCGGCGCGCGCGTTCAACGCCTGCCAGCGCGGCTCGTCCAGCACCAGGTGCGCTCCCTGGCTGTGCACGGCCTTGGCGACGTCCTCTGCGGTGAACATGTCCATGTTCCAGGACTCCTTGTCACCCCAGGTCAGGATCAGCGCCACCACCGCGAACAGCACGGTGAACGCCTGCGCCAGGAACAGGCGCCAGGCCAGGCCGAGGGTGATCGAACGGATCTGCCTGGCCATCTCAGGCCTCCGCCAGCAGGTAGCCGACGCCGCGGATGACGTGGATCTCCACGCCCGCGCCCGCCTGCTGCAGCGCCTTGCGCAGCTTGGAGATGTGCGCATCCAGTGCGTTGGACTGGATCTCATCGTCGAAGCCGTACACCGCCGCCTCCAATGCGCTGCGGGTGACTGTGCGCCCCTGGCGCATGGCCAGCGCCTGCAGCACCAGCACCTGGCGCCGCGGCAGGGTCAGCAGCTGGCCATCCACCTGCGCCTGCAGCGATTCGAAATCGAACTCGAAGTTGCCCAGCCGCAGGCTCGGCGTGACCATCGCCGACGGCCGACGCGAGACCGCGCGGATGCGCGCCATCAGTTCTTCGATCGCCACGGGCTTGACCAGGTAGTCGTCGGCGCCGACATCGAGCCCCTCCACCTTGTCCGACAACGTGCCCTTGGCGGTCAGCATGATCACCGCGATGTTCGGCCGCAGCGCACGCGCGGTGGCAACGAAACCGGCGCCATCGCCATCGGGCAGCTGGCGGTCGAGCAGCAGCAGCTGGTGCACGGGTTCTCGCAGGGCCAGCGCCGCCTCGGCCAGGCTGCCGACCACGTCGGCGACCACGCCCTGCCGTTCGAGGCCCGACTGCAGGGCCCGCGAGAGATCGGGATCGTCTTCCACCAGGAGGATGCGCATCGTGGGCTCGGCTACCGGAAACGCTGCCGATGATAGTGCCTGCCGGGCACCAATGAGGCCTTTGCACGGACATTGCCGTGGCGCAATGTTCCGACAATGTTGCGCGGTCAGGATGCAACGCGGTTCCCTGCAAAGTGCCCCTCGATGCTCCCGTTGCCCCCTGCCCTGCTGCGCCCCCTGCTGTGCACCGTCGTTCTCTCCACGCCGCTGCTGGCAAGCGCCCAGGAACAGGCACCGGGCGTGCAGGCCGGCATCACCTTCGGCGCGACCACCGGTGCGTACGCGCACTACGATGACAAGCCGCTGGTGGTGCCGGCGCTGGCATGGCAGGGCAAGCGCTTCTATGCCAGCCCCGGCTCGCTGGGCATGTACCTGTACAAGGAACAGGGCCTGCGCGTTTCCGCGGTGGTCACGCCCTACACGCTGCGCTTCAAGACCGATGACGTGAACGATGCGCAGCTGCGCCGCCTGGACAGCCGGCAGATGTCGGCCATGGCCGGCGTCAGCGCCGAGTACAGCGCCGACTGGGGTGCCCTGTCGGCCAGCGTCAAGCGCGAGGTCAGCGGCCACGGTGGCGGCCTCGAATCCAGCCTGTATTACAGCTATCCCATCCAGGCCGGGCGCTTCATCTGGGTGCCGCGCGTGGGCGTGGTGCACAGCAGTGCACGCCTGCTCGACTACTACTACGGCATCAGCGACGAGGAAGCCCTGCGCTCGGGCCTGGCCGCCTATTCGCCGGGCAGCGCCACTTCGCCGGGCCTGCAGATCGCGGTCAGCACACCGCTGGGCACGAAGTGGCGCGCCACCGGCGTGGTCGCCAGCCAGTGGTTCGGCGATGCGGTGAAAGACAGCCCGATGGCCCGCCGCGGCGCGCAGAACTCCGCCTTCATTTCCCTGATGCGCGCGTTCTGATCGCGCCCCCTGCAACGGACAAGGACACCCCCATGGCCTCCGTCTCCTTCCCCACCGATGCGCAGGCCATCCTGCGCGCGCCCGACCTGGACAGTGCAGAGCAGGCCTACCTCGGCCTGATGCCGGACCAGGCCCACATCGACGCGCTGGTCCGCCGCGCACTGGGCCTGTCGCGTGTTGCCGATGCGGCCCGCGGCTATGCGCTGTCGATGACCCTGGTCGGCCTGCGGCTGCAGGAACTGGAGATGGACGAGCCCTGCGCCACGGCGCACCGCCAGTCGACGCTGCGAAACCTCCGCCAGGTCTACGCCGCGGCCTGAGCGGCGCTGCTGGCGCGCGGATCAGCCCGCCAGCGCACGGATTCATCCCCGCAGCGAGCCCTTGGCACGCACATTTCCCCGCTTCGTCGCATGCCGGTATCGATCCGCCAGCGCCGGTGACACGCTGGACTCCCTTCTCCGGAGCACCGCGCCATGCCGATGCTTGCCCTGCTGCTGTTGCACGCGGTCCTGTCCAGCGTCGGCAGCGGCGGCCCGGATGCGGGCCAGGCGCTTCCTGCCAGGCTCACCCCGGCCAGCCCCGACGATCTCTGCCTGCAGCTGCGCCTGCGTCAGGACAGCATGCTGCGCTGGGAGCGCGGCGCAGGCGGGAAGACGCATGCCCTGGGCGTGGTGCACCAGGTCGAGGGCCACTGGCAGCTGCGTCACCGCTTCAGTGTGGGCGCATCTGCCGCGCACTGATCGCCAGCGGCGATTCATCCTCGCCGTCACGCCCGGTGACAGCATGGTGCCCTGTCGAAAGGATGCGCCATGAAGACCCGGACCGTTGCCCATGTACTGTTGCTGCTTGCCGTCGTGCTGCTTGCCGCCTGCTGCCCGTTCGGCAGCGAGATCCGCACCCGCCCGGTCTACGTGAACCCACAGCTGACGCCTGCCGCATCGCGCGCGCTGGTCGCCGACTGCGATCGCCAGGGCGCGCAGCTGCGCCGCCAGCTGGAGGCGGCGTATGTGGAAAATGCCCGGCAGGAATGCGCGCTGCCGCAGCCGTTCGCGGACTACCGCTTCGTCAATGCCATGGGCGAGGCCGTTTCCCCGGCGCGCGCCATCGAGGCCCGCGCCGATCACGCGCAGCGCGTCTGCACAGCGGCGCAGGGCAAGGACAGCGCGCTGGCCGCGCTGTGCCCTGAGTGCCGCAGCAGGGCCGAGGCGCGCGTGCAGCAGTGCCGCACGGACAAGGGCCTGGTGCGCAGCGAGCGACCGGTGCGGATGTGCAGCATGATCCAGTTCTGAGGGCGGAAGCCGGGCAACAAAAAAGCCGACCCACCGGGCCGGCTTTCCTGTTTCCACCGCTGCACCGGCAATGCCGGGAGCCAGGTGGTGGGCGGTACAGGGTTCGAACCTGTGACCCCTACCATGTCAAGGTAGTGCTCTACCGCTGAGCTAACCGCCCATCTTGTTCGTGCCGCCCGAAGGCTGGCCTTGCTACGTAAAAACCCGGCGCCAGGGCCGGGCTTTTCAGGTCACGACAGCCCCTCTGGAAGGGACTTCGTGGTGGGCGGTACAGGGTTCGAACCTGTGACCCCTACCATGTCAAGGTAGTGCTCTACCGCTGAGCTAACCGCCCGTTTTGCTTCTGCATCTCCGCGATTGCGTCGGTGCAGGCCGCGTATATTACGGATGCCGACAGGTAAGCGCAACACTTTTGTGAAGATTGCCGCGCTACCGTGTTCAGCCGAGGCTGGCCTCCTTCAGCTGCCGGATCTGGTCACGCACGCGGGCGGCATCTTCGAACTCCAGATCCTTGGCGTGCTGGTACATCTGCTGCTCCAGCGCCTTGAGCCGGGTGGCCAGCTGGGCCGGCGACATCGACCGGTAATCGGCCGCATCCTCGGCCACCGCCCTGCCCTTGCCTTTGCCCTTGCGGGACTCCTTCTCCGCAGCATCCGAGCGCGCGCCTTCCAGCACGTCCACGATCGGCCGGGCCACCGAACGCGGCACGATACCGTGCTCCTCGTTGTACTCGACCTGCTTGGCGCGGCGGCGGTCGGTCTCGTCGATCGCCGCCTGCATCGAGCGGGTGATCTTGTCCGCATACAGGATGGCCTTGCCGCGCACGTTTCGCGCAGCGCGGCCGATGGTCTGGATCAGTGAACCGGTCGAACGCAGGAAACCTTCCTTGTCCGCATCCAGGATCGCCACCAGCGAGACCTCCGGCATGTCCAGGCCTTCGCGCAGCAGGTTGATGCCCACCAATACGTCGAACTTGCCCAGGCGCAGGTCGCGGATGATCTCCACGCGCTCCACCGTGTCCACGTCCGAATGCAGATAGCGCACGCGGATGCCATGTTCAGTCAGGTACTCGGTGAGGTTCTCGGCCATGCGCTTGGTCAGCGTGGTGACCAGCACGCGGTCACCGGCCTTGATGCGTTCGTTGGCCTCGCTCATCAGGTCGTCGACCTGGGTGCCGACCGGGCGGATTTCCACCACCGGATCGATCAGGCCGGTCGGGCGCACCACCAGCTCGGTGATGTCATCACCGGTCTCGCGGTACTCATACGGACCCGGCGTGGCGGACACGTAGATCGCGCGCGGGCAGCGCGCTTCCCATTCCTCAAAGCGCAGCGGCCGGTTGTCCAGCGCCGACGGCAGGCGGAAGCCGAACTCGACCAGGGTTTCCTTGCGCGAACGATCGCCCTTGAACATCGCGCCGATCTGCGGAATGGTCACGTGCGATTCGTCGATGACCAGCAGCGCGTCCGGCGGCAGGTAGTCGAACAGGGTCGGTGGCGGCTCGCCCGCACTCTTGCCGGTCAGGTGCCGCGAGTAGTTCTCGATGCCGTTGCAGAAACCAACCTCGGCCATCATCTCGATGTCGAACTGGGTGCGCTGGGCCAGGCGCTGCGCCTCGACCAGCTTGTTTTCCGCGTACAGCTGCTCCAGGCGCTCCTTCAGCTCCACCTTGATGGTCTCCACGGCGGCCAGCACGCGCTCGCGCGTGGTCGCGTAGTGGGTCTTCGGGTAGACGGTGAAGCGCTGCATGTTACGGATCGTCTCGCCGGTGAGCGGATCGAACATGGTGATCTTCTCGACCTCGCCATCGAATAGCTCGATGCGCAGGGCCTCGCTGTCCGATTCGGCCGGGAACACGTCGATCACCTCGCCACGCACGCGGAACGTACCGCGCTGCAGCTCGTACTCGTTGCGCGTGTACTGCAGCTGGGTCAGGTGGTTGATCAGGTCGCGCTGCTCGATGCGCTCGCCCTTGGACAGGATCAGGCGCAGCGACAGGTAGTCTTCCGGCGCGCCCAGGCCGTAGATGGCCGACACCGTGGCCACCACGATCGCATCCGGGCGCGACAGCAGCGTCTTGGTCGCCGCCAAACGCATCTGCTCGATGTGCTCGTTGATCGAACTGTCCTTCTCGATGAAGGTGTCCGACGACGGCACGTAGGCTTCGGGCTGGTAGTAATCGTAGTAGCTGACGAAGTACTCCACCGCGTTGTGCGGGAAGAACGCCTTGAATTCACCATACAGCTGCGCGGCCAGCGTCTTGTTCGGCGCCATGATCAGCGTCGGCTTCTGCACGTTCTGGATGACGTTCGCGATGGTGTAGGTCTTGCCCGAACCGGTCACGCCCAGCAGCGTCTGCTTGGCGATGCCCGCTTCAAAATTATCGGTCAGCTTCGCGATCGCGTTGGGCTGGTCGCCCGCCGGTGAATACGGCGAGACGAGTTGAAAACTGTCGCTCATGGTATTGCCAGGTCCCGGGAATGATGATTATAGCGGCCGGTTTGGTGACGGCCTGTTGAGGAAACGCCCGGCCCCGCATTGCGCGCTGGGCCGATGGTGGGCATGGCAGGCCGACGTTCAGTCTGAAGCAATGACGCGCCGCCCTTCCCTGACTCACCCGCCCCACCCCGCGCCGGGGTTCCATCTGACGGAACTCCTGCTGGTCGTCATGCTGCTGGCCGTCCTGCTCACGCTCGCATGGGGTCCCTGGCAGCGCCTGGTGGCACGCCTGCGCGCGGACACCCTGCGCGCCGAGCTCACCGGCAGCCTGGTGCTGGCGCGCTCTACGGCGGTGACCCAGCGCAGGCGGGTCACCGTCTGTGGCTCGCTCGACGGCATGTCCTGCAGCCAGGAATGGAGCCACGGCTGGCTGGTGCGTACGGAAGACTCACCGTGGGGAGCAGCACCGGGCAAGGTCGTGCATGTGCGCGACCGGCAACCGGGCGGCATCAAGGTCCAATCCAGCCAGCACCGCCCTCATGTGCAGTTCCTGCCGGACGGACGCAATGCAGGCACCAACCAGTCCCTCGTGCTGTGCGTGGACGGGCGCGAGCACAGCCGTGTGGTCATCAACGTGACCGGCCGGGTACGCAGCGAGCGCCCCCGATCACCCGCCGACTGCTGAGGCGGCGGCAGAGCAACAACGAAAAAAGCCGCGATTTCTCGCGGCTTTTTCGAATCTGGCGCCCGAAGTTGGACTCGAACCAACGACCCCCTGATTAACAGTCAAGTGCTCTAACCGGCTGAGCTATTCGGGCGGGGAGGCGCATTCTAGACGGTCATTGCAGGGGATGCAACACCCACTTCACCAGCAGCCGGCGACTTTCGCCGCAGTGGGCGTCTTGCGCCCGGCCTGATCCAGAGTCAGGGTGCCGCACTTGTCCTTGTCCTGCCCCGTCGCCGGCACCGCCTGCAGGGTGAAGGCCGATGCAGTGGCCTTCCCGCTCAACGAAATCGTGTAGCGCGACGTGCCATCACGCGGCGACTGCTCGAACGGCAGCGTCGCCCCCGCATAGGTGTTCTGCACGGTGTGGAAACGCTCCAGCTGCTGGGCAATCTCAACCAGATCGGCCTTGGCCTGGGCGCGGCGCGAACGCAGCACGTACTCGCTGTAGGACGGGATCGCGATGGCGGCAAGGATCGCCACCACCGCTACCGTGATCATCAGCTCGATGAGGGTGAAACCACGCGCCGTGCGCGAGAACGAGTTGATCTTCATACGATGCTCTCCGGCAACCTCATCAGCGGATCTGGCGCCAGGACTGGCGACCACAGGGGCGCGGCATGTACATGGCATCTGCGCCAGGGGCGCGCAGCACGAAGGTGCATGCTTCGGCGTCCAACAGCTGCTGGACGGTGCAGGTGGCCTTGGTCGGATCGCACGGCGTCAGCTTGGGCACGAAGATACTGGTGTCCTTCACCGGCGGCCCCTGCGCCGGTGCACCGCCCTTGTTCAGAGCTACCGCGCCGCAATTTCCGGTACACACCGGTGATCCGTTGATGCTGGTACTGAGGCCGCTCATGGCGCCACCACCAGTCAACAGGTTCAGGCCATACAGCCAGTTGACGCCGCCACCACTGCCGCAAATGGCAGTACCAGGCACATAGGTTGTGAAGAAGACCGAGCCGTTCTGGATGTTGGGATTGCCAACGAAACGCTCGCCGTCAAGTGTGCTGCCTACGACCAGATCGACGTACCAACCTCGAACATCACCATAGACGAACTCGTTGCGAGTCACTGCGCGCCCTGAGTAACCTGCGCTCGCAGTGGTGGTCGTGACGCTCTGCCCCTGCAGCACGCTGCGCCCGCTGACAGCGGTCTTCAGATTGTCCCAGATGCCATACAGGCTCTGCACTGGCGAGGAACTGCTGACCGCATTGTCATCGGCAGCAAAGTACTGGCCGGTACCAAAGTAGATGCTGACGCCACCCGACGGCCCGCTGGTCACCTCGATGCCGCTCATGATCGGCTGCACCTTGTTGTCACGCACCGCGGTGAACAGCGGCGCGCCATCCAGCGCGACCCCCCAGTTGTTGATGTTGGTGTCGGACAGGTCGAACTTCCAGAGGTTGCCCTGCATGTCGCCGCCGTACACCGTGTCGGTAATGCCGTCGTTATTCTTCAGCGCGACCGGCGCCAGGTTGATCAGGCCATTGCGAACGGCGTAACCGGCACCGCTGGGTGAGATGCGGCGCAACACCTTGCCCGTGGCCACATCGACCACAAACAGGACCGGCTTGCCGCTGGTCGAATTGACGCCGTTGCCGAACAGCGCCACGAAGCGCGGCTGCCCGCCTGCCGTAGTGCCCGTGGCCGGCACCACTACCGGCTTGCCCAGTACGAAACCGAGGTCTGACTCGGTTTTACCCGAAACTTCCCAGAGCACGTTGCTGGCACCGAAGGTGGTCGGGCTACCGATGTCCAGGCCGAACACCGAGCCATTGCTGGCCCTGCCGCTGTACGGCGCAACCGAAGATCCGCCACCACCGGTGGTCCCCACCAGCACGGTGCGCCACTTGCTGCCGTCATAGATGTCGGACGAGGTCAACGGACCATCCACGTAATAGCGATGGCCATATTTCGGATTGGCCAGCTCGGCGATGTGCTGCAGCGCCGTGGACGGGATGAATGCCAGCTCCTCGTTGCCTGCGGCCGTGGTGTCGGACGCGTTGAAGCCATGCAGCATGCCGTCGTTGGCACCCACGTAGACCATGGTCGGCGGGCCACTCGTAGCACTCTTGTTTTCCAGGAACGTGACATAGGCCGCGCCGAGGGTCTTCTTCCACTCGGTGGCATTGCTGGCCCATACCGAGTAACCGTAGTCATCTCGCTTGGAGACGACCTCGGTAGTGGAGTTCACGATGTCACCCAGCGGCGACGTGCGCGACCGGAAGCCGCTGATCGCAGAGCCGCGCAGGTAGCTGACCAGATTCTCGGACGTCTTTCCGGTGTACCAGTCCGGGCGCGTGACCAGGCCCATCGTGGCGACCTTGGCATTGCTGTCGGCGCCCGGCATGTTGCCGGAAGTGAACTCAGCCACCTTTGCCGCAGTCACGGTGCCATTGGTGTCCGTGCTGGTGGGCGCCGTGGCCATGTAGATGCGTCTGGTGGACGAGGCAATCTTGTTCGATGCCTTCCACAGTTCGGTACCGTCAGTGCCAGTACTGGTAACCCGTGTCGCGATGACATCACCGGTCCAGTCGTTACTGCCCGACGGCACGCGGAAGTGAGAAGCGACAGTGAACGAGCCGGTGCTGATGCGTGCGCCCGAGCCATCGCCACCGACGGGGGCATCGCCCTGGGCCGCGCTGTCGAAGATCTCTTCCAGCGCCTGCTTCAGTTTGGTCGGGTTGCGGGCCAGGAAGTAGTTGTCCGGCACACCCTTTTTCTTGCTGTCCCAAGCCTTGCCACCGGCCGGAACACCATACTTGGCGGCGTACCAGAGCGGGCTTTCGAGCTGGCCAGCGGCACCGGTGGATGCCTTGTATTTGATGACGACCGGCTTCTGCCAATTGTTGGGGAAGTTGTTGGTGTTGGTCAGCACCGAGTTGTTGGAATCACCCGGACGCAGCGCAAGGCGCTGAACCGTGGTCGCGGCATTGGAACCGGTGATCGTGTAGCCGGTCAGCATCGCGTTGCCGGCGTAGGCCGACAGGTTCTCGATGCGGATCAGGACCTCGTCCTCGGCGGGGGTGCTGATCAGGCCATTGGTGTTACAGATCGCGGCATTGTTTGCGGCGCTCACGCTCTTGCTGGTATCTGCACGCCAGCAGATGTTGTTGATGCCGGTGCTGTCCGTGCAGGTGGAACCCACGCAGTAGCTCAGCATGGCAACGACGTCGTTGTCGTGGTCATTGCCCCACAGCGAGTCTTCCCAGACCAGCGAGAAACTACCCGACTTGCCATCGGCACGGTAGGGCCGCCCGTACACCAGATTGCTACCGGTGCTGTTGGCGGTCTTGGTACCGATGCCAACCGAACCCAGGAAGCAGCTGCGCCAGCCACTGGAGGCCTGCGTCGCGCTGCCGCTGTTGTTTGCCTGACACAGAGGCGCCAGGCCGATCTTGCTGTTGCCTACCGCGATTTCGAACTGCGGCAGGGTCTCCGCCATGGCGACGGTATAGGTGGTGGCCGTGACTTTGTAACTGGAAGGCTTGCCTTGTACGCCAGGGCGAAGGTCGGTCGCAGCTGCGCCCTTCGCCATGCCTGCCATAAGGTAGCTGCCTTCCATGCTTGGAATATCGGGGCAGATACCACGTGCCGTACTCAGACCATTGATGGTTCGGCCCTGACAGATGTCTTCGTGGGTGTTATTGGCGTCGGTGGCGGTGGCGGTATCACGCCCGACCATCCACGATTTGCCGGAAATGCCGTCGCCAGTGCCGATGGCATTGGTCTGCGCAGCAGCATCGATCTGCTGCGGCAGCGTGCCGATGTTGTCGCCGTCGAAGGACGGCAGGCCGGACGACAGCACCAGGATGTTGCAGGTCGCGCAGTAGGAGTTGCCGCCATTGGCCGGCAGCGCATAGGGATCCTTCCACGCGAGGCCGGTGGGCAGGCCGCTCAGGTCGGTTCCACTGTTGTAGCTGGTGGTCTTGGTCGAGTTGCCGATGTAACGCAGCGCCTCGGCATACATTTCGGCAAGCGGGTTACCCCAGGCACTGCACTTCTGCGAGCCGCTGCCCGGGTTATCCAGGATGCGCGCCTTGTCGGTGCCGGCGCGATTGAGGATGCCGTAGTTGTTGCAGTCGTTCCAGTTGCTGCTCCAGTTCCATTGATCGATGCGGAAATTGGAGATCGTATTGATGATGCCTTCGGTGCCGCTGGTCAGCGTATTGCAGAAACGGCCATTGGACAGATTGATTTCATCACCGGCGGCGCAGAAAGCCGTGCCGTTGCCGGCGATCTTGCCGATGTTACGGCGCAGCACGCCACCGTCACGGGGGCTGGAATAGGTGCCGCTGATGAGGCCGAAACGCAGGCGACCACTCTCACCATAGGTCTGCAGCACGCCGGCCGGCTTATAGCGGTCGGTCGCACCATCGTTGTACTTGCGGCAATAGCCCTCGCGCAGGGCGGCACTGGTGGATGCGCAGACTTCAGCACGGACCGTATAGTCGCTCGTGGTTCTCGGGGTATCCGCGCCACCATCACCAGAGCGATTGACGCCGCACTGGTAAGACGCCGTCGAGGCCCACTCCGACCAGTTGCCGGACGCAACACGCATGAGCGGCGCACCGTTGGAGGCAATGGTGGAGTTGCAGAAGGACTGCGTGCCCGTCAACGGCGCGAAGCTGCCGATGTCGGCACCACTGTAGACCTTGACCCAGGCGTGCAGATCGCTCGGAATCTGCGCGCGTTCGATTACGGTCTTGTCCAGATCGTCAGTAGAGCGCTGGCCGCCGTAGAGAACGCTGCGCATCACGTCCAGCCGGCTCATGGTGATCCAGTTCAGGAAATTGCCCGACCATGCGGAGCTGCAGCTGTGCTTGTTGGTACCGCCCGCAGCAGCGGATGCCTTGAACACGCCACCAGAGTACGCGTAGCAGAGATTGGAATCGAAGTACCCGCCGTACTCGAACGTATCAAGGTAGGTGGTGTCGAGGATCCCATCGTCGTTCAGATCGCTGTAATCGCTGTACGCCTTGTTGAACAGCTGCTCGTCGCGCGACATCACCATCATCATCAGCGGCGGCTGGCTCTGCTTGGTGTACAGCGGCTCTTGGGCGATGTCGTAGTCGCCGAGGGCCGCATGCAGCGGGATGATCAGCGCGGCCAGGCCGGCAAGTACGGCCAGGCCCGCACCGGCACGGAGCCAGGTGGAGGGGCGCAGGCGAAGAAAGCGTTGGTCGTTGTTCATGGGATGAAGACCGTGTCGATGACAGCGCTGGCAGTTGCGTCGGTGGCCTGGTCACTGGCAAGCGCCGTGACCTGGTAGATGTTTCCGGTTTCTTCGTTGGCCTTTTCGCCGATACGTCGGCTGGAGGCGGCGAAGCATTTGTCGATGCGCCGGGTGTACTGGGATGACGTCTTGGTGATCCCGTTGGCCCACGTCAGCGGATCGTAGGTCGGGCTGCACTCCTCCTGGTTCGCCCTGTACACGTTGGCGCCGCTGTCCAGTGCGGTTTCAATGGTCGCTTCGGTCGAGCGCGCGCTCGATTCCGCGTTCTGAAACGCCAGATTCGTGCGCAGGTAGTTGGACGCCATGCGCTCCTGCATGCTGGTGACCTGCATGCCGGCAATGCCGATCAGCGCAAGCAGGATCAGCATGATCAGCGCCACATAGAGCACCGCACCACGCTGGCGTTGCGGGAAGGCGGGTTGGGATCGTGGCGTACGCATCTTGACCTCAATTGCCGTAAAGGCGGTTACGCAGCGCGACGGTGGTCTGGTAGACCGCACGCATGCGCCTGTCGGTAGGTGTGGTATAGGTCACGCCCATGCCGATCAGGGCAGCCGCGCCGTCCCCTTGGCGCGCCGATGCAGGGTCCGGGCTGGACATCAACAGACCGATCTGCACCGCGCCGACACGACGCCATGCCAGCTGGACATCACTGGGCAACGATTCCTGGACGGCCTTGGCGGTTCCCTGGCGATCGACATAGCCTGACGGCGAAATGGTGTCCAGGTTGCGATCCTGGCCATACAGCAGCTGCAGGTTGTCCACACCCTCGACCAGCGGCTCGGGAGCGCCGGCAGCAAGATCACCGCCGGGCGTGGCACTGAAGCGCACGCGATACAGAGAGCTCTGCTTCGTGTCTGCGTCGTAACCGACGTAGTAGACGGCACTTTCTGCCCGGTAGAGGTTGGCCTGGCCTACCGTGTAGCCTTGGACGAAAGTTCGCGAAGCGTTGAGCTTGCCCGTGTTGAAGGTGATGCTTGCGGTGCCGGTATTGACCGCACTGGCCTGGAACACGGTGGCCGACGAGCAGTCCGCCACGCCATACAGACCTGGGTTGGTCATGCCACTGCGCAGCACCGACAGACGCGAGGCATCGAAATTGAAGACCGGCTTGGAAGCGTCGCCGCCCATTGAGGTGACCGGCACGCCGTCGGGCATCAGGTAGCGCAGCGCGATGATGTCACTGCCATTGACCCGGTTGGTCAGCGCCTTGGCAATGGCATCTGGCAGCGCCGGCGTGTAGTCCGTGCCGCCGGTCGACGGCGTTGCTGCGATCGTAAGCGTCTTGCCCGGCTCGGTGCCGTTGGCCTCGTAACCCTGGATAGACCGGTTGAAGTCAAGCACCGGATTGGTGCCATCCAGCGTCGAACGCAGGGAAATCCGCGTCGGCGAGGTGTGCGCCTGGTCGTTCACGCAACCGAAGTGCCCGACCATGCGGATCTCGCGCTGCAGGGTGTCCATGGCGAAGCGGCTGTTTTCCTGCACCCGCGCGAGGCCTTCGGAAAGGCGGTAGGCCTCGCGCGATGCGGCAAACACCTGCACGACAGCCAGCATGATGATCAGGCCGATCACCATCGAGATCATCAACTCGATCAGCGACAGGCCGCGGGCAGCGCCACGAAAGCGGTAGGCGTCATTCACAGTCGGGTACTCGCACTGAAGGTGGTATCGGCGGCGTCGGCCTTCCAGCGGTCGTCGCCCCAGGTCACCTGCACGGTGTACAGGGTCCCGGCGCGGCTGACCTTCGCCTTGGCCCCCTCGCCCAGCGACTTGCCCATGCGGCAGCGCCAGTCGGTCATGTAAGTGTCCTTGGCGATGTCCTTGCCGGTCGGCGGCGAGCAGTTGCTGGTGGTCGCGGTGTAGTCGCCCAGGTAGAAGGCAGCCCCCACCCGGTTGGCACGGATCTGGTCGAGCAGTTCGTAGCTCAGGTTGGTCGCCTGTGTACGGAAGTTCGCACTCTGCACGTAGCGCACGTTCATTGTCTGCAGCAGGGCGAAGCCAAGCAGGCCGAAGCCAAGCACCAGGATCGCGATCAGCACTTCGATCAGGGTGAAGCCCTGCTGGGTGCGGGGACGCATCGGGAATCGACGGAACGGTCTGGGCTTCACTTGCATGCTTCCTTCTGCAGCCGGACCTGTCCGGTAAGCGAGACGATCATCCGCCGCTGCAACGGCTGACCGCCGCAGTCGGCCGGGCGCAGGGTGATGTTGCTGACGGCGGCAGCACGGCTGCGGCCGCGCGGGTCGAAGGCGATGCTGAGTGCCTCGCCCGATGCGCCCTTCATCTGCGGGCGCGCTTCGGCATAGCGCAGCACGGGCTCATCCTTGTCGTAGGCGCCATTACCGTTGGTGTCATTCCAGACCATCCAGCCGTCCGCCCAGCTGGCGCCGTCACAGGCAGTGCCGTCCTTGGACGCGCACACCGCGCCGCCGCGGGTACCGCGGATCGCCTCGGAACGGGCCAGCGACAGCGCAGCAATCAGCTCATTGGCCGTCGTGGCCATCCGATTGGAACGGATGGTGCTCTGGAAACTGGGATAGGCAATCGCGGTCAGGATTGCCAGCACGGCAATCGTGATCATCAGCTCGACCAGCGTGAAGCCCTTGGACCGGCGCAGTGACATGGAACGCTCCCCAGCGTGTTGGTGGCCACGATGGCGCACCCGGGTGCCGCCGGCAAGCGGCGGCAGGATGAACGGTCAGAACGGGGCGACGGGCGTCAAAGCGTTGACACGCCCTGCCCTGCTGGCGGCCCCTGGATGGGGTCGGAGCCCCTTCGGGGATCCGACCCCGGGCGGCCCGGCAGGCCGCCCCGGCCGGTCAGGCCAGCACCTGGTAGCAGGGCTGGTATTCGCCGGAGATCTTCATCCGGCGCTGCTCGACGAAGGCGCGCAGCAGCGCGTCCAGGGCCTGCATCATGTCGGCGTCGCCGTGGATCTGGAACGGCCCGAACTCCTCGATGCGGCGCATGCCGTCTTCCTTCACGTTGCCGGCCACGATACCGGAGAACGCCCGGCGCAGGTCGGCCGCCAGCGCATGCGGTGCACGTCCGTGGTGCAGGTCCAGCGCGGCCATCGCCTCGTGGGTCGGCACGAACGGCTGCTGGTACTCCCACGGGATCTCGATGGACCAGTTGAAGAAGAACGAATCCTTCTGCGCCAGGCGGTGCTCGCGCACCTGCTTGATGCCGCTGGCCATCTTGCGGGCCACCGCCACCGGGTCACCGATGATGATCTCGTAGCGCTCGGCCGCGGCATCACCCAGGGTCAGGCGGATGAAGCGGTCGATCTGCTCGAAGTACGGCGCGGCCACGGTCGGGCCGGTCAGGATCAGCGGGAACGGCAGGTCCTTGTTCTCCTCGCGCAGCAGGATGCCGAGCAGGTACAGGATCTCCTCGGCCGTGCCGACGCCGCCGGCGAACACGATGATGCCGTGGCCGATGCGGACGAAGGCCTCAAGGCGCTTCTCGATGTCCGGCATGATGACCAGGTGGTTGACGATCGGATTCGGCGACTCGGCGGCGATGATGCCCGGCTCGGTCAGGCCGATGTAGCGGGTGGCCGTCTTGCGCTGCTTGGCATGGGCGATCGTGGCGCCCTTCATCGGGCCCTTCATCGCGCCCGGGCCGCAGCCGGTGCAGATGTCCAGGCCGCGCAGGCCCAGCTCGTAGCCAACCTGCTTGGTGTACAGGTACTCGTCGCGGCCGATCGAGTGGCCGCCCCAGCAGACCACCAGGTTCGGGTCGCCCGGGTTCAGGATGCGCGCGTTGCGCAGCAGGCCGAACACCGCGTTGGTGATGCCTTCCGAGGATTCCAGCTCGGCCGCGTAGGCCGGGCCCATCTCGATGGCCATGTAGGCCAGGTCGCGGACCACCGCGAACAGCAGTTCGGCCACGCCGCGGATGATCTCGCCGTCGACGAAGGCCATCGCCGGGGCGTTGACCAGGTCGATGCGCACGCCGCGATCCTGCTGCGCCACCTGGATGTCGAAATCAGGGTAGAGATCACGCGCCGCGCGCGGATCGTCCGAGGCACTGCCGCTGGTCAGCACCGCCAGCGCGCAGCGGCGCAGCAGCTCGTGCATGCCGCCACCGGAGGCATCGCGCAGGCGCGCGACCTCGGCCCGCGACAGCACATCCAGCCCACCGCGCGGGTAGATCCGCGCATCCTGCACCGGCAGCGCGCGGGCTGCCTTTTCGTTCGTCGTCATATCCAACTTTTCGCTTCCTTCAAGGTTTCCGACTGTACTGCCGCCCCCTTAAAAAGCAAAACGGCCGGGAAACCCGACCGTTGGATATGTGCTGCCCGCGTTCGCCGTTCCGGGACCGCCAGGCGGCGTAGTGCGCCGCGCACGAGAAGGGATGCTACGCCCCCGCCCGCACGCCCGCAAGGACTTTCGCCTGAACGGAAAACGGCCGGGTTTCCCCGGCCGTTCCGTGTGCAGCAACTACGTCAGTTCATCAGAACTGGTAGCGGAAGCCGACCTGCAGCGACCACTGCGAGACACCGGCGTCGAAGCCGTCGGCATCTTGGTTGGCGACGCTGGTCTTGTCAGCACCAGTGAAGTTGTACACGTACTTGCCGTCGTAGATGCCCTGCAGGGTTGCAACACGGCTGTTGGCGAAGAAGCCGTAGTCGTAGATGTTGCCCCACTTCTTGTTCAGCATGTTGCCGACGTTCTGGATGTCGACCCACACTTCCGACTTGTGGCCCTTCATGAAGCCCGGCAGCTGCTGGCTGATACGGATGTCGAAGGTGTTGATCCAGCCGGTACGGAAGCCGTTGGCCGGAGCGACGCTGCCCTGGTACTTCTCCAGCTGCGGGTTGGCAGCCAGCCAATCGTAGAAGTTCTTCTCCATCGCGGCATCCGGCGTGAAGCCGCCGTTCTGGCCCAGCGCGCCAAACAGCACTTCGCCACGCTGCGGCACGTAGAACAGGTCGTTGCCCGAGCGGCCGTCGCCATTGGCGTCGTTCGCGTAGATGTAGCTGAACGGACGACCGCTACGGCCTTCGTACACCAGACCGACCTTGGTTTCGTAATCGCCGAAGAACTTGTGCTTCCAGTTCAGCGAACCAGACAGGCGGTCACGGATCTGGTAACGCGAGGTGTTCAGCTGGTCAGCATTGGCGTCGAAGGCGTACTGGTAGCCCCAGCCCGAACCGGCGGTGGAGCTGGTCAGCGAACCCACTTCCTTTGCGTCGGTGTAGGTGTAGCCCAGGTTCCAGGACCAGTCGCTGTCAGCCGAGAACGGCTTGGCCAGCGAGAAGGTCGCCTGCGAGGTCTGGCCCTTGTGGGTGTTGTCGATCAGGTAGACCGCGTCGAACGCACCGTTGGCACCGAAGCGGACGTCACCGGTGGCCCACTGACGGTTGACGGCAGCCGGGTTGTAGTAGTTGACGCGACCATCAGCGCCGACCTGGCGGCCCGTGCCGAGGTTCAGGTGCTGGTAGTACAGGCCGTCCTTGACCTTGGTGACCAGCAGCTCAGCCGATGCCACGATGCCGTACCACGGCAGCTCGTGATCCAGGGCGATGTTGGCCTTGTAGATCGACGGCAGCTTGAAGTCCTTGCCGACGAAGCTGACGCTCTGGCGCGCCTGGCCCGGAGTGGTCGGAACCGGCTGGTTGTCCTTGTCCGGGCTGAACGGCATGCCGTTGTAACGGGTGATGTTGTAGCCGGTGTAGTTGAAGCCGGTGGTGGAGTAGCTGTTGCTCAGCCACACCTGCGGGGCATCACCCTGGAACAGGCCCACGCCGCCGCGCAGCTGGGTCGGACGATCGCTGTCGAAGGTGTAGTTGAAGCCCAGGCGCGGCTGGATCAGGAAATCACCACCGAAGACCTTGCTGTTGTCGTAACCGAACGCGTTGAGCGCGCCCTGGTTGAAGGCCGGCGCCGGGCTGGTGTCCGGACGGTCGGCACGCACGCCCATGGTCAGGGTCAGGTTGCTGTTGACGTACCAGGTGTCCTGCACGAACAGGGCCAGGTTGCTGAACTTGTAGTCAGCAGCGATCGAGCCCGGCTGGTTTTCCTTGTTGTAGACGTAGGTCTGCCAGATGCCGTTCTGGAAATTGTCCAGGCCGTAGAAGGTGTAGGTGCCCCAGGTGTTGGCGCCGAAGTAGTTGTAGATGTCGTTGGTGTCGTACGAAGCACCGAACTTGACGTCGTGGTCGCCCAGGGTCCAGGTAGCCGCAGCGTAGTAGTTCCACGCCTTGGTCTGCAGGATGTTGTCCTGCGAGTTGGCTTCGGTACCCAGGTACAGCGAGTCACCCTGCGGGGTGGTCGCGTTGCGCGGGAAATAGATGCGGATGCTCGGCGCGTCGGTCGACACTTCGCGGATGGCCGAGTACTCGCGGTACGAAGCCTTCAGCTCGGTCGAGAAGTTGTCGCTCCAGTCACTGAACAGCTGGGCGACGTAGCTCTCGTTGGTCTTGGCGTGCTGGTACCAGTACGAGCTCAGCGATGCGGTCGAGGTCGAGTTCATGCCGTTGATGCGCAGCTTGTCCTGCTCAAGCTTGCTGTAACGGATGTTGGCGCGATGGTTCTCGCTGATGTTCCAGTCCAGCTTCAGCGCGTACTCTTCCAGGGTCGTGTCGCCGTTGCTTTCGGTGCCGCCGGCATCGAAGCCGTAGACGTCCTTGGCAATCTGCTGCGCACGGGTGACGTCAGCCATGGTGAAGTTGGCATTGGCCTTGCCCAGCGCGGTGCCGGAGATGTCGGCGCCCGGAGCGGCCTGCTCGAACTTCTCATAGTTGGCGAAGAAGAACAGCTTGTCCTTGACCAGCGGACCACCCAGGGTCATGCCGTAGGTCTTTTCCTTGGTGAAGCCCTTGAACGGCTGGCCTTCCGGATTGTCACCGAACCAGTCGCCGTCACGGTAGGTGCCGTACACCGAACCGTGGAATTCATTGGTACCGGACTTGGTCACCGCGTTGACGGTGGCACCGGCGGCGGCAGCGATGCTGACGTCGTAGTTGGACAGGTTGATGTCCAGCGCTTCGATGGCTTCCATCGCGACCGGCTGGCGGCGGGTCGGCATGTTGTTGCCTTCCAGGCCGAAGGTGTCGCTGGCCGAGACGCCGTCGATGTTGATCGAGTTGAAGCGCGGGTTCTGGCCACCGGCCGAGATCGAGCCCGAAGCGCGGTCGATGAAGGTCACGCGCGGGTCAAGGCGCATCAGATCCTGGATGTTGCCGCCGATGGACGGCGCAACTTCGATCTGCTGCTGGCTGAGGTTGGTGCCCGAGCCCATCTTGGTGGCGCTGAACACTTCCGAGCCGCCGCCGACGGCGGTGACCTGCACGGTGTCCAGGTTGGTGGCAGCAGCCAGGTCACCGGCCAGGGTGGCGTTGATGGTGCCGGTCTGGTTCACGCCCAGGTAGACGCCATCTTCGGTCTTGGTGCCTTCACCCGGCTTGGTGATGGTGATCGAGTACGGACCACCCACGCGCAGGCCGCGGGCGTTGTAGCGACCGGCCGCATCGGTGGTGGCACGCGAAACGGTGCCCGACTCGGTGTGGGTGATGGTGACTTCAGCGCCGGCGACGGGCTGGCCGGCGCGGGAGATCACCTGGCCGCCGACACCGGCAGAGGTGCTCTGGGCGAAGGCGGGGGCGGCGGCGAGTGCAGCCACGAGACCAAGGGTAAGCTTGGACATCCGGAGTGGGTGGGTCATTTTTCGGTAGCCTCGATGCGAGTTGGCGATGGCGGAAAAAAAGCGCATCCAACCAGCCTTGCGGGCGGCTGACTGGACATTTATCTGGGGTTCCCTACCGTGAACGGCAGCCGCCGCAACGGTTAACACTAGATTAACACGCTACGCCATCATTGTGACGGTTGTGCGACAAGCGGCACCGGGTCGCAACGAGATCGTGACGGAACCTTCACTCCGTCTTATCGTCCAGTTAACTGGCGACAGTAGTGTGACTGGCGTCAAGTACCTGCCCGCGCCACGGGGCGCCGGCGGCTGAAAGCAGCGCAACGGCCGCAGCGGCGGCCTTCTCCGGGCCTTGGGCGGCCGGATCCTGGTCAACGGAATAGGCGCGCGCCCGCAGTGCGGTGCGCAATGGGCCAGGGTAAAGGCCGCTGACCCGGACGGTAGTACGGCCCAATTCATCGTGCAGGCTGGCAATCAGCCCCCGCAGCCCGTGCTGGGCCACGCCATAGCCGCCCCAGTAGGCCTGCCCCACCCTTTCCGGGGCATCGACAGCGAACACCATCGCCGCATCGTCGCGCTGCTTGAGCAGCGGCAGGCAGGCCTGGGCCAGCCACGCCGGGGCGGTCAGGGTGACGTGCACGGCGCGGGCGAAACTGGCCGGGTCGGCCAGCTCGAAGGGGGTCAGGCCGGGAAAATGCGCGGCGCAGACCAGCAGGCCGTCCAACCGCCCCAGCTCACGCTGCAGGGCCTGGGCCAGTTCGGCATAGTCATCGGGGCCGGCACCTTCCAGGTCCAGCGGATACAGCAGGGGCTCGGGCCCCACGGCCTGCACCTGGGCGTAGACCCGGTCCAGCCGCCGCGGTTTGCGACCCATCAGCACCACGGTGGCCCCCGCTTCGGCGGCCGCGATGGCCGCAGCACTGCCCAGCCCGCCACCGGCACCGGCGATGAGGACCACGCGATCCTGCAGGGGACGGCCATCGAGCGCCGCACCGTTCGCCGACGTCGATGGCCAGGCACTCATCCCTGGGTGGCCTCTTCGACGATGCGCTTGAGCTCGCCGGCTTCGAACAGCTCCATGACGATGTCGCAGCCGCCGATCAACTCCCCGTTGATGAACAGCTGCGGGAACGTCGGCAGGTTGGAGAAGCGCGGCAGGTTGGCGCGGATCTCCGGTTCCTCCAGCACGTTGACCGTGCGCAGGGCGACGGCACCGGCGGCCATCAACGCCTGCACGGCACGGCTGGAAAAGCCGCACATCGGGTATTGCGGGGTGCCCTTCATGAACAACACGAGCGGGTAACGATCCACCTCGGCCTGGATTTGCTGCATTACCGCCACACCTCACTCCTTGCTTCGCCGGACAAACCGACCGCAGTGGTCGGCTAGACTGCCCACGGTAGCCGCCATTGTAAGCCGATGGAACCGGCTGCCGCCGTCCCCTGGCCACGAACCTGTCCATGCCCGTCGAATTGCCTGCCCTGCCCTACCTTTCCGGCTCCCTGCAGCCGCACCTGTCCGCGCAGAACGTGGAACTGCATCACGGCCGCCATCATCGCGCCTACGTGGATGCGGTCAATGCCGCCATCGTCGGCACCGAATGGGAAGAAGCGCCGCTGGAAGAGATCGTCCGCCAGGCCCAGGGCACGCTGTTCGATGCGGCCGCCCAGGCCTGGAACCACGGCTTCTACTGGCAGTGCCTGCGCCCGCGTGGCGGTGGCGAGCCGCAGGGCCGGCTGGGTGAGCTCATCAAGCGCCAGTTCGGCGATGGCCAGCGCCTGCGCGAGGAATTCAACCGCGCCGCGCTGGGGCTGTTCGGCTCGGGCTGGGTCTGGCTGGTGCAGCACCCCGGCGGCCAGCTCGGCATCCAGGCGACCCGCAACGCAGGCACGCCGCTGACCGGCGAGAGCACCCCGCTGCTGTGCTGCGATGTGTGGGAACACGCGTATTACACCGACTACCAGAATGAGCGTGCGCGCTATCTGGAAGGGTTCTGGCAGCTGGTCAACTGGGAATTCGCCGAGAGCCAGCTGCGCTGAGGCGCCTGCCGGCCAGCGGCGGGCACTGCCGGGATGGCGTGCCGCCGGGCATGGCCCGGCGCTACCGACATCGCGCGGCCCTTGCCGGCCAGCGGCCGGCACTACCCGATTCAGCCGATTCAGCGGTTGCGCAGCGCGTGCACCGCTGGCGCCACCTGGTCCTGGCGGTCCAGCTCCAGGCCGACCTGCAGCACCGCATCGGCCAGTGCTTCGGCATCATCATCACGCAGCGTGGCATGGCCGACCTTGCGGCCGTCGCGCGGCTGCTTGCCATAGTCATGCCAATGGCCACTGGCCTGGCCCAGCACCGGCGCCGGATCGGGCATCGCGCCCAGCCAGTTCAGCATGCAGGCATGGCCGAGCATGCGGGTGCTGCCCAGCGGCAGGCCCAGCACGGCGCGCAGGTGGTTCTCGAACTGCGAGGTCTCGCTGCCTTCGATGGTCCAGTGGCCGGAGTTGTGCACGCGCGGTGCCATCTCGTTGGCCAGCAGCTCGCCATCGCGGCAGAACAGCTCCAGCGCGAACACACCCACGTAGCCCAGGTGCTCGGCCACGCGGCGCGCATAACCAATCGCCGCCTCATGCTCGGCATCGGACAGCACGGCCGGGGCCACGCTGGCCGACAGCACGCCATCGACATGCCAGTTGCCGGTGACCGGCCACGCCTGGAAGCTTCCATCACGGCCGCGCACGGCGACCACGCTGACTTCGCGCTGGAAGGCGACGAAGCCCTCCAGGATCAGGCCGGTGCGCTCGACCTGGGCGCCGAGGGCGTCCCATGCGGCGTCGATGTCCGCCTCGCTGCGCAGGCGGAACTGGCCCTTGCCGTCATAACCCAGGCGGCGGGTCTTGAGGATGCACGGCAGGCCGAACTCGGCGGCCTTCGCGGCCAGCTCGTCACGGCTGCGGATATCGGCGAAGGCCGGCAGCGGAATGCCCAGCTGCTGGAACAGGGTCTTCTCGCTCAGCCGATCCTGCGCGACGGCCAGCGCCGACGGCGGCGGGTAGACCGGCACCTGGTCGGCCAGCCACTGCGCACTGTCGGCCGGCACGTTCTCGAAATCGAAGGTGACCACGTCGACCTTGGCGGCAAACTCGGCCAGGGCCTTGCGATCATCGAACGCCGCCACGGTGAGCGGCGCCAGCGGGCCGCTGCAGGCGTCGACCGCCGGGTCGTACAGCTCGAAGCGCAGCCCCAGCGGCGCACCGGCCAGGACCATCATGCGGGCGAGCTGTCCGCCGCCCAGGATGCCGACGGTCAGGCTCATTGGCGCGGATCGTCGTGGGCCATGACATCTTCGGTCTGGCGGGTGCGGAAGGCCTCCAGCGCCTGACCGATGGCCGGCTGGTCGCTGGCCAGCATCGCCGCGGCGAACAGCGCCGCGTTGGACGCGCCCGCATTGCCGATGGCGAAGGTGGCGACCGGAATGCCGGCCGGCATCTGCACGATCGACAGCAGCGAATCCATGCCGTTGAGGGCCTTGGACTGCACCGGCACGCCCAGCACCGGCACGGCGGTCTTGGCGGCGATCATGCCCGGCAGGTGCGCGGCCCCGCCGGCACCGGCGATGATCGCGCGCAGGCCGCGCGGGCCCGCTTCTTCTGCGTAGCTGAACAATACGTCCGGGGTGCGGTGGGCGGAGACCACCTTCACTTCGAACGGAACACCCAGGGCTTCAAGCTTCTGGGCGGCGTGCTGCATGGTTTCCCAGTCGGAGCGGGAACCCATGACGATGCCGACAAGCGGCGCGATCGGGTTGGGGGTCATTGGCCGTCACCTGCCTTAAAGACGTATTCTAGCCGTCTTCCACGCAAGACGAAGAACCATGGATCGCAAGCTGCTTGACCTGCTGGTGTCGCCGGACACCCGCCAGCCCCTGTCCCTGCTGGATGGCAAGGGCCTGGAAGCCCTCAACAAGGCTATTTCCGCCGGCTCGGTCAACAAGGCCGACGGCAACCCGCTGGCCCAGCCGCTGCGCGAAGCGCTGGTCACCCGCGACCGCAAGCAGGTGTTCCGGGTCGACGACGGCATTCCGGTGCTGCTGGCCGAAGAGGCCATCCCGACCGCGCAGATCGCCGACTTCCCCGCCGCATGACCGCCCTGCCGACGCCGGATGCGGCCCACGTCGCGGCCGATGTCGCCCGCGCGTTGGCCGAGGACCTGGGCAGCGGTGACGTCACCGCCGCCCTGCTGCCCGACCAGGCCGACAGCGCCTACCTGCTGTGCAAGCAGGATGATGCGGTGATCGCAGGCCGCCCCTGGTTCGACGCCACCCATCGGGCGCTCGACCCGGACGTGCGCATCGAATGGCGCGTGGCCGAGGGCGACCGCGTCGCCGCCGGCACTGTGCTGGCCCTGCTGCACGGGCGCAGCCGCAGCCTGGTCAGCGCCGAGCGCACCTCGCTGAATTTCCTGCAGACCCTGTCCGGCACCGCCACCACCACCGCCCGCTACGTGGCCGCCGTGGCCGGCACCGGCACGCGCATCCTCGATACCCGCAAGACCCTGCCCGGCCTGCGCCTCGCGCAGAAGTACGCGGTGCGCTGCGGCGGCGGTGACAACCACCGCTTCGGCCTGTACGACACGGTGATGCTGAAGGAAAACCACATCCGCGCCGCCGGCTCGCTGCCAGCCGCCGTGGCTGCCGCGCGCCAGCAGTGGCCGTCGTTGCCGCTGGTGGTGGAGGTGGAAGACCTGGAGCAGCTGCAGCAGGCACTGGATGCCGGCTGCGAGCGCATCCTGCTGGACGACTTCGATGCCGCGCTGCGCCGCGAGGCCGTGCGCATCACCGCTGGGCGCATTCCACTGGAAGTCTCCGGCAGTGTCGGCCTGGAGGGATTGCGCGCGATTGCCGAGGACGGCGTGGACTGCATTTCCATCGGCGGCCTGACCAAGCACGTGCAGGCGATCGACCTGTCGCTGAAGCTGGGGCCGCCGCCGGGTTGAGGGTGGATCCTGTAAAGCCGAGCCCACGCTCGGCTGCCCCTCGAGCTGCCGCTTCGCTCGCCGGGCATGGCCCGGCGCTACCGGTTCCGAGTCCTTCACGATTCGGCTACGCCTGCCTCTGCGACGCTGCGGCCATCCCCCACAGGAGCCGCGCATGCGCCGGATGCTGTTGCCTGCCTGCCTGCTGCTGGCCGCCGCGCCGCTGTCAGCCGCCGCCGCCGAAGCCTGCGACGTGCCACCCCGCTTCGGCCTCAGTCCGCTGGCGATCTCCATCCGCAATGCTGCCTGCAATGAACATCGGCTCTGGTACCGCCCCTTCATCGACCGCGAGGGGCGCGCGGCCAGCCTCAGCGTCACCGAAGCGGAGAACGAGAACCTGGCCGACAACGGCCTGATCGCCTGGCAGCGCGTGGCCAGCTACTGGCGCGACAGCGGCACGCTCAACGCGATGGGCAGCATTCCCGGCGCCAGCAGCTGCCTGGCGCCGCTGGGCACGCGCTACACCGACAGCGACTGCCGCGCCTTCCTGGTCGACAACCCGTGGTCGGCCGCGTTCATTTCCTGGGTGATGACCCGCGCCGGCGTGCCGGGCTTCACCACTTCGCCGCGGCATATCGACTACATCCGCGCCGCCTACCAAGCGGGGCCTTCCGGGGTGCCGTACCGGCTGGTGGATCCGGCCACGGCCAAGCCGGCACCGGGCGACCTGCTGTGCTTCCTGCGCGACCGCAGCAGCACGCTGAGCTACAGCGGGCTGGTGAAGGCGCTGGGCAACGGCTCGGTCGGTCACTGGAAATCGCATTGCGAAGTCGTGGTGGCGGCCAACCTCGGCGGCGACCAGACCCTGTACCTGGTGGGCGGCAACGTGATGAACACCGTGGCCATGCGCCTGCTGCAGCTGGACCGCACGGGCCTCATCCAGCTGCCGCCCGCGCGCGATCGCAGCAGCACCGGCATCGACCCCAGCTGCACGCCCGGCCGCGAGGACGAATGCAGCTTCAACCGTCAGGACTGGGCGGCACTCCTGCAGCTGACGGCTCCGGCATCGAGGGTGGCACCGCCGCCGGTCACGCCAGCCACGAACGGACAATGAGCGGGGTGGCTTGATCCGCTGCGCGTTCGCCGCCATCTTTGCGGGATCGACCCTGCACGCGTGACGCCATGCCTACCCTGTTGTTGCTGCTGATTGCCGGCGGCATCGTCTACTTCTTCTGGAACGCCGCGCGTTCCGCCGCCGAACGTGCCATCGAACTTGGCCGCAATGCCTGCCGCGCCGCCGACGTGCAGTGGCTGGACCAGGCAGTGCACGCCACCGGCATGCGCCTGTCGCGCGGCGAGGATGGGCGGCTCGGCTTCGAGCGCACCTTCAAGTTCGAGTATTCCTACGACGGCATCGATCGCCACGTCGGCCGCATGGTGCTGCGCGGCGACCAGCTGGTCTCGTTCACCGGCCCGGGTGCGGCGCGGATCAGCCAGATCCGCGCGGATGTGGAAGACGCAGAGGACGTCTGAACCCGGTAGCGCCGGGCAGAAGCGTGCCGACCAACGGTCGGCACCCACCGTTGCTTTATGGAGTGCCGACCAACGGTCGGCACCTACCGTTGCTTGTCGGCACCTACCGTTACTTCACAACGCGCAGCGTCGGGCGGCCCTTCGGCGGCGGCGTGGTCGGCGGGCGGTCGTCCGGCGGCGTGTCATCCGACGGGGTCTCGCCTTCGTGCAGCAGCTCGTCGCTGGTCGGTGCCGGTTCGGTACCCGGAATATCGTCCGGCAGCGCCATGCCCTGCCCGGTCTCGCGCGCGTACACGGCCAGCACCGCACTGATCGGCACCTGCACCGGATAGCTGGTACCGGAGAAGCGGGCCGAGAAGCTCACCATCTCGTTGTTGATCATCAGCTGCACCACCGCGCGCTCGGCGATGTTGAGCACCACGCGGCCATCCTTCACCGCCGAAGGCGGCACCTGGACGCCCGGAACGCCGGCATCGACCAGGATGTGCGGGGTCAGCTGGTTGTCGTTGATCCATTCCACCAGCGCCCGCAGCAGGTACGGGCGGTGGCTGGTCATGTGGAAGAAGTCGTCGGTCATGCGTGAAGTGTACGCGCCCGACGCCCCTGCCGGGGCGGATCGCCTGCACGCCGGTGGGCATGCAGACGGAATGCGCCCGCCGGGATCAGCCCGGCAGGTCGCGCAGCTTCTTTTCCTGGTCGGTCAGGCTGCGGACGAAACCGGGGTGGCGGAAGATGCGGTTGCCGTAGTCCTCGATGGCCTTGCCATCCTTGGGCAGCGGCACGTCCAGCGACTGCAGCCGCCAGATGATCGGAGCCATCGCACAGTCGGCCAGGCTCATTTCCGGGTTGAGGAAGAACTTGCTGGCCTTGAACAGCGGCAGCGAGGCGGTCAGCAGTTCCTTCAGGCGCTTACGACCGGCTTCGGCCTGGGTCTTGTTGCCCAGCTGGATGGCCTGCACCTGCGGCACCCAGTCGTGCTCGATGCGCAGCATGGCCAGGCGGATGCGCGCACGCGAGAGCGGATCGACCGGCATCAGCGGCGGATGCGGATAGCGCTCGTCGAGGTACTCGCTGACCACCGAGGCGGCGTACAGCACCAGCTCGCGCTCGACCAGGGTCGGCACCGAGTGGTAGGGATTGAGGTCGATCAGATCTTCAGGCGGGTTCTGCGGATCGACAGCAACGGAGTCATAGCTGACCCCTTTGGCCGCCAGGACCAGGCGGACCCGGTGGCACAGGACATCATCGTTCGAGGAAAACAGCGTCAGTGTATTGCGCATGCGTACGCTCGCCGCCATCAAAGGCTCTCCCACGACAGGAGACCGCCTGCCGCATCGGCGCCGCCAGCACCGTGCTGGCGGTCGACTCCTCCCCGAGTGTGCAACCGAGCATCACAAAAGCCAATAGGCTTTGCGTCGTGCCGGCAGCAGAATCAGTGCACGTCCTTCCAGTATTCCTTCTTCAGCAGGTACAGCAGGAAGGTCAGCAGGGCCAGGAACAGGATCACCCACACGCCCAGCTGCTGGCGCTTCAAGGCGGCCGGTTCACCGGCGTACTCAAGGAAGTTGGTGATGTCCCGCACGGCCTGGTCGTACTGCCCGGCATCGACGTTGCCCGGCGTTTCCAGGCGCAGCCCGGTGACCGGCGGATCCATGCCCGGCGCCTCGGCCTTGCCATGCACCGCGTGCTGCAGGCCCTGCATCTCCCACAGCGGATTGGGCATGGATGCGTTGGCGAACAGGGCGTTGTTCCAGCCCAGCGGCCGGCTGCTGTCCAGGTAGAACGACTTGAGGTAGGTGTAGACCCAGTCGCTGCCGCGCACCCGCGAGATCAGGCTGAGGTCCGGCGGCATCTTGCCGAACCACTTCTCCGCCTGTTCCTTGGGCATCGCCACCGGGATCGGGTCGCCGATCGTCGAGCCGGTGAAGTTGAGGTTGGCCATCACCTCTTCCTCGCTCAGGCCCAGGTCCTGCGCCATGCGCGAATAGCGCAGGTACTTCAGCGCATGGCAGCCGGAACAGTAGTTCATGTACAGCTGCGCACCGCGCTGCAGCGATGCGCGGTCACCGAGGTCGTTGCCGGCCTGCAGCAGCTTGGTGCCACCTTCGGCGGCGGAGGCCAGGAAACTGCCCAGCATCAGGGTGGCCGTCAGGGCCAGCCGGACCATCCAGCGATCAGTCATGGGTGGTCACCCTCTCCGGTACCGGTTTGGTCCTGTCCAACCTTGTCCATACCGGCATGGTGATGAAGAACGCGAAGTACAGGAAGGTCAGCACCCGCCCGACGTAGGTTTCATGCGCATCGGTACCGGGGCCGGAACCGATCACGCCCAGCCACACGAAGCACACGGCGAACACGCCCAGCAGCACCTTCGAAAGCACGCCGCGATAGCGGTAGGACTTGACCTTCGCACGGTCCAGCCACGGCACCAGGAACAGGATCGCGATGGCCGAGAACATCACCAGCACGCCGCCCAGCTTGTTGGGCACCACGCGCAACATCGCGTAGTAGGGCGTGTAGTACCAGACCGGCTTGATGTGCTCGGGCGTCACCAGGCGGTTGGCCTCGGTGAAGTTGTCGTGCTCCAGGAACAGGCCACCGAAGGCCGGTGCGAAGAAGATGATGAAGGCGGCGATGATCAGCAGGAAGCCGGCGCCGACGCCATCCTTGAGCGTGTAGTACGGATGGAACGGAATGCCATCGGCCGGCGCGTTCGGCGACCAGCGGTTGCCCTTGGGCCCCTTTTTGATCTCGACACCGTCGGGGTTGTTGGAACCCACTTCATGCAGCGCGCCCAGGTGCAGCACCACCAGCAGCAGCAGCACCAGCGGCAGGGCGATGACGTGCAGGGCGAAGAAGCGGTTGAGCGTGGCATCACTGGGCAGGTAGTCGCCCATGATCCATTCGGTCAGGCCGTTGCCGATGACCGGTATCGCGCCGAACAGCGAAATGATGACCTTCGCGCCCCAGAACGACATCTGGCCCCACGGCAGCACGTAGCCCATGAAGGCTTCGGCCATCAGCACCAGGTAGATCAGCATGCCAAGGATCCACACCAGCTCGCGCGGCTTCTGGTAACTGCCGTACATCAGGCCGCGGAACATGTGCAGGTAGACCACGATGAAGAACAGCGAGGCCCCGGTGGAGTGCATGTAGCGGATCAGCCAGCCCCACTCCACGTCCCGCATGATGTATTCGATGGAACCGAACGCCTCGGCGGCGTTGGTCTTGTAGTGCATCGTCAGGAAGATGCCGGTGACGATCTGGTTGACCAGCACCAGCAGCGCCAGCGAGCCGAAGTAGTACCAGAGGTTGAAGTTCTTCGGTGCGTAGTACTCGCTGACGTGCTTGCGGTAGACCGGCATCAGGCCGGGCGCGCGTGCGTTGACCCAGTCGGCCACGCCGCTGGCGGTACGGGCGAGGATATTGGCCATCAGGCTGCCCCCTGCGGATCGACACCGATGATGATGGTGTTGTCGTCCTGGTAATGGTGCGCGGGCACCTTCAGGTTGATCGGCGCCGGCACGTCCTTGAAGACGCGGCCGGACATGTCGAAGCGCGACTTGTGGCAGGGGCAGAAGTAGCCGCCCTTCCACTGCGGGTCGTACGGCTCGGGCCGGATCTCGGCCACCATTTCAGGCGAACAGCCCAGGTGCGTGCACAGCCCGACCAGCACGGAGACATCCGGCTTGATCGAACGCAGCTCGGGGTTCTGCTTGAGCACGTAGTCCGGCTGCTGGTCCTTCTCGCCGGACTCTGGGTCCTTGAGACGGCCATCCAGCCCATGCAGCGCGTCGAGGATCGCCTTGGACCGTTTGACGATCCAGATCGGCTGGCCACGCCATTCCACGATCAGGCGTTGGCCTTCCTGCAGGGCGCTGATGTCGGCCACCACCGGTGCGCCGGCAAGCTTGGCGCGGGCACTGGGGTTCCAGGATTTGATGAAAGGAACTGCGGTGAATCCGACGCCGACGGCGCCCACCACGGCTGTGGTGGCAGAAAGAAAACGCCGACGTCCGGTGTTGACTGGATCGTGTACCCCATCGTTGGCCATCCGGCACTCCGATATTGATTAGGTAGCTTTAAGGCTGCCAGCGGATCCGGTGGGGGCCAGAGCCGCATTGAATCATGGGCGAGTGTAGCGGAACCGTCGCGCGCCACACAACGCATTGCAACAACTCTTTCGAATGTGTGCCGACTAACAGTCGGCACCTACCATCGAATGCGTGCCGACCAACGGTCGGCACCTACCTGCTTGCCGCTTCGCTCGCCAGGCATGGCCTGGCGCTACTGCTTGGTCAATGCGGTGCGGTAGCGATCGGCCAGCTGGCCGACGCGGCGCACGTAGTACTGGGTTTCACTGTACGGCGGTACGCCACCGTGGCGGTCGACCGCGCCTTCGCCGGCGTTGTAGCCCGCGGCGGCCAGGGTCAGATCGCCATTGAAGCGCTTCAACAACCACGCAAGATACTGCACGCCGCCACGGATGTTCTGGCTGGCGTCGTAGGAATCGCTGACCCCGAAGCGTGCGGCGGTCGGCGGCATCAGCTGCATCAGGCCCTGCGCACCGGCGCGGCTGAGCGCGGTCGGGTTGTAAGCCGACTCGGCATGGATGATCGCGCGCACGATCGCTTCTTCCACGCCGAACTCACGTGCTGCCGAGGCGATCTCGGTCTGGAACGAGGTGGTGTTGAGGCGCACGCTGCCGAAGTCCACGCGCGGGTTGACCCCGCAGGCGTAGCAGCGCTCCATGAAGCTGTAGCGGATGGTGCGTACCGGACCGAGATTGGCGACCTGGGTCGGGCGCGCACTGGTGTAGTGGCGCACGCCATCCTGCATGTACGAATAGACCTGCCCGCTGACCATGCGGCCGCCGCGCGGCGTGGTCGCCGGCTTGGCTGCAGGGGTGGCGGCGACGGCCGGGCTGGCGGCACTGGCGGCCACGGCCACCGGGTTGCGCTCGGCGCTGGCCACCTGGGTGGCGGCCGGAGTGGTGCTGGCGGTCTGCACCGGCGCCGCGGCCGGAACGTCGCGCGGGGTGGCGGGAAGGCGGGTATCGCGGCTGTAGCTGATGCTGCTGCAGCGCGCGCCGGGCACGCGCTTGCTGACATAGCTGGTGACGCCGTCGGCACCCTGGCACTTGAACAGGGTGCCGGCGCTGGCCGGCGCAGCGGTCAGCGCAGCGATGATGATCGCCGTTGTCCCCAGTATCCCCTTCATGGCGGCGAGTGTCCCAGCTTCGCCGGGCCTTGCCAAGCCGCCCGGCTCAGTCCGTGACCGCCGGCACAGCCAGCAGCTGGCCCAGCCCGGCCAGGCGCTGGGCCAGTTCGTCGCGCAGTTCCGGCGGCGAGGTCCACAGGGCCAGCGGCAGCCGGTCCAGGCTGAGGATCTGGGCCAGCACCATGCCGCGGCTCTCGGCGCCCATGCGCAGCAGGCAGTGATCGGGGCCCTCGGGCTCCAGCACCCCGCACCAGGGCGGAATGCGACCCTCCAGCTCGGCCAGGCTGCCGGCCAGGCGCAGGGTGGCCTGCAGGGTGAAAGGCGCCTGGCTCACGGCCTGCCGCACCATCACGTCGGGCGGCGCCGGGGTGCGCCGGTGCAGGCCGGGCCCGGGCTGCAGCTGCACCGCGCCCATCCGGTCCACGCGCAGGGTGCGCCAGCCCTCGCGGACCAGATCCCAGGCCAGCAGGTACCAGCGACGGCCGTAGTTGACCAGGTGCTGGGCCTCGACCTGGCGCTGGGTCAGCACGTCCTGCGCGCTGCGGTATTCAAAGGACAGCCGTGCGGCCTGCCGGCAGTGCTGGGCCAGGCGGCCGAGCAGGCGCGCATCGGTGGCCGGCAGGTCGGACAGGGTGGCGGTGGCCGCATGCACCTCGCCGGCCTGCTGCCGGCGCCGGGTCGGCACCAGCGGGTCGAGCTTGGACAGCAGGCCGCGGGCGGTCTCGTCGATGCCCGACAGGGTGGCCGAGGCGGCCCGCAGGGCAATGGCCAGGGTGGTCGCCTCCTCCTCGTCCAGCAGCATCGGCAGCACCGGGGCGCCGGTGCCGAGCCGGTAGCCACCACCGACCCCGGCCGAGGCCTGCACCGGGTAACCGAGCTCGCGCAGGCGTTCGATGTCGCGGCGGATGCTGCGCCGGTCCACGCCCATGCGCTCGGCCAGCTCGGCGCCGGACCAGTGCCGGCGGGCCTGCAGGAGCGAGATCAGGCGCAGCAGTCGATGGGCGGTATGACGCATGAGGAATCGAGGACAGAAGTCGTCCGCGATTGTGCCCCAGCATGGCCTCCCGCTTCACCACCCACCGCAAGGAGCCCTGCCATGTCTGCACGCCAGATCACCCTCTACCACGCCGCCCGTTCACGCTCGAGCGGTGCCGTCGCCCTGCTCGAGGCACTCGGCGCCGACTACCGGCTGCAGGTGCTGGACCTGAAGGCCGGCGCCAACCTGGCCCCGGCCTACCTGGCCATCAACCCGATGGGCAAGGTGCCGGCGATCATCCACAACGGCGCGCTGGTGACCGAACAGGTGGCCATCTACCTGTACCTGGCCGACCTGTACCCGGAAGCCGGGCTGGCGCCGCCGATCGGCGATGCGCAGCGCGGCCCCTACCTGCGCTGGATGGCCTTCTACGGCGCCTGCTTCGAGCCGGCGATGACCGACAAGGCGCTGCACCGCGAGCCGCCGCCGCGGATGATGTCGCCCTACAACGATGCCGAGACCGTACTGCAGGTGATCGAGGCGCAGCTGGCGCAGGGCCCGTACCTGCTGGGCGAGGCGCTGAGCGCGGCGGACATCCTGTGGGGCAATGCGCTGGGCTGGATGCGCGAGTTCGGGCTGGTGCAGCCGGCCCCGGCCACCGCGGCCTATATCGACCGGATGGGCACGCTGGCCGCGTTCGACCGCTCGCGGCAGATCGACGCGGAGCTGGTGGCGGCGTAAGGGCCGCCGGGCACGGCCCGGCGCTACCGGATGGCGGACGATGATTGGCCGACGGGCGGCGACGTGTACGGTAGCGCGGGGCCATGCCCCGCGAGCGCGCAGCGCGGCGCTCGTGGCCTTCCGCCGGGCGTGGCCCGGCGCTACCGGGTGGCGGGCCGGCGGGCGGCGTGGGATGCGGGTAGAATTGCCCGCTTTCCCGCCACCCGAATGGATTAAGCGCCATGACCGGGACGCCAGACGTCTTTCCGCCCGCCTCGGGCGGTACCCCGCTCGTTGCCCTGCCCACTGGTCCGCGCAAGCCCGACCAGGTCAAAGGCAAGCTCTACATCAAGACCCACGGTTGCCAGATGAACGAGTACGACTCGGCCAAGATGGCCGACGTGCTTGCCGCCAGCGATGGCCTGGAACTGACCGATACCCCGGACGACGCCGACGTCATCCTGGTCAACACCTGCTCCATCCGCGAAAAGGCGCAGGAAAAGGTGTTCAGCCAGCTGGGCGTGTGGAAGGGCCTGAAGAACAAGGGCCGCGAAGTCATCATCGGCGTGGGCGGCTGCGTGGCCTCGCAGGAAGGTGAAGCGATCATCAAGCGCGCGCCGTTCGTGGACCTGGTGTTCGGCCCGCAGACCCTGCACCGGCTGCCGGAACTGATCCGTGCCCGCCGCGAGCAGCAGCGCCCGCAGGTGGACATCAGCTTCCCGGAAATCGAAAAGTTCGACCGCCTGCCGGAACCGCGCGCCGAGGGCGCCTCGGCGTTCGTCTCGATCATGGAAGGCTGCTCCAAGTACTGCTCGTTCTGCGTGGTGCCCTACACCCGCGGCACCGAAGTCAGCCGTCCGTTCGAGGACGTGGTGGTGGAAGTGGCGCAGCTGGCCGCACAGGGCGTGCGCGAGATCAACCTGCTCGGGCAGAACGTCAACGCCTATCGCGGTCCCTATGGCGACGGTGAATTCGCCGACCTGGGCCTGCTGATCCGCACCATCGCCGAGATCGACGGCGTCGGCCGCATCCGCTTCACCACTTCGCATCCGCTGGAATTCAGCGACTCGCTGATCGACGCGTTCCGCGACGTGCCGCAGCTGGCCAACTTCCTGCACCTGCCGGTCCAGGCCGGCAGCGACCGCGTGCTGTCGGCGATGAAGCGCGGCTACACCGCGCTGGAATTCAAGTCGAAGATCCGCAAGCTGCGCGCGGTGCGCCCGGACATCTCGATCAGCTCGGATTTCATCGTCGGCTTCCCCGGCGAGACCGATGCCGATTTCGAGAAGACCATGAAGCTGATCGAGGATATCGGCTTCGACCACAGTTTCTCCTTCATCTACTCGCGTCGCCCGGGCACCCCGGCGGCCGACCTGGAGGACACGATCAGCGATGCGGAAAAGCACGCGCGGCTGTCGCGCCTGCAGGAACGCATCAATGCGCATGCCGCCGGCATTTCCGAAAGGATGGTCGGCACCGTGCAGACCGTGCTGGTGGAAGGCCCCTCGCGCAAGAACCCGAACGAGTTGACCGGCAAGACCGAGAACATGCGTTCGGTGAACTTCCCGGCGCCGGCGCGCCTGATCGGCCAGTTCGTGGACGTGTTGATCACCGAGGCGCTGACCAATTCGCTGCGTGCGCGGGTGGTGGCGGAGTAAGGAAGGTGTGCCGACCAACGGTCGGCACCTACCAAGGGCCGGTCCTCCTGGCACATTTTTCACCAGCGCTTCACCTCCCTTGCCGCGCAGGCTCCGCAAGTACTTGTCCACAGCTTTCTTCGGCGCCGATCCACACCCGGTGTGGAGAACTGTCGCCCCGCCCGTCCGCGCGCTAATCTTGTCTTCCCTGGGTCCATCGCGGTGGACGGCGAACCCGCCCCACCCCACGCAATGAAAAGCATCGAGCATCGAGATTTCACCCTGTCGCCGGAAGACAACGAGCGGCTGGCCAACCTGTGTGGTCCCTTCGACGGGCACCTGCGCCAGATCGAGCTGAAGCTCGGCGTGGAGATCGCCAACCGCGGCTTCGTGTTCCGCATCAGCGGGCCGGACGAGGCCATCGTCGAGGCGCAGAAGCTGATCGAGGCGCTGTACGTCGAAGCCGCCGAGACCACCTTCGACAGCCACGCCATCCACCTGCGCCTGGCGCAGGCCAATGTCGAGCAGATCGCCGAGCGCTCCTACGAAGCGCAGGACGTGGCGATCAAGGTCAAGCGCGGCACCGTGCGCGGCCGCGGCGCCAACCAGGGCCGCTACCTGCACCAGATCGCCACGCATGACATCAACTTCGGCATCGGCCCTGCCGGTACCGGCAAGACCTTCCTGGCCGTGGCCAGCGCGGTGGAAGCACTGAACGAATCGCGCGTGCAGCGGCTGATCCTGGTGCGCCCGGCGGTGGAAGCCGGCGAGAAGCTGGGCTTCCTGCCCGGCGACCTGAGCCAGAAGGTCGACCCCTACCTGCGCCCGCTGTACGACGCCCTGTACGAAATGATGGGCGTGGAGAAGGTGGTCAAGCTGCTGGAAAAGAACGTCATCGAGATCGCGCCGCTGGCCTACATGCGCGGGCGCACGCTCAACGATGCGTTCGTGATCCTGGACGAAGCACAGAACACCACCATCGAGCAGATGAAGATGTTCCTGACCCGCCTGGGCTACGGCTCCACCGCGGTGGTCACCGGCGACCTGACCCAGACCGACCTGCCCAAGCACGTGAAGTCGGGCCTGCGCGACGCCATCGACGTGCTGCGCGATGTGGAGGGCGTGACGTTCACCTTCTTCGAAGCGCGTGACGTGGTCCGCCACCCGCTGGTCGCACGCATCGTCAATGCCTACGACCGCCGCGACCTGCATCAGATTCAACCTGGAGCTACCCCATGACCAAAGGCCCCGTGCGACTTGATGTCGCCATCAGCTACGCCCTGCCCCGCACCGGCCTTCCAGCGGCGGTGAGCTTCCGCAAATGGGTGGCGGCGGCCCTGAAGGGACGCATCCGCGAGGCCGACCTGGCCATCCGCGTGGTCGATGCGAAGGAAGGGCAGTCGCTGAACCGGCATTACCGTGGCAAGGATTACGCCACCAACGTGCTCAGCTTCCCGGCCGACGTGCCCGAAGGCCTGCCCAAGGGGGTGAAGTTCCCGCTGCTGGGTGACCTGGTGATCTGCGCGCCGGTGGTGGCCCGCGAGGCCGATGAGCAGGGCAAGGCACTGAACGCCCATTACGCGCACCTGACCGTGCACGGCGTGCTGCACCTGCTGGGCTGGGACCACGAGGACGACAAGGAAGCCGAGGCGATGGAGCAGCTGGAGCGCGAGATCCTGGCCGAGCTGGGCATCGAGGATCCTTACGCCGGCGAGCGCTGAGGCCAGAACCGCGCTACTCTCGGGCAGACATCCCCGGGAGACATGGACGATGAAGGGTCAACTCATGGCCGCGCTGGCCATACCTGCGATCTGCATTCTTGTAACGGTCGTGGGGTTGTACGTGGCGCGTCGAAACATCGCGCGCCACCCCGATGGCCGGCACTGGCTGCTGCTCACGCTGGCGCTGGTGTCGCCCGTCATGCTGCTGGCAGCGTTCCTCATTGGCCTTGTCCAGTCGCGCCTGCCGCACGGCCTGATCTCTCCGCAGATGTTCAACGCCCTCTCGGTGATCGCACTCCTGCTGCCGCTGGCCGGCGTGTGCACCGCCCCGCTCAGCTGGCGCGTTTTCGTGCTGCGCCGCCTGCACCGCGGCAGCGGCAGCCTGCCTTTCTTCCTGGCCCCCCGGGTGCAGCTGCTTGCCCTGTTCGCGCTTGCCGCCGCCTACATGCTGGTACGCAGCCATACAGGCCCGGTCGAGTTGCCGATGCCGCAGCAGGCGAACTACCTGACGCTGGCAGCCGGCATCGTGATGGGGTTGGTCCACGTGACCCTGACCGTGGTGTTCCTGACACTGCCGGCGATGGCGCTGTGGGCGCTGGCCAGCGGCGGGGTACGGGCTGCATGGGCGCGACTGCGCGCGGCACCGCAGGGCTGAGGCCGTAGCGGCCGACCGGCGTGCCCGGTCGCAGTCGCCGTCCACCGCCGCTACCATGTCCGGGCATCCTCCATCGCGGATCTCCTGCCTGTGCTGCTGCGTACTGCCCTGCCCCTGCTGCTCGCCTCCCTCGCTGCCCCCGCTTCGGCCGCCCCGCTGGACCTGCCGGCGCTGATCGAATGCCGCCAGGGCGTGGCCGAGCATGCCGCGCTGGCACCGCTGCTGGCCGACCCGCTGAAGGCCGTGGCCCAGGGCCTGCAGCCGCTGCCGCAGGGCAACCAGTTCATGAGCGAGTTCCGCCTGGCCAACCCGATCACCGTGTTCGGCCAGCAGACCGAGCGGGTGGCCGTGGCCGGCGCCAGCGTGATGGCCGTGCTGGACCAGGCCGACCCGCACCCGCTGGCCAAGCGCCTGGAACTGGAAACCGGCTACGACCAGGACGGCAAGTTCATGGCCGGCCGCGAGGTGGTCAGCCGCGACGTGACCGACCCCAGGACCGGCGAGGCCCAGATCGAGTCGATCATCCTCAGCGTGTCCACGGTGGCCAGCCACCCCGGCAAGACCCTGGCCGGCTGTACCTACAGCCTGGATCTGCCGGCCGACGACGAGATTCCGGCCGCGGCCGCCGGCGGTCACTGAAAGGCCCCAACATCCTGCTAGACTTGGGACAACGCCCGGCTTGCCGGGTGCCCTTTTTCCAGAGATGTCAGAAGACGACAGTAGTAGCTCCTCCCTGGAGCCCAATGAAAAGAAGCGCGGCTGGCTTGAACGCCTGACCTCCGCCTTCTCCGGCGAACCCCATACCCGCGACGAGCTGGTCGCTGTCCTGCACACCGCGCAGGAAGAGGGTCTGATCGCCGCCGATACCCTGAAGATGATGGAAGGCGCCATTTCGGTGGCCGAGCTGACCGTGGGCGACGTGATGATCTCGCGCTCGCAGATGGTTTCGCTGCCGGTCGAGGCGCCCTTCCTGGACCTGATGAAACAGGTCGTCGAATCGGGCCACTCACGCTTCCCGGTGCACGGCGAGAACAAGGACGACATCCTTGGCATCCTGCTGGCCAAGGACCTGCTGCGCGGCGTGGTCGCCGACAACGGGCCGGCCAACGTGCGCGAACTGCTGCGCCCGGCGGTGCTGATCCCCGAGGCGAAGAAGCTCAACGTGCTGCTGAAGGAATTCCGCCTGTCGCGCAACCACATGGCCATGGTGGTGGACGAGTACGGCGGTGTCGCCGGCCTGGTCACCATCGAGGACGTGCTGGAACAGATCGTCGGCGAGATCGACGACGAGCATGACGAGGCCGAGGATCAATCGGCACAGATCGCGATCCAGGCCGATGGCCGCTACGTGGTCGACGCGCTGACCGCGATCGGCGATTTCAACGAGCGCTTCGGTGCCACGTTCTCCGACGAGGACTACGACACCATCGGCGGCCTGGTGACCGAGGCGATCGGCCACCTGCCCGAGGTCGGCGATGAGCTGGCGCTGGACCGCTTCATGTTCCGCGTGGCACGCGCCGATGCGCGCCGGGTGCAGGCCTTCCATGTGACGGTGCTGCCGCCGGACGAGCAGGACGACGCTTGAAGCGCCGGGGCCTGATCCTGAGTGTGTGGCTGGCACTGTGCGTGCTGGCCATGGCCCTGCCGCAGGCGGCCTTCGCGCAGGCGATGGCCGCCGCGCCGGCCACCGATGCCGCCGCCCCGCAGGAAGCGCCGGCGCCGCGCATCGGCGTGGTGACCATGCAGCCGGGCACGGTGTTCTTCGAACGCTTCGGCCACGACGCCATCGTGGTGCTCGACCCGGTCAGCGGCGAGGCGATCTCGTACAACTTCGGTTACTTCGATCCGTCCGAGGATGACTTCATCAGCCGCTTCGCACGCGGCGACATGATGTATTACCTGGTGGCGCTGCCGCTGCAGCAGGACCTGTCGTACTACGACGAGACCGGCCGCGGTGCCAGCGTGCAATGGCTGGACCTGCGCCCGGACCAGGCCCGTGCCCTGGCCGCCGGCCTGGCCGAACGGGCCAAACCTGAGAACGCGCGCTACCACTACGACTACTACACCGCCAACTGCGCCACGATGGTGCGCGACACCCTCGACAAGGCACTGGATGGCGGCCTGCATGCGCAGCTGTCCGGACGTTCGCGTGGCAACACCTACCGCAGCGAATCGGTGCGCCTGGCATCGCCGGCACCGTGGATGTGGCTGGGCTTCGACGTCGGCCTCGGTCCGTTCGCCGACCAGCCGCTGTCGCGTTGGCAGGAAGCCTTCGTGCCGATGCGTCTGGCCGATGCGCTGCGCCAGGTGCGCAACAGCGATGGCCGGCCTCTGGTGCAGAGCGAGCAGGAACTGCTGCCGCACCGCATCGATCCCGAGCCGAAGGAATTCGCGCGGCGCTGGTGGCCGTGGCTGCTGTGCGGCCTGGTGATCGCCGCCGGCGTGCTGGCCCTGCGCAGCCGCCCGCGCCTGCTGGCCGGCATCGCCCTGCCGTTCTGGCTGCTGTGCGCCCTGTTCGGTGGCGTGCTGGTGTTCCTGTGGGGCTTCAGCATCCACTACGCCGCGTGGGCCAACCGCAACCTGCTGCTGCTCTCGCCGCTGGCGGTGCTGCTGCTGCCGGGCGCCATCGCGCTGCTGCGCCGGCGCGTGCCGGGACGCATGTTCAGCATCGTGCTGTGGCTGCTGGCCGCACAGTCCGTGGCGGCGCTGGTGCTGCACTGGCTGAGCCTGCAGGCGCAGTACAACGTGCAGTGGATCGTGCTGCTGCTGCCGGTGCACGTCGCGCTGGCCTGGGTGCTGGCGCGTCGTCCTCACTTGTCCGAAACACCCCGCTGACGCAGGATGGCGGGCATGTCATTGCCCGCCTCCGCCTCCGCTTCCGCACCCGCATCGAACAACCCCGCCTGCGTCATCAACTGCGTCCACTACGATGACCAGGGCAAGCGCCACGACATCAGCCTGGACGCCATCAGCGATGTGATCGCCAGTGGCAACGGCTTCGTCTGGGTGGGCCTGTTCGACCCCAACGACGACGTGCTGCTGAAACTGCAGGATGAGTTCTGCCTGCACGACCTGGCCATCGAGGATGCGCGCAACGCGCACCAGCGCCCGAAGGCCGAGGCCTACGGCAACTCGCTGTTCGTGGTGATGACCACCGCGCAGATGGTCGACGAGCGCATCCAGTACGGTGAAACCCACGCCTTCCTCGGCCCGCGTTTCCTGGTGACCGTGCGCCACGGCGCATCGCTGTCCTACGCGCCGGTACGCGCGCGGGTGGAACGCGAGCCACAGCTGCTGAAGATGGGGGCGTCGTACTGCCTGTACGCGGTGGCCGATTTCGTGGTGGACAACTACCTGCCGATCACTACCCGCTTCCGCGACACGCTGGACCTGCTGGAGAAGGACATCTTCGCCGAGACCTACAAGCGCAGCACGGTGACGCGCCTGTACGAGCTCAAGCGCGAACTGAACAAGATGCGCATGGCGGTGGCGCCGCTGCAGGATGTGCTGGCGCAGCTGCGCCGCTACCAGGGCGACCTGATTCCCGACGAAGTGAAGCTGTACGTGCGCGACGTGCACGACCATGCCGCGCGCATCAGCGATGTGATCGACACCCTGCGCGAGATGCTGGGCACGGCGCTGAGCGTGAACCTGTCGCTGGTGACGCTGGCGCAGGGTGAGACGGTGAAGCGCCTGGGTGCGTGGGCGGCGCTGCTGGCCGCGCCGACCCTGATCACCAGCTGGTACGGCATGAACTTCAGCCACATGCCCGAGCTCAACCAGCCGTGGTCCTACCCGCTGATGATCGTCGGCGTGGCCGCGGTGTGCGTGGGGCTGTACCGGTTGTTCAAGCGCGCGAGGTGGTTGTAGGGCGTATCGACCAACGGTCGATACCTACCGGAGCGGCGGGCAATGCCGGCCAGCGGCCGGCACCACCGTTCGGGATCAGGCCACGTAGACGGTCTTGATGTTCATGAACTCATGGATGCCGTGGTCGGCCAGTTCGCGGCCGAAGCCCGATTCCTTGCTGCCGCCGAACGGCAGCCGCGCATCGCTCTTGACGATGGCGTTGACGAAGGCCGCACCGCATTCCATGCGCTGAGCGAAGCGCTCGCCGCGCACCACGTCGCCGGTCCACACGCTGCCGCCCAGGCCGAAACGGGTGTCATTGGCCACGCGCAGCGCCTCGGCTTCGTCCTTGACCCGGATCACCGCCGCGACCGGCCCGAACAGTTCCTCGTCGTAGGCCGGCATGCCTGGGCCCACCTGGTCGAGCACCGTGGCCGGATAGCCCGCGTGGGTTCCTGCAATCGGCTCGCCGCCTGCCAGGACGCGCGCGCCCTTGGCCACGCTGGCCTGCACCTGCTTGTGCAGCTCGTCGCGCAGATCGGCGCGGGCCATCGGTGCCAGCGTGGTGGCGCCGTCGTTGGGATCACCGTACCGGCGCTGGCCGGCGGCATCGACGAAGCGCTGGGTGAATGCATCGGCCACCGCCTCGACCACGATGAAGCGCTTGGCCGCGATGCAGGTCTGCCCGCTGTTGTCGAAGCGCGACTTCACGGCCGCGGCGACGGTCTTGTCCAGGTCGGCATCGTCGAGCACCACGAAGGCATCGCTGCCGCCCAGCTCCATCACCGATTTCTTCAGCTGGCTGCCGGCATTGGAGGCAATCGAGCGCCCTGCCCGCTCGCTGCCGGTCAGGGTCACCGCCTTTACCCGCGCGTCGCGCAGCACCTCGGCGGCCTGGTCGTTGTCGATGTGCAGCACGTCGAACACACCCGCCGGCAGGCCACCGTCACGACACACCGCCAGGATCAGGTCGGCGCACTGCGGCACGTTGCTGGCGTGCTTGAGCAGGGCCACGTTGCCGGCCATGAAGGCCGGGGCGAGGAAACGGAACACCTGCCAGATCGGGAAATTCCACGGCATCACCGCGAACACGCAGCCGATCGGCTCGTAGCGCACGTAGCTGCGCTGCGCCTCGGTGTCGATGATCTGCGGCTTCAGGTAATCCGCGGCATGGTCGGCGTAGAACTCGCAGGCGGCCGCGCATTTTTCGACCTCGGCCAAGGCCTCGGCCTTCAGCTTGCCCATCTCGCCGGTCATTGCCTGCTGCAGGTCATCGCGGCGTGCGCGCAGCTGGGCGGCGATGCTCTTGAGGATGGCGCCGCGATCCTGCAGGGATCGCTCGGCCCACACGGGGAACGCCTCGGCAGCGGCCTGCAGGCGCTGCTCGATCCCGGCCGCGCCGATCAGTTCATGGCGGTAGGTGATCTGGCCGGTGGCCGGGTTGACGATTTCGACGGTCATGGGGGATCTCCATCAGGCAGATCCCCATTCTGCGCCGGCACCCGTGAGCCGGGTGTTGCCGCCGCATGGCGGCGGCGTGCGGGCCTCAGCCGTTGTCCTGACGGGCCAGCTGCAGGTCGCGCTGGCGCCGTTTCTCTGCACGCGCGTTGATGTACCAGCCGATCACCGCGGCCACCGACACCGCCGACACCAGCAGGGTCGCCAGCGCGTTGATCTTCGGGCTGATGCCCATGCGCACCGAGGCGAACACCTTCATCGGCAGCGTGGTCGAGCCCGGCGTGGCAACGAAGCTGGCCACCACCACGTCATCCAGCGACAGGGTGAAGGCCAGCAGCCAGCCGGCCACCAGCGCCGGGGCGATGATCGGCAGCGTGATGCGGCCGAACACGGTCAGGCGGCTGGCGCCGAGATCCATCGCCGCTTCTTCCAGCGAGAGATCCATTTCCTGCAGGCGCGAGGACACCACCACGGTGACGAAGCACAGGGTGAAGGTGACGTGGGCGATCCAGATGGTGGCCAGGCCGCGTGCGGGGAAGCCGGGAATGGCGCCCATCGAGGCCAGCAGCGCCATCAGCGAGAAGCCGAGGATCACATCGGGCATCACCAGCGGCGCGGTGACCAGCGCACCGAACACCTGCTTGCCGCGGAAGCGGCGGAAGCGGGTCATCACCATCGCCGCCAGCGTGCCCAGCACGGTGGCGGTGCAGGCGGTCCAGAACGCCACCACCAGGCTGGTCCACATCGCATCCATCAGCGCGCGGTCGGCGAACAGGTCGCTGTAGGCGCGGGTGGAGAACCCGGCCCAGACCATCGCCAGCCGCGAGCTGTTGAACGAATAGAACATCAGCAGCAGGATCGGCAGGTACAGGAAGGCGAAGCCGAGCAGCAGCACGCCCAGGCCCAGGCCCTTTGCGCTACGCGGACTCATGCCTGCTTCCCTTCCAGCAGGCGCTGCTGGGAACGGTTGAACCACAGGATGGGCACCAGCAGCAGCAGGATCATCGCCACCGCCATCGCCGAAGCACCCGGCCAGTTGCGGTTGTTGAAGAACTCGTTCCACAGCTGGCGGCCGACCATCAGTGTTTCCGAGCCGCCGAGCATTTCCGGGATCACGAATTCACCCACCGCCGGAATCATCACCAGCATGCAGCCGGCGATGATGCCCGCCTTGGACAACGGCAGGGTGATGCGCAGGAAGGCCTGCCACGGCTTGGCGCCGAGGTCGTAGGCCGCTTCCAGCAGGCGGTTGTCATGCTTGACCAGGTTGGCGTACAGCGGCAGCACCATGAACGGCAGGTAGCAGTAGACGATGCCGATGTAGGCCGCCGTGGGAGTGTCGATCAGCTGCAGCTTGGGCAGGCCCATGCTGGTCATCAGCGACTGCAGGCCGGTGAACTGCAGGAACTGGTCGAGCAGGCCGTTGCGGTCCAGGATCGCCTTCCACGCATACACGCGGATCAGGAACGAGGTCCACGACGGCAGCACCACCAGCATCATCGCCACGTTGCGCGCGGCCGGCGACAGGCGCGCGATGGCATAGGCCATCGGGTAGCCGATCAGCAGGGTGAGGAAGGTGGAGATCGCTGCGATCTTGATCGAGCTGAGGAAGGCTTGGGCGTAGATCGAATCGCGGAACAGCGCGAGGTAATTCTCGAGGTTGAGCTTGAGCGAGAACGCGCCATCGACATACTGCAGCAGCCAGGTGTACGGCGGCGAGCCGACCCGGCTGTGCGAGAAGCTGATCATCAGCACGATCAGGAACGGCACCGCGAAGAACAGCAGCAGCCACAGGTAGGGAATGCCGATGACCGTGGCACGCGTGCCCGGCAGCCAGCGCTTCAGGCCCGAAGCGCTCATGAGGTCAGCACCACGCCGTCGTTGTCGCGCCAGTGCACCCACACTTCGTCACCCCAGGTCAGACCATCGCTGGCCCAGCGCTGCGAGTTGGCGAAGTTGGCCAGCACCTTGGTGCCGCTGGGCAGGCGCACGTGGTAGACCGAATGGCTGCCGAAATAGGCGATGTCCTCGATCACGCCCTGCGCCTTGTTGGTGTGCCCTTCCGGCTCGTCCTTGCCGATCATCACCTTTTCCGGGCGCAGCGCGAACGCGACCGGCTGCCCTTCGTAGCAGGTGATGCCGTGGGCGATGTAGACCGGTGCGGGGAACAGCGGCGAGCGCACGGTCACGTACTCGGGCAAGTCCTCGTCGATGACACCTTCAAACAGGTTGACCGAGCCGATGAAGCCGGCGACGAAGCGGTTGGCCGGCTGCTCGTAGACCTCATCCGGCTTGCCGACCTGCTGGATCCAGCCGGCATCCATCACCGCGATGCGGGTGGCCATGGTCATGGCCTCTTCCTGGTCGTGGGTGACCATCACGCAGGTCACGCCCGACGATTCGATGATGCTGACCAGTTCCAGCTGCATCTGCGAGCGGAGCTTCTTGTCCAGCGCGCCCATCGGTTCGTCCAGCAGCAGCAGCTTGGGCCCCTTGGCCAGCGACCGCGCCAGCGCCACGCGCTGCTGCTGGCCTCCGGAGAGCTGGTGCGGCTTGCGCTTGCCCAGGTGGGCCATCTGCACCAGGTCGAGCATCTCGCCCACGCGCCGGCTGATCGCGTCCTTGGCCAGGCCGTCCTGCTTCAGGCCGAAGGCGATGTTCTGCTCGACCGTCATGTGCGGGAACAGGGCGTAGGACTGGAACATCATGTTGACCGGCCGCTGGTACGGCGGCAGCGCGTCCAGGCGCTGGCCATCGAGGGTGATGCTGCCCTTGGTGGGCGTCTCGAAGCCGCCCAGGCAGCGCAGCAGGGTCGATTTGCCGCTGCCCGAGCCACCGAGCAGGGCGAAGATCTCGCCCTTGCGCACGTCCAGGTTGACGTCGTCGACGGCGACGAAGCCATCGAATTCCTTGCGCAGGTCACGAATGGAGAGATAGCCGGGCGCACCGTTCGCATCGACGACGGCGGCTTCCGGCTGGGCTTCAACGGGCATGGGGGCTCCGGGAGCGGGCGGTGGACAGCGGTGGCCATTCTACCGGCCGGGGGGCGCAAATGCGTGCCGACCAACGGTCGGCACCTACCGGGCCGAAGGGCCCGCCGGGCATGGCCCGGCGCTACCGGGACCGCTGGCCGCTGCGCTCGCCGGGCGTGGCCCGGCGCTACCGGGGTGCGCGGCGGCGTCAACGGTTCCGGGGGCATCGTTCTGGTAGCGCCGGGCCATGCCCGGCGGAACGCATCACCGTGCGGCCACCGGCGGGGCGTCCTGCCAGCCCAGGCCCAGGCTCTTCTGCAGGGCCACGTAGCGCACCAGCAGCTGCAGGCGGGCCTGGGCGGCGGCATCCTGGGCCTGCAGGCGCTGGCGCTGCACGTCCAGCAGGTCGATCTGCGAGGTGGCACCGGCCTGCCGGCGCTGCTGCATCAGGGCCAGCGAGCGGTCGGCCGAGGCCTCGGCGCGCAGGCTGGCCTGCAGCTGCTGGCGGGCGGCGCCGAACCGGGCCAGCGCCGTGTTGGCATCCTGCAGCGCGGCCAGCACCGTGCCCTCATAGGCCGCCAGCCGCGCCTCGTTGCCGGCCCGGGCCTGCGCCACGCGCGCCTTGTTCACCCCGAAGTCGAACAGCGACCAGCGCAGGAACGGGGCGACGATGGTCGCCGCCGAATCCGGCCCAAGATCGGAAATAGACGTGGCACCGGCACCGATGCTGCCCAGCAGGGTCACCTGCGGGAAGTAGGCCGAGATCGCCTGGCCGATCTGCGCCGAGGAGGCCGCCAGCTCGCGCTCGGCCTTGCGCACATCCGGCCGGCGCTGGATCAACGCGCCCGCGTCATCTACCGGCACACTGGCCGGCAACACTGGCAACGGCTGGTCGGCGGCCAGCCGCGCGTCCAGCGCACCGGGCTCGCGGCCGACCATCAGCGCCAGCACGTCACGCGCCTCGTCCGCCTGTGCCTGCAGTGGCGGCAGCGCGGCCTGCTGCTGCTCGCGCTGGGCCTGCGCGCGTTCGACCTGCAGGTCCGAATCGGCACCGCGCTCGCGTCGTTGTCGGGTCAGCTGCAGGCTGTCATCGGCGGCGCGCAGATTGACCTCGGCCAACGCGATGCGCTCTCGGCTGCTGCGGTAGCCCAGGTAGACCTGCGCCAGCTCGGCCGCCAGCTGCACCTGCGCATCGGCCAGCGCCGCGGCATTGGCCTCGGCTTCGGCGGCGGCCTGCTCGGCTGCGCGACGACGGCGACCAAACAGGTCCAGCTCCCAGCTGGCATCGAAGCCGGCCACGTACAGCTCGGTGTCCAGGTCGATGTCCGCGAACTGCTGGCGCAGCTGCGCCGCCTCCTGCGGGCGGCCATTGGCCTCGGCCACGCCGGCGATGTTCTCGCCGAGGCCGCGCACGCTGTCTTCAAGCGCATCGGGCGCCTTGACGTTGGCATAGCCGGCGACGGCGCCCACGCTGGGCAGCTGCTCGGCACGGCGCTGGCGATGCAGCGCGCGCGACGCCAGCAGCTTGGCCTGGGCAGCACGCAGGTTGGGGCTGTTGCGCAGAGCTTCGTCCACCAGCTGGTCCAGCAGCGGATCATTCAGCGCGCGCCACCACTGGCTGGGCGGCGTGGCCGGCTGCACGTCGGCCTGCGCGGCACGCGGCAGCCGTGCCTGCGCGGTGGCGCCGGTGGCCACGTCCGGCTTCACGTAATCCGGGCCCAGCATGCAGCCGGCCAGCAGCAGCGGCAGGGTGGCCGGCCACAGGCGGTGCGGGCGAAGGGAGGTGGTGAGGGTCGTCAAATTCATCAGTGCATCGCCAATGGAACGCCCTTGGGCAGGGGCTTGAGCAGGAACACCAGCGGCAGGGTCGCCACCACGATCAGGCCGAAGATCCAGAACAGGTCGTTGTAGGCCATCACCATCGCCTGCATCTGCACCGTCTGCGCCAGCACCGCCATCGCCTGCGTGGCATCACCCAGCTGCTGGCCATAGGCATGCAGCGCGTCCTGGGCGATGGTTGAATTGGAGGTGACGCTGCTGCCGATCGCATCGATGTGCAGGGTCGCGCGGCGTTCCTGGAACGTGGAAATGATCGCCAGGCCGATCGAGCCGCCAAGGTTGCGCGCGGCGTTGAACAGGCCCGAGGCATCACTGGTGTATTCGCGCGGCACCGAGGTGATGGCCGCCTGGTTCAGCGCCATCATCGCCAGCGCCAGGCCGCAGCCCTGCAGCAGCTGGCCGATGACGAAGTGCGGGCCGATGCTGTCCGGGGTCAGCCCGAGGTTGACGAAGCAGGCGGCGGCGAAGCACAGCATGCCGCCGAACACCATGATGCGCACGTCCACCGTTTCCAGCATCTTCGGCATCATCGGCATCAGCAGGATGGTCGGCAGGCCGGCCAGCAGCAGAACGTAGCCGGCCTGCTCGGTGTTGTAGCCGGCGATGATCGCCAGGAACTGCGGGATCATGTACATGACCCCGAACAGGATCATGCCCACCGCCATCACCATCACGAACACCGCGCCGAAACTGCGCTGGAAGAGGATGTTGAGGCGGATCACCGGCGCCTTGCTGGTGAACTGCGAAAGCGCGAGCAGGGCAAACCCCAGCAGCGAGACAAGGCTGAGCACCACGATCATCGTCGATTCGAACCAGCGCTCGCGCTGGCCGTCTTCCAGTACCACGGTCAGCGCGGACAGGCCGGCGGTCATGCCGATGATGCCCAGCCAGTCCGCACGCAGCAGCCCGCCCCAGTTCGATTTTTCATGCGGCAGGCCGAGCAGCAGCAAGGCCACCAGTCCGGCACAGATCGGTACGTTGATGAAGAAGGCGTAGTGCCAGCTGACGTTCTCGGTCAGCCAGCCGCCCAGGAGCGGGCCGATCACCGGCCCGAGAATGACGGTCATGCCGAACAGCGCGGTGCCCAGCGGCTGCTGCTTCGGTGGCAGCCGTGTGCCGACGATGGTCAGCGCGGTGGGAATCAGCGCACCGCCGGCAAAGCCCTGCCCTACCCGGCCGGCGATCATCATCGGCAGCGAATCGGCCAGGCCACACATCACCGAGAACGCGGTGAACAGCGTGGCGCAGATCAGCAGGAAGGTGCGCAGGCCCAGCGTGCGCACGAACCAGCCGGTCAGCGGAATCATCACGATTTCCGAGACCAGGAAGGCGGTGGAGATCCAGGTGCCTTCGGTGCCGCTGGCGCCGACCTCGCCCTGGATGGTGGGCAGCGCCGCGTTGACGATGGAGATGTCCAGCGTGGCCATGAACGAGCCGATGGTGCCGGCCGCCACGGCCAGCCAGGCACCGGCATCGGCCTTGCCCTCGGCGGCGGGCGCTGCAGGGGCGGTGGTGGCGTTCATCGCGCCGGCGCGGCCGTAGCCTCGGCCTCGTCTTTCGTGCGCGCGCGCGCATCCTTGGCATTGCGCGTATCGACGGTCACTTCCACCGACATGCCCGGCACCAGCACCTTGCGCGCCTCGGCACCGGCGTCCACGCGGATGCGCACCGGCACGCGCTGCACGACCTTGGTGAAGTTGCCGGTGGCGTTCTGCGGCGGCAGCAGCGCGAACTGCGAGCCGGTGCCCGGCGAGATGCTTTCCACCGTGCCATGCAGGGTGGTGCCCGGCAGCGCGTCGACCTTGATCTCGGCCGGCTGCCCGGCGCGCATCAGGCCGACCTGGGTTTCCTTGAAGTTGGCGCTCAGGTACAGCGATTCGACCGGCACGATGGTCATGGTACGGGTGCCGGCGGCGACGAACTGGCCGACCTGCACGGTCTTGTTGCCGACGCGGCCATCGATGCGCGCGCGCAGCTCGGTGTCCTCGAAGGCGACGCGGGCCTGCGCGGCATCGGCCTGGGCCTGCTTCAGGCCAGCGTTGGCCTGTTCCAGCTGCGCCTGGCTGGCCTCGATCTGGCTCTGCGCGCCCTGGATCTGCGCCTTGGCCGCATCGTACTGGGCCTGCGCGCGTTCGACGTCGTGGCGCAGGCTTTCCACGTGTTCGTGGGTGTCGGCGCCGCTGGCGGCCAGCGGGGTGAAGCGGGCCAGCTCGGCCTTGCCGAAGCGCAGCGAGGCGGTGGCGGCGGTGAGCTGGGTGCGCGCCTGCAGCAGGCTGGACTGCTGGCCCTGCACGCCGGCGGCAGCGGCGGCGATGTCGGCTTCGCGCACGGCGATCACCGCTTCGGCCTGGTCCAGGGTGGCGCGGTAGGTGCGCGGGTCGATGCGCAGCAGCGGTTCGCCGGCCTTGACCCACTGGTTGTCGTGCACCAGCACTTCGGTGACGTAGCCGTTGATGCGCGGGGCGACGGCGACGGCGTCGGCCTGCAGGTAGGCGTTGTTGGTGTCCTGCAGGTAGCGGCCGACCAGCAGGTGGTAGATGAGCCAGGCGACCAGGGCGATGACCACGACGGCGCCGATGATGGCCAGGGTCCAGCGGACCTTGGGGTTCTTCAGCGGCGAAGGCTTGTCCTCGTGGGTGGAGGGGGCTTCGTCGGTGGGGGCGTCGGTGCGCGGGGGGTGGTCGGTCATTGTCTCGTCGTGGCGGTGGTCGGTGCCATACGGGACGGTAGGGGAAGGGGTGAGGAGGTGAGGTGAAAGCGTTTGTCGCGTGCCGGCGATGAGTTCCCGGTTGGCAGGGTGCAGAGCCGGGGGCGGACAGGAGGTCAACGGCAGAGCAGAAGCAGAAGCAAAAAAAACGGAGGCCGTTGGCCTCCGTTTTTCTGCTTGGTGGAGGCCGACCGTTGGTCGGCCCTACCAGAAAGCGTGCCGACCAACGGTCGGCACCTACTTGCCGGTCTTCACTTCGGTCCACAGGCGGGTATAGAGCTTGTCGGTTTCCGGGGTGTTGATCGAGTAGGTGAACATCTTCTCGGCGACGTCGGCCGGCGGGTAGATGGTCGGGTCGGTGCGGATCGCTTCGTCCACCAGCGGGGTCGCGGTCGGCACCGGGTTGGCGTAGTGGATGAAGTTGGTGTTGGCCGCGGCGACCTTCGGTTCCAGCAGGTAGTTGATGAACGTGTAGGCTGCTTCCGGGTGCTTGGCGTCCTTCGGGATCGCCAGCATGTCGAACCACTGCGGGGCGCCTTCCTTCGGGATCGAATAGGCCACGTGGACGCCGTTGCTGGCTTCCTCGGCGCGGTCGCGGGCCTGGATGATGTCACCCGACCAGCCCACCACCAGGCAGGTGCCGCCGTTGGCCAGCGAACCCACGTACTGCGAGGAGTGGAAGTTCTGCACGTACGGGCGGATCGACTTCAGCAGGTCGGCCGCCTTCTGCAGCTCGGCCGGGTCGCCGCTGTGCGGGTCCAGGCCCAGGTAATGCAGGGCGATCGGGATCATGTCGGCCGGCGTGTCCAGGATGGTCACGCCGCAGTCCTTCATCTTCGCGATGTTTTCCGGCTTGAAGACCAGGTCCCAGCTGTTGGCGATGTCGGCGCTGCCGCCGAAACGCTCCTTCAGCATGTCCACGTTGTAGCCGATGCCGGTGGTGCCGATCATGTACGGCACGCCGTACTTGTTGTCCGGGTCCTGGGTGGCGATGCGCTTCATCACCGACGGGTCCAGGTTGGCCAGGTTCGGGATCTTGCTCTTGTCCAGCGGCAGGAACACGCCGGCCTGGATCTGGCGGCCGAAGAAGTTCAGCGTCGGCACCACCACGTCGTAGCCGCTGTTGCCGGCCAGCAGCTTGGTCTCGACCATCTCGTCGCTGTCGAACACATCGTAGGTCACCTTGATCCCGCTCTCCTTCTCGAAGGTCGGGATGGTGTCCTCGGCGATGTAATCGCTGTAGTTGTAGACGTTCAGGACCTGGCTGTCCTGCGCGCCGCCGTTGCCACCGCCACAGGCGGCAAGCATGGCGGAGGCCAGGCCGAGCGTGAGGATACGCAGCTTCATCGGGTGCTCCAGAATGCGGAATGGGGGGAGGCCGGCGGGGCCGGCGACGGGTGCCAGCCTACCCCCCGGCGGCTCATTCATCAATTGCAGGCCTTCACACGTTCAACAGCAGGAACTCGCGCTCCCACGAGCTGATGACGCGGAAGAAGGTCTCGTATTCCTTGCGCTTGACCGAGATGTAGGCCCGGCAGAAGCGTTCGCCCAGCAGGGCCTGCAGTTCGGCGCACTGTTCCAGCCCGTCCAGCGCCTCGCCCAGCGAACGCGGCAGGTTGTAGCCCAGCTCCTTGGCGCTGCCGGTCACCGGCGCGTCCGGGGCCAGCCGCTCGCGGATGCCGAGCAGGCCGCAGGCCAGGGTCGCGGCCATCGCCAGGTACGGGTTGGCATCGGACCCAGCGAAGCGGCTTTCCACCCGCATGTTCTCCGGCGTGTCCAGCGGCACGCGCAGGCCGCAGGTGCGGTTGTCGTAGCCCCAGTGCACGTTGCTCGGCGAGACCTCGCCGAACACCAGGCGCCGGTACGAATTGACGTTCGGCGCGAAGAAAGCCATCGCCTGCGGCACGTACTTCTGCAGGCCGCCCAGGTAATGGCCGAACACCGGGCTGAACTCGCCCTCGCCATGGGTCTCGCCGGTGAACACGTTGCTGCCGTCGCTCACCCGCACCAGGCTCTGGTGGATGTGCATGGCGCTGCCCGGTTCGTTCTCCATCGGCTTGGCCAGGAAGGTGGCGTACACGCCGTGGCGCATCGCCGCCTCGCGCATGGTGCGCTTGAACAGGAACACCTGGTCGGCCAGGTCCATCGCATCGGCGTGGGTGAAGTTGACTTCCAGCTGCGCCGCGCCGGATTCGTGGATCAGCGTGTCCACGTCCAGCTTCATCGCATCGGCGTAGTCGTACATCAGGTCGAGGATGGGATCGAACTCGTTGACCGCGTCGATCGAGTACGACTGCCGCGCCGTCTCCGGACGCCCGGAGCGGCCGGCCGGCGGCAGCAGCGGGAAATCCGGGTCGGTGTTCTTCTGCACCAGGAAGAACTCCAGCTCCGGTGCGACCACCGGGCGCAGGCCCAGTTCGGCATAGGCAGCCAGCACGCGGCGGAGCACGTTGCGCGGGGCCAGTTCGTGCGGCTCGCCGGTCTTGGTGTAGCAGTCATGGATGACCTGTGCGGTGGCGTCGGCCGCCCACGGCACCATGCGCACGGTGTCCGGGTCGGGCCGCAGCATCATGTCCGAGTCCGACGGCGAGGTCAGGTCGTAGTAATCGTCGGGGAATTCACCGGTGACCGTGGTGGCGAAGATGCCTTCGGGCAGGCGCGTGCCGTAGTCGTGCGAAAACTTGTCGGCCGGGATGATCTTGCCGCGCGCGTTGCCGGTGATGTCCGGCACCAGGCACTCGACCTCGGTGATGCGCCGCTCCTTCAGCCAGCGCAGCAGGCTGCTTTCCTGCGGTGCGGGGGGCGTGGCCGTCTTGCGCGGGCGAGGTCGGGAACTCATCGGGAATCCAGTTGATTCTGTTGGTACTGCCGGCAAGCTTGGCCGAAAGCACGGAAAATAGCGTGATAGAACGGCGCCTGCATGACACGCCACTCCGGGTGCCACTGTACGCCGAGCACGAAACGATGGTGGCGGCTGCGTGCGGCTTCGACCAGGCCATCGCCGGCCCACGCCTCCACCTGCAGGCCATCGGCCAGCCGGGCGATGCCCTGCCCGTGCACCGAATTGACCTGTGCGTGGTCGCTGCCGTGCCACTGCGCGAGCCAGCCATCGCCAGCCAGGGTGACCGCATGCGCCGGCCCGTACTGCACCTCGACCGGTGCCTGCGGATCCTCGCGATGGTCGGCCAGCCCCGGCACTGCATGCACCTGCGGATGCAGGCTGCCGCCCAGGGCGACGTTCAATTCCTGGAAGCCGCGGCAGATCGCCAGCACCGGCAGGTCCAGCGCCAGCGCGGCCTGCAGCAGGGCGAAGGCGTTGGCATCACGCGCGGGGTCATGCAGGTTGCCCGGCCAGCTGCGGCCCCCTTCATAGTGCTGCGGCTCGATGTTGCTGACCGCGCCGGTCAAGAGCAGGCCATGCAGACCCTGCAGCCAGTCCTCGGCCGGCAGTGCCGGCTGCAGGCTGGGCAGCACCAGCGGGGTGACCTCGGCCGCGTCGACCAGCGCGCGCACGTACTTCTCGCCGGCCACCGCGAAACGGTGATGGCCGAGCACGGTGCTGTCGGTGGGCAGGCCCACCCAGGGCAGGCGGCGCATGGGGAAACTCCTTGGCGTGGGCATCCTTGGCCTGGGCCTCAAAGTAACCGCCGGTGCGCGCGGGCGGCAAGTCGTCGCCGTCACACACCCGGCTGCATGCATCGGCCAGACTATGCCGGTGAACAGTGATCGCCCGCCCCCGCCCTGCCCCTTCATCCCGTGCCCGCGAGGCCCACGGTGAGCGCGGATTTCCCGCCCAGCTGGTACGCCGACAGCCTGCCCGAACCGGCTGCGCTGCCGCCACTGCGCGGTGATGTGCAGGCCGACGTGGCGGTGCTCGGCGCCGGCTACACCGGCCTGACCGCTGCGCTGGAACTGGCCCTGCGCGGCTACCGCGTGGTGCTGCTGGAAGCGCAGCGCATCGGCTGGGGGGCGTCCGGACGCAACGGTGGCCAGGCGCTGGTGGGCTACGGCTGCGAGGTGGATGCGCTGGAACGCCAGCTCGGCCGCGGCGACGCCCGCCATCTGTTCGACTGGTCGCGCGAGGCGGTGCAGTCGATGCGCCAGCGCATCGCGCGCCACGGCATCGACTGCCATTGGGTGGAAGGCCATGCCAGCGTCGCGATCCGTGCACGCCACGAACGCGACCTGCGCGCCGGCTGCGAGCACCTGCAGCGCCATTACGACTATCCGATGCAGTGGTGGGAGCGCGATGTCCTGCACGCGCAGCTGGACAGCCCGCGCTACCGCGCCGCGATGTTCGATCCGCTCAGTGCGCACCTGCACCCGCTGGCCTATGCGCGCGGCCTGGCCGATGCCGCCCGTGCGGCCGGCGTGGTCATCCACGAGCATTCGCCGGTCACCCGCGTGCAGCGTGGCGCGCAGGCCACATTGCACACCGCGCAGGGCAGCGTGCGTGCCGCGCACCTGGTGGTGGCCGGCAATGCCTGGCTGCAGGGGCTGCTGCCGGAACTGGAGCGCCGCATCATGCCGGTCGGCACCTACATCGGCGCCAGCGCGCCGCTGGGCGCCGAGCGGGCGCGGCAGCTGATCCGCAACAACATGGCGGTGGCCGACACCGCCTGGGCGCTGGACTACTTCCGCCTCAGCCATGACCACCGCCTGCTGTTCGGCGGCCGTGCCAGCTACTCGGCGCTGCCGCCGCCGGGGCTGCGTGGGCTGATGCAGCGGCGCATGCACCAGGTCTTCCCGCAGCTGGCCGACGTGGCCGTGGAACAGGTCTGGGGCGGCTACGTGGACATCACCCGCAACCGTGCCCCGCACTGGGGCCGGCTGGACGGCAACCTGTATTTCGCCCAGGGTTTTTCCGGGCACGGCGTGGCCGCCGCCGGCCTGGCCGGCGATGTGATCGCCGCGGCCATCGATGGCCAGAGCGCGCGGCTGGATGTGTTCCAGCGCCTGCAGCACGCGCCGTTCCCCGGCGGCCGGCTGCTGCGCACGCCGCTGCTGGTGGCGGCGATGTCCTGGTACAAGCTGCGCGACGCGCTGTGGTAGCCCCGTGACGTGAAAGTGTGAACTCGGTCAGAGCCGTCGCAGACCGCGCGGCAGCGGCGGAGTGGCACGGCCGTTGCAGGCAATTGCAAGCGTCCGCCGCAGCCGATACTGTCGCGGGCTGGGGCCAGGCGCGAAGCCTGAAGGGCGCTGGCGCGCAGCAGCATGGGAGGCTTGCGATTGAACTGGTGGACGAATGGAATTCGCCTGGATGTACGTATCCGCCCGGCGGGGCTTGCCCTGGCGGCGCTGTACGCGCTTGCCTGCTGGGCCACCCGGCAGATTTCGCTGGACCAGTTCTACCTGCCTGCCGGCATCCGCGTCGCCGCACTGCTGCTGTGCCCGCCCCGCCTGTGGGGCTATCTGATCCTGGGCGAGTACGCCTACTTCGCGCAGATGCGCTACCCGATGATCGACCGCTACGGGCTGCCGTGGGTGGTACTGGCATCGGCCTGCCTGATACCCGCCGTGGCCCTGGTGGTGGCCCTCCACCGCCGGCGCCTGGCCACCTGCGGCGAAGCCTGGATGCTGTCCATCGCCGCGTGGGCGGCGCTGGCCACCGCGGTCCTGAAGCTGGGCCTGGCCCATCTGCTGTGGCCCACCCCGCCCTCCGATCCGATCCTGGGTACCGCCATCCGCTACGTGCTGGGCGACTACATCGCGATCATCACCGTGGTCCCGCTCGCCCTGTTGTGGTCGCGGCGCAGCGCCGGACATGACTGGTCCAGCTGGCGGCAGTGGCCGACCCTGGCCTCGCTGGCCGCCCTGCTGGTGCTGGGCAGCGCGGCGATCTGGGCGGGCGCCAGCTCCGACCCGGCCAAGACCAGCCTGCAGCTGCTGATGGCACTGCCCGCCGTGGTGCTGACCTGCATGCACGGCTGGCGCGGTGCAGCCCTCGCGGTGCCGCTGCTGAACATGCTGATCAGCGTCGGCACGCCCAGCAGCGGCCTGCCCGGCTCGTTCGACGAGCGCACGTTCATGACCCTGCAGATCGTCGCGGTCGCCGGCACCGCCCTGCTGGCACTGGGCTCGCGCATCAGCCAGCACTACCACCACCACGCGCACCAGGACCAGGCGGGGCGGCAGGCGGCCGATTTTTCCCGCAATGCGCATATCGCCAATGAAATGGACCTGCGCCAGCGCGCGTTGGCACTGCGGCGCATTGCCGATGACATTGAAACGTCGCTGGGCGAGACCGCCGACCTGCTGAAGCTGCATGGGCACCACGAACCCGCGCGACGGTTGCTGGGCACCGCGACCAGCCATTCGCGGCAGTTCCGCGAGCTGACCAGCATGGTCTACCCGGCTGAACTGGAGCAGCTGGGCCTCTATCTGGCCCTGCAGGCCAGCGGCATCCACCACGCCTGGGACGCGACCGATCGCCTCGGTCGCCACCAGCTGCAGGGCGACCCCTGCCAGTTGAACCTTGGCCTGCAGCTGGCCACCTACCGCACCCTGGCCGAGGCGGTTTCGCTGCTTCTGAACGGTGAGCGCGGACAGATCCAGGTGCGCGCACGCTGCGGTCGCCGCGGAACACAGCGCGGCATCGTGGTCACCGTCGGCCTGCTGGACCGCTACCGCACCCTGTCTGACGACACCGTGGCCTTGGCACGACGCCGGTTGAGTGCGCGGCCCATTGCCTACGGCGGACGCGTGGACTTCCGCGGCAACCGCATCCGGATGCTGCTGCTGGATTCACCGGCGCATGCCGAGCAGGACACTGCACTGCCGACAAGGTTGGCGCCGCACGGCCTGCACTGAGCACCGCAACGACCGGCCCTGCGCGCGGCAGGGCCGGTCATGCATCAGCGTTACTGCCCTTCGCCCGGCAGCTCCACCGACCAGATCGCATCGGCGCCCTTGCCATACACCACCAGCGAGAACTCGGCGCGACGGTACACCACCTGGCGCGGCGCATTGGCCGGAATCACCAGGCGCTGCGAGGGCAACGAGGTCTTCGCCGGCGACTTGCCCGCCGGCAGGGTCCAGAACACGTTGTCGAGGGTGCCGACGATCAGCTTCACCTGACCGGTCAGGTCATTCACCTGGAAATAGGTGATGCCATCGCGCTGGAAGCCATACACCTGCCAGGACGGATCCTGGCTCAGGTTCAACGTGTCAGGCAGCGACTCGCCCAGGCCGCTCTTGGCCAGCTGGATGCCATTGCCGTCGCTGGGACAGCAAGCAGCAGCGGCGATCATCGGCGTGGACAGCAGCGCAGCCGCTGCAATCGCAATACGCATACGGGAAAAACGCACGGGCAACCCCCTTGTGGAATGAATGGTGATGGGCGGCCAGGCATTGCCGCGTTCGCCTGGCACAGCCGCTGTGCATCGGCGCGGGCACTGACGGTGCCCGTGAACTCCGAGGGCTCCCGGCCAGGACGGCCGGCAAGCGGCACCGAGCATACCGGTCCCGGTCCACCGCAGCCATGTGCCATCCCGCTGCGGTCACACGGTGCGGCTAAAGTTTCTGTCGAAACCGCCGCTATCCTTCCCGAGCGCCCCTCCCTCACGTGAGCCTCCGCACCATGCCCGTCCTCCCGCAGGTCGTTGTCGATGGCGACCTGGCAGACCCCCTTCCGCAGCGGATCCTGCTGGTGGAAAACTCCCGCGCGTTCACCGGAATGCTGCGAGAAGCGATCGAGCAGCGTCTGGAACTGCCGGTAGTGGTGGCCTCGACCCTGGCCGAGGCGGATCGCCTGCTGAGTGACGATGGCGGCTGGTTCCTGGTGCTGACCGGGCTGGTGCTGGCCGACGGTGACCGCGATGCAGTCGTCGAATTCTTCCTCAAGCGCGACCTGCCCACCGTGGTGGTCAGCAGCGTGTACGACGAAGACCTGCGCAAGCGCGTGCTGCAGCAGCAGATCATCGACTACGTACTGAAGAACACGCCCGGCAGCATCGATTACCTGGTGTGGCTGGTGCAGCGGCTGGAACGCAACCGCCGCATCGCCGCGCTGGTGGTGGATGACTCACCTTCGGCCCGAGGTTACGCCGCGGCGCTGCTGCGCATGTACGGCCATGAAGTGTTCGAGGCCGCCGACGGTGCCGAAGGCCTGGCCGCGATCGAAGCGCACCCGGCCATCCGCCTGGCCGTGGTCGACCAGGAAATGCCCGGCATGCAGGGCGTGGAATTCACCCGTCGCCTGCGCACCCTGCGCTCGCGCGACAAGGTGGCGGTGATCGGCATTTCTGGCAACACCGACGCTTCGCTGATCCCGCGCTTCCTGAAGAACGGTGCCAATGACTTCCTGCGGAAGCCCTTTTCGCGCGAGGAATTCTTCTGCCGTGTTTCGCAGAACGTCGACCAGCTGGAGCTGATCGGCACCCTGCAGGACCTGGCCACCCGCGATTTCCTCACCGGCCTGCCCAACCGCCGCTGCTTCCTGGAACAGAGCCAGCGCCAGCTGCCGCAGCTGCAGCTGCATGGCCAGTGCGTGGCGGTGGCGATGATCGACATCGACCACTTCAAGCACATCAACGACACCCATGGCCACGAAGCCGGCGACGATGCGCTGCGCGCGGTGGCCCGCGCGGTGGGCGACCACGCGCGCAGCCAGGACCTGATCGCACGTTTCGGCGGCGAGGAATTCTGCCTGCTGGTGCCGGAGATGGAACAGGACGAAGCCATCGTCTACTTCGAGGAACTGCGCCAGCGCATCGCCGCGCTGGAAGTGGACATCGGCACCGCCATCCTGCGCATGACCGTCAGCATCGGCCTGTGCTGCCTGCACCCGCAGCGCGACTCGCTGCACAAGCTGATTTCCGAGGCCGACCGCCAGCTGTACCTGGCCAAGGCGGCCGGCCGCAACCGGGTCAGCTGCGCGACCGTGGCCAACCCGCTGCGCCCGCGCGAAGCGTCGATGGCCGCCGCGCTTTGATCCAGATCAACGCCGCCTGAGCGCGGCGATCCTACAGTCAGCCCCGACATGAACATTAAGGGGAGCCGGGGATGGCACTACTGGTCTGGCAGGACGATCTGAACATCGGCATCGATGTGATCGATCAGCAACACCGACGCATCGTCGACATGCTCAACCACCTGCACGTGGCCCAGGCCGGGCTGCAGACGGCGGTGGTGGCCGAAGTGATCGACGAAGTGGTGGACTACACCATGTCGCACTTCGCGTTCGAGGAAGAGCTGATGGAGGAAGCGGGCTATCCGTTCTGTGCCGCGCACAAGCGCGTGCATGAGATCTTCATCAAGCGCGTGGCCGAGTACCGCCTGCGTTTCCAGGCCGGCGAAGACGTGACCGACGAACTGCGCACGATGCTCTCGCGCTGGCTGTTCAACCACATCCGCGGCGATGACCAGGCCTACGCCGAACAGGTCAAGGCGCACCTCAACCAGTTCGCCCGCGAGCACCAGAGCGGCGGCTGGCTGGGCCGCACGCTCAAGCGTTTCTTTGGCTGAGCTGCGCGCGCCGCTGCAGGGCCAGCAGCGCGCACAACGTCGCCACGGCGGTCAGGCACAGGTAGTAACCCACCGCGACCAGGCCGAAGCGCTCGGCCAGCCAGGTGGCCAGGTACGGCGCCGGCGCTGCACCCAGGATGCCGGCCAGGTTGAACGACAGCGATGCGCCGGTGTAGCGCACTTCCACCGGATAGATCTCGGCCAGGAAGGTGCCGCACGGGCCGTAGGTCAGGCCCATCAGGAACAGGCCCAGGCACAAAAAGCTCAACACCAGCCACGGGCTGTTCGCCTGGAACAGCGGCGCGAACAGCACGCCGAAGCCGAGGATCAGCAGGCTGGCGAAGACCATCGTGCGGCGCGTGCCCCAGCGGTCGCCATAACGCGCCGACAGCGGAATGCCCGCCGCGAAGAACAGCATCGCGCCCATCTGCATCAGCAGGAACTGCTCGCGGCTGTAGCCCAGCACGGACGTGCCGTGGCCGAGGCTGAACACCGTCATCAGGTAGAACAGCACGAAGGTGGCGAACGCGCCCAGCGTGCCCAGCAGCATCGGCAGCCAGTGGTCGCGCAGCACGGTCCACATCGGCAGCCGCACCGGCGCCTTGCGCTCCAGTGCCTGCTGGAAATCCGGGGTCTCGTGGATGTTCAGGCGCACCCACAGGCCCAGGCCGACCAGCAGCGCGCTGGCCACGAACGGAATGCGCCAGCCCCACTGCAGGAAGTCCTGCTGGCCCAGGCAGCGGCCCAGCAGCAGGAAGATGCCGGCCGACAGCAGGAAGCCCAGCGGCGCGCCCAGCTGCGGGAACATGCCGTACCACGCGCGCTTGCCAGGCGGTGCGTTCTCGGTGGCCAGCAGCACCGCGCCACCCCATTCACCGCCCAGCCCCAGGCCCTGGCCGAAGCGGCACAGCGCCAGCAGTGCCGGCGCCCACAGGCCGATCTGCGCATGCGTGGGCAGCAGGCCGATGGCCACCGTGGACAGGCCCATGGTCAGCAGCGCCGCCACCAGCGTGGCCTTGCGGCCGATGCGGTCGCCGAAGTGGCCGAACACTGCCGAGCCCACGGGGCGCGCGATGAAGGCCACCGCGAAGGTCGCCAGCGACTGCAGCAGGGCCGCCTGGTCGCTGCTTTCCGGGAAGAACAGGTGCGGGAACACCAGCACCGCCGCCGTGGCGTAGATGTAGAAATCGAAGAACTCGATGGTGGTGCCGATGAGGCTGGCCAGCAGGACACGGCTGGGGGAATTCACGGGCGGAGCGGCAGCGGTGATCGAGGACATCGGCAAGGCGTGGAAGGTGGATCGACCGATTCTGCCACGCGCGGGAGGCCTGACGGGACGATGGTTTCAGCCGACACCGATGCCAACGGAATTTTTCTGGACACTGGTTAGGCTGCGCCACCGGTCCCTGCATGGATGCTTCGCCGATGGCCCCTGTGGTTGCGTTGCGCTGGTCCGATTCACCGCAGCTGCCGCGCACGGTGGCCTGGCTGGTCGTGGTGCTGCTGCATGCCCTGCTGGGCGCGTGGCTGTGGCAGAGCGGCCGGCTGGGTGCCGCGCGGGAGGCCGAAGAACGCATCAGCCTGCGCTGGCTGCCGCCGCCGCTGCAGCCGCCCCGAGACGTGCCTGCTGCAATATCGGCGGCACCGACACCTGCGCGCCCCTCGCCGCGGATTGCGCCTGTACCGCTGCCGCCGGCAGATGTGGAAAGCGACAGTACGCCGACACCGGCACCCCTCGTGCTGGGCCTGCCGGCCGGCAGCATCGACGGCGGTGATGGCATTACGGCGGCGGGGGTGGCACCACGATTGATCGGCCGCCGCGAGGTGCATGCGGCGTTCGCGCCGCGGCGGAACTACTTCCGCATCCGCAGGACGATGACGCCGGAGCAGATCGTGCACGGCGTGGCGCAGCTGCTCGGCCTGTGGCCACCCGGGTACATCGTCGACCCGTGCCAGCTGGGAAAGCAGGACATGGACTATTTCCAGGGAGCGGTCGAGGAAATGGACCGGCAGGCGCTGCGTGACGCGGTGCTGGTGGTGAGCGCGCGGTGCCGGTAGCGCCGGGCCATGCCCGGCGGCTCAACGCTACAGCTGGATCCAGGTCGCCTTGATCTCGCTGTACTTGTCGAACGCATGCAGCGATTTGTCGCGACCATTGCCCGACTGCTTGTAACCCCCAAACGGTGCGCTCATGTCACCGCCATCCCAGCCATTCACCCACACACTGCCTGCGCGCAGCTGCCGCGACACGCGATGCGCGCGCCCCAGGTCGCGCGTCCACAGTCCGGCTGCCAGCCCATAGCGGCTGTCGTTGGCCAGCCGCACGGCCTCGGCTTCGCCATCAAAGGCCAGCACGGCCAGCACCGGCCCGAACACTTCCTCGCGCGCCAGCGCCTGCTCCGGCCGCACCTGGTCGAACACGGTGGGCTGCACGTAGCACCCGCCCGCTTCCACCTCGGCGCGCTGCCCGCCCAGCAGCAGGCGCGCACCGTCGCCCTCGGCGCGCGCGATGTCGGCCAGTACCTTGTCCACGTGCGCGGCATCGACCAGCGCACCCATCGGCGCATCGGCCTCCAGCGGATGGCGCGGCTGCATGCGCCGCCCGTACGCCACCACCTGGTGCACGAAATCGTCACGGATCGAACGTTCCACCAGCAGCCGCGAGCCCGCCGTACACACCTCGCCCTGGTTGAAGAAAATGCCCCGCGCCACGCCCTTGGCCGCCGCATCCAGATCCGGCGCATCGGCGAACACCAGGTGCGGGCTCTTGCCACCGCACTCCAGCCACACCCGCTTCATGTTGGAACGGCCGGCGTACTGCAGCAGCTTGGCGCCGGTGGCGGTCGATCCGGTGAACGCCAGCACGTCCACATCCATGTGCAGCGCCAGCGGTTCACCCACGTACATGCCCTGCCCGGGCAGCACGTTCAGCACGCCATCGGGCAGCCCGGCTTCGGCAGCGAGTGCGGCCAACCGCAGTGCACTCAGCGGCGAGCGCTCCGAGGGCTTGAGCACCACCGAATTGCCCATCGCCAGCGCCGGCGCGATCTTCCAGCAGGCCATCAGCAGCGGAAAATTCCACGGCACGATCGCCGCCACCACGCCAGCCGGCTCGCGGCTCACCAGGCCCAGTTCGTTCGGGCCGGTCGGCGCGATATCGCCGTACAGCTTGTCCACCGCTTCGGCCGTCCAGCTCAGGCAGCGCACCACGCCGGGCAGGTCGACGCGACGCGCATCGCGCACCGGCTTGCCCATGTCCAGGGTTTCCAGCAGGGCCAGTTCGTCGGCATGTTTTTCCACCAGCGCGGCCAACGCCAGCAGCACGCGCTTGCGGTGCGCCGGGCTGGCCTGCGACCAGTGGCCGGCCTCGAACGCGCGCCGCGCGCCTGCCACCGCACGCTCCACGTCCTGCGCATCGCAGTCGGCCACCTGGCCCAGCACGCGGCCATCGATCGGGCTGATGCAGTCGAAACGGGCGCCGCTGGCCGCGTCCACGTAGCGGCCATCGATGAAGGCCTGTGCGGGAATGGCCAGCTGGCTGGCCAGAGCCTGCCAGTGGGTGCGGTCGGGGAAGTCAGCCATGTCCGGCTCCAGGCAGCGAATGCCTCGTTTATACCGCCGTGGCCGTGATGCGCCTGTTCTGCCGCCGCCGCTACCGCCGCGATGACCGGGCTGCGCTACAGTCGGTGCATCGGAACCGACGGAGGCGGCATGAAGAACCCCGCGATCGACCCGCACGCACTGGCCACCCAGCGCCCCGAATCGCTGGATGCGTACTGGATGCCGTTCACCGCCAACCGCCAGTTCAAGGGTGCGCCGCGCATGCTGGTGCGTGCCGAGGGCATGCACTACGAGGACATCGACGGGCGCAGCATCCTCGACGGCGCCGCCGGCCTGTGGTGCTGCAACGCCGGCCACGCGCGGCCGCGCATCGTCCAGGCCATCGCCGAACAGGCGGCCACGCTCGATTACTCGCCGGCCTTCCAGATGGGATCGCCACCGGCCTTCGCCCTGGCCCAGCGGCTGGCCGCGCTGGCACCGGCCGGGCTCAACCATGTGTTCTTCACCAGCTCCGGCTCGGAGGCGGTGGATACCGCGATGAAGATCGTGCTGGCCCACCATCGCCTGCGTGGCGAGGGCCAGCGCACCCGCTTCATCAGCCGCGAAAAGGCCTACCACGGGGTCGGCTTCGGCGGCATGGCCCTCGGCGGCCTGCCCAACAACCGCCGGCAGTTCGGCCTGCAGCTGGGCGGCGTCGACTATCTGCGCCACACCCTGGACCTGGAGCGCAACGCGTTCAGCAAGGGACTGCCGCGCCACGGCGCCGAACTGGCCGACGATCTGGAACGCCTGATCGCGCTGCACGATGCGTCCACGATCGCCGCCGTGTTCGTCGAGCCCGTCGCTGGCTCGGCGGGGGTGATCCTGCCCTCCCCCGGCTACCTGCAGCGGCTGCGCGAGATCTGCGACCAGCACGGCATCCTGCTGGTGTTCGACGAGGTCATCACCGGCTTCGGCCGGGTCGGCATGCCCTTCGCCGCGCAGCGCTTCGGGGTCACGCCGGACCTGCTGACCTTCGCCAAGGGCGTCAGCAACGGGGCGGTGCCGCTGGGCGGAGTCCTGGTCGGCGATGCGGTGCATGCCAGTTTCATGCAGGGCCCGGCGCAGGCCATCGAGCTGTTCCATGGCTATACCTATTCGGGCCACCCACTGGCCTGCGCGGCCGCCCTGGCCACCCTGGACATCCACGCCGAGGAGCGCCTGTTCGAGCGCGCCATCGAGCTGGGCGAATACTGGCAGGAGCGCCTGCATGCCCTGCAGGGGCTGCCGAACGTGGTGGACATCCGCAACTTCGGCCTGGTTGGCGCGGTCGAGCTGGCGCCACGCCGCGATGCCGCCGGCGCCCGCGGCTACGAGGTGTACCGGCGCTGCTTCCACGATGGCCGCCTGCTGGTGCGCTGCACCGGCGACATCATCGCCCTGTCGCCGCCGCTGATCGTGGACAAGGCGCAGATCGACCAGATCACCGGCACCCTGGGCGAGATGATCCGGGCCACCGCCTGAGCCCGGGCCGGCGCCGGCGAGCGGGTACAATGGTCGGTTCCGCTCCTGACTGTTGCCGTGCCCATGGACATCGTCGTCAAAGAAGAACTGAAGGCCTACATCGACCCGCTGACCGCGGACGAACATGACGCGCTGGAGCGCAGCATCCTGGCCGAGGGCTGCCGCGACGCGCTGGTGCTGTGGGGTGATGTGCTGGTGGACGGCCACAACCGCTTCGGCATCTGCCAGAAGCACGGCCTGCCGTTCAACACCGTGCAGAACACCCGCTTCCAGAGCATGGAAGACGTGCACCTGTGGATGATCGAGCAGCATCTGGGCCGCCGCAGCGTGTCCGACTTCCAGCGCGGCGTACTGGCCCTGCGCAAGCGCGACATCCTGTCCGCCCGCAAGCAGGTGGAACAGGCGCAGCTGCAGCGCGAGAGCGACGGCACCGCCGAACCGGCCGACGACGCAGGCGAAGACAGCCCGCCGTGGGAGCCCGCACCGAAGGTCAGCCGTGCCGAACTGGCCCGCGAAGCCAAGCTGAGCACCAGCCAGGTCGGCATGATCGAGCGCATCCACGCCCAGGCCGCGGCCGAGGTGGTGGAAGCGGTGAAGGCCGGCGTGATCTCGATCAGCGCGGCTGCGGCCGTGGCCGACCTGCCGGAAGAGGAGCAGCGCGCGGCCGCCGCCGGTGGCAAGGACGAGCTGAAGCAGGCAGCCAAGCGCGTGCGCGAATCCAAGCGCAAGCCGCGCGCACCGAAGCCTGAAGCGGCCGAGATGGATTTCGAGGAGCCGAGCGAGGATGAGGTCGCCAGCCGCGATGCCGAAGTGCTGTCCGCACTGGAGCAGCTGGGCGAGGACGCCCCGGCGCTGCGTCGTCGCGTGGTCGCCCTGACCCGCGAGAACGACACCCTGCGCGCGCAGCTGGCCGCGCTGCGGAAGCAGCTCGAAACCCAGTAACCGGTAGTGCCGGCCGCTGGCCGGCAACGCCGATACGGCATCACGGCCCATTGGATGCCGGCCAGCGGCCGGCACTACCGGACGCTCATGCGGTGCCGGTTAGACTCCCCCCATGACGTCTGCCATCGATCCGCGTCGCGCGCAGCTGCGACGCCTGAAAGCCATCGCCCTGGGCCTGCTGCTGTTGATGCTGGCCGGGTTCGCGGTCAGCCACTGGCAGGGTGAGCGCGGTGGCTGGGCCTGGGTGTCGGCCTTCTGCGAGGCCGCCGCGGTGGGCGCGCTGGCCGACTGGTTCGCGGTGGTGGCGCTGTTCCGGCGGCCGATGGGCCTGCCCATTCCGCACACGGCGATCATCCCCCGCAGCAAGGAACGCATCGGCGACAGCCTTGCCCTGTTCGTGCGCGACCAGTTCCTGGAACCGGGCGTGCTGCTGGCCAAGCTGCAGGTGTTCGATCCGGCCAGCCGTCTCGGCAGCTGGCTGGCCGACCCGGCGCGTTCGCGGATGCTGGCCGACATGGCCCGTGGCTGGGCGCTGCAGGCCCTGGATTTCTTCGACGAAGGCGCCGTGCGCCGGCAGTTGCACAGCTTCGTCGTGCAACAGCTGCGACAGTGGAACGCGGCCTCCACCGCTGGCGAACTGCTGGCCCTGCTGACCGCCGATGGCCGCCACCAGCGCGTGCTGGACGAGGGCCTGCAGCGGCTCGGCCGCTGGCTGGAACAACCGGAAGTGAAGGAGCGCGCTTCGCAGTTGATCGTGCGCTACATCCAGCGCGAGTGGCCGACGCTGTCGAACACGGTGAACTGGATCAAGCCGATCGACGAGATCGGTGACAGCCTGGCCGAGCGCCTGGCGCGTGCGGTGCTGGAGGAGCTGCAGCAGGTCCTGGCCGAGCCGCAGCATCCGTTGCGGCAGGATTACGAGACCTGGCTGGGCAACTACGTGCAGCGCCTGCGCGAAGACCCGGCGCTGGCCGAGCGCATCGAACAGCTGAAGCAGGAAATGATCGACCACCCGGCCCTGCAGGAGTATGTGCAGGGGCTGTGGGCGCGCATCCACGCCAGCCTGCGCGCGGACCTGCAGCGCGAGGATTCGGCGCTGGTCGGTCACCTGCAGCGCAGCCTGGCATCGCTGGGTGCGACGCTGCAGGCCGATCCGGCGCTGCGCGATGCGCTCAACCAGCATCTGCTGGAGGGTGCGCAGCGGTTGACCGAGCGCCTGCGAGAGGGGGTGACCACGCACATCGCGCAGACGGTGAAGGGCTGGGACGAGCGGCACCTGGTCGAGCAGCTGGAACTGAGCGTGGGCCGCGACCTGCAGTTCATCCGGTTCAACGGCACGCTGGTGGGTGGGTTGATCGGGGTGCTGCTGCATGCGGCGACGGTGCTGTTCAGATTCTGAGTGGGTTTCCGGCAGGGCTGCGCCCTGCACCCGCAGCGGCAACGTCAACGTCAACGGCAAAAGCCTGCATTCCGTGGGATGGCGGGGCGGTGTGAGTGGGCAGGACACGCCGTAAACCCGTCCATGGGGGCTCGATGGCGCCATCCATGGCGCCAACGGTCCTGCCCACCCACACCGCCCCGCCCCTGACAGTTTCCCGCTGCTGATGGTGGGTGCCGACCGTTGGTCGGCACGGGGTCGGATTCCGTTGCTGCGCAACGGGCTCTGACCCCATGTCTGGCGGAAGACGAAGGCATATTGCGCGACCGGGGTCGCACTCCTTATGCTCCCGCGCCATGCGGGCCAAGGTGGCCCGTGGGGGGATCCATGCGAAGGATATGGGTGTTGCTGCCACTGCTGGCGGCGGCAGGTGATGCGTGCGCGCAGCGTGTGTACAAGTGCAACGATGGCGGTCGTAGCGTCTACCAGACGCTGCCCTGCCCGAGCGGGCAGGATACGGGCGTGACGCGGCCGATCGTGCGTGATCCCAAGCTCAGCTGGCAGGAATCGGAGCGGGTCGACCGCGAGCTCCGCGATGCGCGCCGTCAGCTTCAGGCCAACGCCGGCCGCAGTGCGCCGCAGGGATCCGGCACGGTCATCGAGGCCGCCAGCAACGCCGAGGCCTGCGACAAGGCGCGGGCGCGCCGCGAGATGGCCGAGTGGTTCGGCACGCGCACGCCGCAGCGGCAGCTCAACGACGACGTCACCCGCGCCTGCGCTTCGCGCTGAAGGCCGGCCCCGGCCCCGGCCAACCCATGCTTGATTAACGAAATGCGAATGCCTATCATTTACTGATCGGTTGTACGCTCAGCCACCTGGCGCCCCCACCGCGCTTCCGCCCGTGTACATCCCCGGCTCCTCGTGCGCCGACGGCCCTGGCCGTCAGCGCGTGGCGATGGGAGATGCCTCGGGTCGCGCGATTCCGCGCAGGCGCCCGCACGCATGGATTCCATCGCTGATGTTTTCCTCCTGCATGGAATCGCACTGTATGGCCCGACCGAACATTCCCGTCGTTTCCCCCCTGGCGCTGGCCCTGGCCACGTTGTTGTGTGCCCCGCTGGCCCACGCCGATGCACCGTCCGCCGCCGATGCGCGCACGCTGGACACGGTGAAAGTAACCGCCGACGGCGAGATCCAGAACGGCTACACAGTGAAGAACACCCGCAGTGCGACCAAGCTGGACCTGTCCCTGCGCGAGACGCCGCAGTCGGTCACCGTCATCACCCGCCAGCGCCTGGATGACATGGGCCTGTTCTCGCTGTCCGATGTGATGGGCCAGGTGACCGGCGTGCATGTGGCGGTCACCGACAGCGAGCGCATCAACTATGTCTCGCGTGGCTACAACATCACCAATTTCCAGATCGACGGCATGCTCAACACGTTCGGTGGGTCGATCAAGACCAACACCGACAACGTGATCTACGAGCGCATCGAAGTGATCCGCGGTGCCACCGGCCTGACCACCGGCGCCGGTGACCCGTCCGGCACCATCAGCATGGTGCGCAAGCGCCCGACCGACACCTTCCAGATGGGTGCCAACCTGACCCTGGGCCGCTGGGGCAACCAGCGTCTGGAAGCCGATCTGGGCGGCCCGATCGCCTGGGACGGCCGCATCCGCGCGCGCGTGGTCGCCGCCAAGCAGCAGAGCGACTCGTTCCGTGATGTCTACCAGCTGGACAAGGACGTGTTCTACGGCATCGTCCAGGCCGACCTGACCGACAGCACGCTGTTCGAGGTGGGCTACGAATACCAGTCGCCGCATACCAGCGGCGTGACCTGGGGCGTGGTGCCGTACTGGGGCCCGGACGGCACACCGGCCAACCTGCCGCGCTCGACCAACTTCTCGGCGTCGTGGAGCAGCTGGCCGATCATCGAGAAGACCACCTTCGCGCGGCTGGAACAGCAGCTGGGCAGCCACTGGTCAGTGAAGGCCGCGATCAGCCGCGCCAAGCGCAACACCGATGGCGCGGTCTGGTATGGCGCGCAGGGCTACCCGCGTGCCGACGGCACCGGCGTGCTGGCCTACATCGGCAACTTCGTCGAAGACAGCACGATGGATGTGGCGGACGTCAACGCCACCGGCAGCTTCGAACTGTTCGGCCACACCCAGGAAGTGGTGTTCGGCGCAGGCCAGTCGGTGCGCAAGGGCGAGTACCCGTCGGCATCCATCGACCCCTACCCCACCAGTTACACCCAGGTGCCCGACTGGCGGAACTGGACCGGCGATGTCGCGCCGCTGTCGGTGACCCGTCCGGGCTACCTGGGTTCGCAGGATGAGCTTCGCCAGCAGGCGGCCTACGTGGCTACCCGCCTGCGCCTGGCCGACCCGCTGCTGGTGGTGGCCGGCGTGCGCTACGGCAACTGGGAAACCAAGACCTGGCGCTACAGCTACGACAGCAGCGGCAACCGCACCGGCACCACGCGCACCGGCTACAAGCCCAAGGACCAGACCACGCCGTACGCCGGCGTGGTGTACGACTTCAACCGCGTGCTCAGCGCCTATGCCAGCTACACCGACATCTTCGCGCCGCAGAACTACCGCGACAAGAACGGCAGCTACCTGGAGCCGGTGGTCGGCAAGATGTACGAAGGCGGCCTGAAGGCCGAGTTCTTCGACGGCCTGCTGAATGCCTCGGCGGCGATCTTCGAGGGCGAGAAGGACAATGTGGCCGAGGTCGATGATTCGGTGCCGCTGAATTCGCTTCCGGATGGCACCCAGGCCTACCGCTCCACCGGCAAGGGCAACAAGGTGCACGGCTGGGAAGTGGAAGCACAGGGCAGTATCGGCGAAAGCTGGAACCTCTCGGCGGGCTTCGCCCACGCCGTCAGCCGCAGCCAGCTCGGCGTGGTACAGAACAGCACCACCCCACAGGACACCTTCCGCCTCAACGCCAGCTGGCGTCCGGGCGGCATCGATGGCCGCTTCTGGCTGGGCGGCGGTGCCACCTGGCAGAGCCGCATCTGGCGCGCCAGCACCAAGCCGGCGGCCGACTACCTGACCAGCGGCCGCACCGAACCCGGCGTCATCCAGCAGGACGCGTTCTACCTGCTGAACCTGGCCGGCGGCTACCGCTTCAACGAGAACTTCAGCGCCCAGCTCAACATCAGCAACCTGCTGGACAAGAAGTATTACAGCAACGTCGGTTTCTACAACGGCGTGTACTGGGGCGAACCGCGCAACGTCACCATGACCCTGCGCTGGAAGCTCTGATGCCCTGATGGATGGCGCCGGTTCTGCGACCGGCGCCCGGCCACGGATGGCCACCTCCGGCGCGCTTCGGTGCGCCGGCCTTTCTTCCAACGAACCTGCAGGACCGCCGTGGACCGCTCGCCCGAACTTGCCAGCTCCCGCCTCAGCACCTTCTTCGCCAGCGAACGCTGGGGAGTGCTGTCCCGTTCCCTGGCCGCGATCTTCGGCGGCTACGCGCTGGCCTCGATGACCAGCGTGTTCTGCGCCGTGGCGCTGCCCGCCGCGCGCGGGCAGGCCGTGCTGACCGGCATGCTGCTGGCCATCGTGGTCGCCGCCTGCGCCGCGCTGTGGGCCTTTGCTACGCGCAGCGCACTGCGCGCCTGGGTCGGCATCCTTGGCCCCACCCTGCTGCTGGCCGCCGCGTCGCGCCTGCTGGGAGCCTGGGCATGAAGAACGGATTCCGCCAGTCGATGGCCTGGCTGCACACCTGGACCGGCCTGCTGGTCGGCTGGCTGCTGCTGCTGATCTTCATGGCCGGCACCGCCAGCTACTACCGCGAGGAAATCAGCCGCTGGATGCGCCCGGAGCTGCCCAGCGCCAAGGTCAGCACCGACGTAGCCGCGCAGCGCGCCATCGACTTCCTACAGGACAAGGCCGGTAACGCCGAGATGTGGTACGTGACGCTGCCGCAGCCGCGCAACCCGGCCATGAGCACTTTCTGGCGCGTGCCTGCCGACCAGGCCGATCCGTCCAAGGGCCGTCGCGGTGCCTTCGGCGATGCAACGCTGGACCCGAACACCGGCGGCGAACTGAAGGCGCGCGACACCCGTGGCGGTGATTTCTTCTACCGCCTGCATTTCGACCTGCACTACATCCCGGTGTACTGGGCGCGCTACCTGGTGGGCTTCTGCGCGATGTTCATGCTGGTGGCGATCATCACCGGCGTCATCACCCACAAGAAAATCTTCAAGGACTTCTTCACCTTCCGCAAGGACAAGGGCCTGCGGTCGTGGCTGGATTTCCACAACGTCAGCGCGGTGATGGCCCTGCCCTACCACGCGATGATCACCTACACCGGCATCGTCACCCTGATGATCATGTACCTGCCGTGGGGCGTGAAAGTGGCCTACCCGCAGGACGAGGACAAGTTCTTCGCCGAAGCCTTCGGTGGCATGCCCGAGGTGAGCGCACCGGCCGAGGGCCGCGCGGTGCCGATGCCGATCGCGCAGCTGCTGGACAGTGCGCGCGCGCACTGGAAGGGCGTGGAAGTGGGCGGCTTCACCGTGACCAACCCGGGCGCCGCCAACGCGGTCATCGACATCCGCCAGCGCGACGGCAAGCGGCTGTCCACCGATACCCCGGCGCTGCGCTATGACATGGCCAGCGGCACGCTGCTGCAGGAGAGCCCGCCCTCCGGCGGCGCCACCGCCACCCGTGGCGTGATGTATGGCCTGCACCTGGCCCGCTTCGCTGATTGGGGCCTGCGTGCGTTGTTCTTCCTGTCCGGCCTGACCGGCTGCCTGATGGTGGCCAGCGGCGTGGTGCTGTGGGCGGTGAAGGAACGGCCCAAGCACGCCAAGAGCGGACGCATCGGCTTCGGCCTGCGCCTGGTCGATGCGCTGAACATCGGCGCCGTGGCCGGCCTGCCGATCGCGTTTGCCGCCTACTTCTGGGGCAACCGCCTGCTGCCGCTGGAGATGGCCGAGCGCTCCAACGCCGAGGCCAACGTGTTCTTCTACGCCTGGGGCGCCGCCCTGCTGGCCGCCTTCATCTGGCCCAAGCGGATGATGTGGGCGTGGCAGCTGTACATCGGCGCAGCCGCCTTCGCGCTGGTGCCGGTGGTCAATGCCCTGACCACCCATGCGCACCTGGGCGTGACCCTGCTCAGTGGCGATTGGGTGCTGGCCGGCTTCGATCTGTCGATGCTTGCCTTCGGCGCGATGCTGGCGATGTGCGGCTGGCGCATGCAGCGCTGGACGCCGCCGCTGAGCGCGGCTGAAAAGAAGAAGCGCGCAGCGGCGGCTGCAGCCGCCAAGGCACCGGCTGCGCCTGCGGCTACCGAAGCGGAGGCCAGCGCATGATGCTGCTGGCCCTGACCCTGTCGTTCTCCGCGTTCACCGCGCTGTCGCTGGCGATGGAAAAGCACCAGCAGGACCTGCACGGCAAGGCCGCCGCGACGCCGGCACGGCGCACGCAGTGGCGCGTGCTGGGCTGGGTGTTGCTGACGGTCGCGTTCGCGCTGTGCGTGGTCGACCACGGCTGGGCGATGGGCCCGGTGCTGTGGCTGGGTGCATTGACCCTGGCCGGCGTGCCGCTGGCCTTTGGCCTGTACCCGTACCGGCAGACGTGGATCGCACCGCTGGCCATCGCGCTGCCGGTTCTCGGCCTGGTGGTGGCGTTTTTGTAACCCGGCAGCCGGGGTCGGATCCCTTGCGCATTGCGCCAGGGCTCTGACCCCATCCCCAGGCATCGCGTATCCACGCATGGCGTGGATCTACTAGACGTGCGACCCGACGCGGCCGGGGTCGGATCCCTTGCGCGCAGCGCAAGGGCTCTGACCCCATCCCCAGGCATCGCGTATCCACGCATGGCGTGGATCTACTACGGCTGCAGCCGGGCTCAGAGCCCCTGCGCTGCGCGCAGGGGATCCGACCCCAGGTACCCGGTCAGCCCAGGCGCTTCAGTTCCCACGCGCGGTGGATGCGCGCGTTGCGCTCGAAGTCCGGGCCAATCGTGCGCGCGGTGATCTCGCGACACTGGGCGAACTCGGCGATGGCGTTTTCTTCCAGCTTGAAGCGGCGGAAGTTGTTGGAGAAATACAGCACGCCGCCCGGCGCCAGGCGCGCCACCGCCGCACGCAGCAGCTTCAGCTGCTCGCGCTGCACATCGAAGTCGTCGGCACGGGCCGAGTTCGAGAACGTCGGCGGATCGCAGAAGATCACGTCGTACTGGCCGCGATCGCCTTCCAGCCACGCCATCGCATCGGCCTGCACCAGCAGGTGCTGGTTGCCGCCCTGGCCGTTCAGCGCCAGGTTGTCGTAGCACCACTGCAGGTAGGTGGCCGACAGATCGACGCTGGTGGTGCTGGCCGCGCCGGCCACCGCCGCCTGCACGCTGGCCACGCCGGTGTAGCAGAACAGGTTGAGGAAACGCTTGCCACGCACCTGCTCGGCCATCATCCGGCGCAGCGGGCGGTGGTCCAGGAACAGGCCGGTATCGAGGTAGTCGAACAGGTTCACCTGCAACAGCGCGTTGTTTTCGCGCACCACGATGAACTCGTCACGCTGCTCGAAGCGACCGTACTTGCTGCCGCCCTTGCCGCGCTCGCGCGACTTCATCGACACCTGCTCCGGCGGCACGCCGAACACTTCGCGCGCGGCGGCCAGCAGTTCGTTGCGGCGACGGCGCACGTCGTTTTCCGGAATCGCGGCCGGTGCGGCGTATTCCTGCACGTGCAGGAAGGTGCGGCGCTGGCCGCCATCTTCTTCGTAGACGTCGATGGCCGCCGCATATTCCGGCAGGTCGGCATCGTAGGCGCGGAAGCAGGTGATGTCCTCGCGCGCGCGCCAGCTCTTGAACTTCTTCAGGTTCTTGCGCAGGCGGTTGGCCACCATCTGCGCGCCTTCGCTCAGCTCGCGCGGCTGCGCCGGGTCGCGGCCCGGCACGGCGATCGGGTCGCAGACGATCAGCGCGCATTCCAGCGCACCGTTGAACATCTGGTACTTCTTGCCGGCGCGCAGGCCGGTGGCGAAAGCGAGTTCGTCATTGCCGCACAGCAGGCTGGCGCGCCATTGCGGCACGGCCTTCTGCAGGGCGTTGCCCAGCGCGCGGTACAGCGCCGGATCGGCGGCCAGGCGCTCGTCGTAGGGCGGGTTGCAGACCACCGCGCCGATTTCCTGCTCCGGTGCGGCCAGGTCGGCCACGTCCGCACGGGTGAAGCGGATGGCGTGGGCCACGCCGGCCACTTCGGCATTCTCGCGGGCGGCCTGGATGGCCACCGGGTCGATGTCGCTGCCGTGGATGACCGGCTTCAGCGCGGCCAGGCCAGCAGCTTCGCGGTCACGCGCTTCTCTCTGGATGGTCTTCCAGGCGGCCTTGTCGAAGCCCAGCCAGCGGCTCGGCGGCAGGCTGCCATGGCGCATCAGGCCGGGGGCGACGTCGGCGGCCATCAGCGCGCCTTCGATCAGCAGCGTGCCGCTGCCGCACATCGGGTCCAGCAGGCCACCACCGGCGGCGTGCAGGCGCGGCCACTGCGCGCGCATCAGCAGCGCGGCGGCCAGGTTTTCCTTCAGCGGCGCCTCGTGGGCAGCACCACGCCAGCCACGGCGGTGCAGCGGGCCGCCGCCGAGATCGATCGACAGCGAGGCACGGCCCTTGCGCAGCGACAGGTTCACGCGCACGTCGGGCAGGTCGGTGTTGACCGAGGGGCGTTCCAGGCCTTCATCGCGCATGCGGTCGACGATGGCGTCCTTGATCCGCTGCGCGGCGAAGCGCGCGTGGGTGATCTTGTCGCCGGACACGTGCGCGTCCACCGCCAGGGTCATTTCCGGCTTGATGTGCTCATGCCACGGCAGCGCACGCACGCCGTCGTACAGGGCCTGCTCGTCCGGGCATTCGAACTCGTCGATCGGCCACAGCACGCGGCTGGCCAGGCGCGACCACATGACGATCCGCAGCGCCTGCTCCAGTTCGCCATCGGCGTTGACGCCGGCAATGGTGGCGGTGGCCTTGCCAAGGCCCAGGGCCGACAGTTCATCGGCAAGCAGGTATTCCAGGCCCTTGGCGCAGGAGACGAAGAATTTCACGGGATCGGTTCGCAGGTGGTCGGGCGCGGCACAGGGGCCGGGCCAGTCGGAAAGGAGGGCCGTGGACACGGCCGGCAGGCCCGCGCCGGGGGCGGCGGGGCTGCCATTGTAGTCAAAGCGGGCGGGCGCGCCGTGCGCCCGGGCTTCACAGCTGGCGCAGCAGGCGCTCGAAGGCCTGCGCGGAGGCCTCCACGTGGCGTTCCAGGCGGTGGCCGTCGTCCACCAGCAGCAGCTGCGCCGAGCGCGCCTGCGCCCAGGCGATGACCCCGGCGGCCGGCACCACCTCGTCATGCCAGGCCTGGACCACGGTGGTCGGCACGGCAGCGGCGTCCAGCGCCGGCATCGGGCCCATGGTGGTGGGCGGCACCATCAGGAACAGGCCGGCCACCGGCACCTGCAGCGAGGCGATGCCGGAAATGTAGGCGCCCAGGCTGGAGCCAGCCAGCACCACCGGGCCTTGGGTGGCGGCCGCGGCGGCACGCTCGACCAGACGCTGCAGGCGGGTGCGCACGTCGCCGACGCGGCTGATCTCGCTCATCGCGTCCAGGTCGGTGTAGTCGGGGCGCTCGTGGGTCCAGCCCAGGCGCTCGGCAACCTCGGCCAGGGCGGTGACCTTGGTGGCCTCCGGGCCGCTCTCGAAGCCGTGGGACAGGATGCAGTGGCCGCGGCTCATGCATGCGCTCCCAGGGAGCGGTTCAACGTCGATCGGGAAGGCAGGTTCATCCTGCAATGCTAGCATCGCCGCATGCCCACCCCGCTCCTGCCCGGCCTGCAGCTGCAGCCCCTGCCCTACCACGATCGCCTGCCCCTGCGTGATGCCGACAGCCTGCGGATGGTGGTGATCCACTGCACCGAGCTGCCCGACCTGGCGATGGCCCGCGAGTATGGCGAGCGCGTGCTGTATGACAGCGGCGCGGGCAACAGCGGGCATTTCTACATCGACCGCGACGGCAGCGTGGTGCAGTACGTGGCGCCGGAGCGCATCGCTCACCACGTGCGCGGCATGAACGCCGATACGGTGGGGATCGAGCTGGTCAACACCGGGCGTTACCCGCACTGGTTCGACAGCCGCCACCAGGCGATGGACGAGCCGTATACCGAGGCGCAGCTGGTGGCGCTGGAGGCGCTGCTGCTGGCGCTGGTGGCACGGTATCCGTCGCTGCAGCGCATCGCCGGGCATGACCAGCTGGATCTGGAGCAGGTGCCGGCCAGTGATGATGCGGGGCTGACGGTGGCGCGCAAGCGGGATCCGGGGCCGTTGTTTCCGTGGGCGCGGGTGCTGGCGAAGGTGCCGTTGCAGGGGTTGGGGTAATCGGCAGGGCTGCGCCCTGCACCTGCAGAGGCCGAAGCCAGAGCAACAACAGAAGCTGGCTTCCTGAGGGATGGCGGGGTGGGTCCGGTTGAGGGGGACGCTGCAAGTACGTCCCTGTAAGCTCGGTCGCCGCATCCATGCGGCTCACGCCCCCTCAACCGGACCCACCCCGCCTTCGACAGTTTCCCGCGATCTGTCGGGACTGCACGGGCTCTGACCCCAATCTGGAAGCTGCTGATGGTGGGTGCCGACCGTTGGTCGGCACGGGGTCAAATCAATCGAAATGCGCTTTTTGTAGAGTCGAGCCGCGCTCGACTGCGCCCTGCGCGACTACCCGCGCGATTGGGGTCAGAGCAGTTTCCCGTTGGGAAACGGATCCGACCCCGTGCGCTTTCAGGCGCCGGTGGCGACCGGGCGGGTGCTGTCGCTGACCCAGCCGCTCCAGGAGTCGGCGTAGATGCGGGCGCCGCTCAGGCCGGCGCTTTCCATCGCCAGCAGCAGGTGGCAGGCAGTCACGCCGGATCCGCACATCAGCACGACGCGCTCGGGGTCCTGGCTGCCGATCACGCCCTGCAGTTCGGCGCGCAGTTCCTGCGGGTCGCGCAGGCGGCCGTCGAGGACGTTCAAGGCGAACGGGCGGTTGACCGCGCCGGGCACGTGGCCGGCCACCGGGTCCAGCGGCTCGACTTCGCCACGGAAGCGCTCGCCGGCGCGGGCGTCGACCAGCCAGCCCGGGGCATGCTTGAGGCGCGCGGCGATTTCGTCGGCCGAGGCCACCTGGGTGGTGTCGAAGCGGCCCGGGTAAGGCGGCTGCGCGGTCACCTCGCTGTGGCCGGTGGCCAGCGCATGGCCCGCGGCCTGCCAGGCGGCAATGCCGCCGTCGAGCACGGCCACCCGGCTGTGGCCGAGCAGCCGCAGCAGCCACCACAGGCGGGCGGCCGCCATGCTGCCGTCGCTGCCGTCGTAGACCACGACCTGGGTGTCCGGCCCGATGCCCCACTGGCCCACGCGCGCGGCGAAGGTGTCGCTGTCGGGCAGTGGATGGCGGCCATGGCCGCTGCGGCGCAGGTCGGAAAGGTCCTGGTTGAGATCGGCATGGACCGCGCCGGGGATATGCCCGGCCGCGTACTGCCCTGCCCCGGCCTGCGGGTCAGCCAGCGCGGCGCGCGCATCCACCACGCGCACGGCCGTGCTGGCGGTGGCACGGGCATCGACCACGCGCACGTCGCCATCGAGGGCGGCGGCCAGCGTGGCGACATCGACCAGGGTGGTCCACGGCGGATCGATCGGCTTCATTGCACTTGCTCCAGACGGCGACGCAAGTTGTAGAGGATGGCAGCGGTTGCGCCCCAGATGCGCTGGCCAGGCCAGCCGTATTCGAGGACATGGCGCACGCGGCCACGATGGTTGATCTCGACCTGGCGCAGGTTGTCGGCGGCCATCAGGTAATCCAGCGGCACCTCGAACACCTCGGCCACCTCGCTCGGCTGCGGCACCGGCACGAAATCCGGATCGACCACCGCCACCACCGGGGTCACCCGGTAACCGGTGATGGTCACGAACGGATCGAGGTAGCCCAGCGCCTGCACCTGGCCCGGTGCCAGCGCGATTTCTTCCTGGCTCTCGCGCAGTGCGGCGGCCAGGGCATCGCGGTCGTCCGGCTCGGTGCGTCCACCGGGAAATCCGACCTGGCCACCATGGGTGCGCAGGGTCTCGGTGCGGCGGGTCAGGATGACCTGGGCACCGCCGGCACGCGGCACGATGCCGGCCAGCACCGCGGCTTCCACCGGCGGGCCGGGCGGCAGCAGGTCACTCAGTTCGCTGCGGTTCCAGCCATCGCCCTGCGGCGGTTCGGCCAGCGGATGCAGCGCGCGCAGCAGGCGTTCATGGTCGGCCAGTGATCCGCGCAGCGACTGCTGCAGCTGTTCGCGCAGGGGCTGCACGCGATGCAGGATGCGGCTGCGTTCGCGGTCGCTCATCGTCGACCACCCTGCGATTTCATCGATATGCCGCCCGCACCCGGCGCACAGCCGGTTGTGATCCAGCTTGCACACTCCAATGCAGGGGCTTGCGACAACACGCGCCGGTTCTTCCGTAGTTTGCACCCTGCAACAGTAGCGCGAATGGCTGCGGTTGGGGACGATCACGACACGCGGATGGGCGGTAGAGTCGACTGTCAGTCGACTATCGCGCGCAGCGCGGTAAGAGCAGTCGACCAACGGTCGACTCTACCGGGTTGGCGCACGCGCCCCGCAGCGGAAACAGAAACGCGCCGGTGGAAGCCACCGGCGCGTTGTCTGCATTGCATTGATGTTGCTTCGACTTACTTGACGCTGACCAGCTTGACTTCGAACTGCACCGCCACGTTCGGCGGGAAGCCGGTGCGCGGGTCGGCACCGTAGGCCTGATCCGGCGGCAGGGTGATTTCCCACTTCGAGCCAGCCGGCATCTGCAGCAGGGTCTCGCGCATGGCCTTCATTTCGACTTCGCTGACCTTGATCGACGGAATCTGCTGGGCCGGACGGGCTTCGGTCGGACGCTGGCCGAACGGGTACGGACCGGCCACTTCCAGCTGCACGGTGTTGGCCTGGGTCGGCTTGGCACCCTTGCCGGCTTCGATCACGCGGTACTGGACGCCGCTCGGCAGGGTCTGCACGCCCGCCTTGGCCTTGTTGGCCGCAACGAACTGGTCGCTCTTGGTCTTGTTTTCGGCAGCAGCCTTTTCGTACTCGGCCTTGGCGGCCTGGGCACGGCCCTGCTCACGCTTCTGGAACGCTTCAACGGCCGGCTTCAGCTGCTCGGCGGTGATCGCCGGCTGCTTCTTGGCGTAGGCGTCCTGCAGACCCTTCACCACCGAGTTGATGTCCAGCTGCTCACCACGACCGGTCAGCTCCGCCAGGTTGTTGCCGTAGTCGTAACCGAAGTAATAGCTCAGCTTGCCCTTTTCGGACGCGACGTCCTGGGCGAGGGCATTGCCCGTCAGGGCCAGGGCCGCGACGGCGACCGCGATAGAACGCAACTTCATCAAACAGTTCTCCAGGGGTGGTAACTCAGGGACGTTCTGCGCCGCCCTGAGGCGACGGGTTAGGATACCGGCCACAACGTGTAACCGCTACTGACCACGCAGGCTTTGACCCACCTGCGTTTCAAGAGTTCAATCTCACTTTTTTTTAACGTTCCAGGAGCTTTCCGTGGCCTCAGCCCCCGCCGACCAGCCCGTCGCCGTGACCGATGACGGTGCCGTCCGCACCCTCACCGTGCAGCGCCCGGAGAAGCTCAATGCCCTCAATGCCGCCACCCTGCAGGCCCTGGCCGAGGCGTTCAGCGCGGCGGCGGCCGACCCGGACGTCCGCGTGGTGGTGCTGACCGGCGCCGGCCCCAAGGCCTTCGTGGCCGGTGCCGACATCGCCGAAATGAACACCCTCAGCGCGGTTCAGGGACGTGATTTCTCGCTGCTCGGCCAAGCCCTGATGCGGCAGATCGAGCGCATGCCCAAGCCGGTCATCGCCCGAGTGAACGGCTTCGCGCTCGGCGGTGGGCTGGAGCTGGCCATGGCCTGCCACCTGCGCATCGCCGCTGATACCGCCAAGGTCGGCCAGCCGGAGATCAACCTGGGGCTGATCCCGGGCTTCGGCGGCAGCCAGCGCCTGCTGCGCCTGTGCGGCCGCGCCGCCACCCTGGAACTGTGCCTGCTGGGCGCCCCGATCGACGCCGAACGCGCCCTCGCGCTGGGCATCGTCAACCAGGTGGTGCCGGCAGCCGAACTCGACAACCGCGTGCAGGACGTCGCCAGGCAGCTGGCACGCTCGGCGCCGCTGGCCCTGCGCGGCCTGCTCGATGCCGTGCACGTGGGCGGCGAATGCAGCCTGGAAGCCGGCCTGGAGTATGAAAGCGCGCAGTTCGGCCTGCTGTTCGCCACCGAGGACATGCGCGAAGGCACCAGCGCGTTCCTGCAGCGCCGCCCGCCGGCCTTCCAGAACCGCTGACCCCATGGCATCCCGACCCAACCCCGTGCAGCTGTTTGCCCGGGTCCAGGCAGACGATCTCGATGGTGCCCTGCAGAACGGCCTGATGGACTACATCGCCGCCGATGCTGACGCACGGCTGCTGCCCGACCACCCGGAACTTCCGCAGCGGCTGCTGCAGGCACAACATGACCTGCGCACGGCCTGGGCCGCACGCGAACGCTATCGCGCACGCGCTGTGCGCCTGGCACGCCGCGAAGCCGAACGTGATGCACGTCGCACACCGGCACCGGCGCCCGATGTGAAACCCGCGCTGCCCGCTGCGGCGGCCGCGATCCTCGCCCGGGCCAAGGCCCGCGCCGCAGGCAAGGAACAGTAATGGCCACTGCAAAGAAGACCACGCGCGCACCTGCGCGTCGTGGCAGCGTGATGCCGCGCGCCGACGTGGTGGAAATGTTCACCCGCCTGCGCGAACTCAACCCGCACCCGAAGACCGAACTGGAATACAGCTCACCGTTCGAACTGCTGGTGGCGGTGGCACTGTCGGCGCAGGCCACGGACGTGGGCGTCAACAAAGCGACGCGACGCTTGTTTCCAGTAGCCAACACGCCGGCGAAGATCCTCGCGCTCGGTGAGGACGGCCTGAAGAAATACATCGCCACCATCGGCCTGTTCAACGCGAAGGCGAAGAACGTGATCGCCACGTGCGCGATCCTGCTGGAGAAGTACGACGGAGAAGTGCCACGCGATCGCGAGGCGCTCGAAGCCCTGCCCGGTGTCGGCCGCAAGACCGCCAACGTGGTGCTCAACACGGCGTTCGGCGAACCGGTGATGGCGGTCGACACGCACATCTTCCGCGTCTCCAACCGCACCGGGCTGGCACCGGGCAAGAATGTGCGCGAAGTGGAGGACCGCCTGGTGAAGGCGATCCCGGCCGAGTTCCTGCTCGATGCACACCACTGGCTGATCCTGCACGGTCGTTACGTGTGCAAGGCACGCAAGCCGGATTGCCCGGGCTGCGTGATTGCCGACCTGTGTCGCTTCAAGGAAAAAACCGTCGCATAGGCGTGCATCGCCAGGGTCGGATCCCTTTCGCAGAAAGGGCTCTGACCCGCCACCGAAAAGCATCCACGCATGGCGTGGATCTACTGCAATCCGTGCGCAACCCCAGCGTCACATGCAAGCGTTTACATCGTCAGCCCCTGACGCGACGGGGCCTGCGGCGGATCCCGGCCGCGCGCGAACTGTCACATTTACGCAATCTTTACCTTTTAGCCTGCGCGCATCTTCCCACCTGCCTGCAAGGCTCCTCTCCATGAAACTGCATCACCAACTCCTGACGGTGGCCGTGGCTGCTGCGCTGTACGTGCCGGCTGCACACGCTGAAGTCGCCATCGATGTGATCGGCGGTTCGGAAATCACCTTCGAAGGCCTGGTCCAGGCCGACGGCAACTGGTTCGACAATGACGTCGTGGACCTCAACGGCGGTGACGCCGGCAATGGCAAGGACAGCGAATTCGAACTGCGTCGCGCCGAGCTGGTGCTGAAGGGCAAGGGCCCGGGCAACGTGGAGTGGGTCGTCGGCTACGACGCCAAGGCTGACAAGTTCCTCGACACCAACGTCAAGTACAAGCTGCTGGGCAACGCCAACCACTTCATCCAGGCCGGCCAGTTCAAGCAGCCGAACAGCCTGGAAGAACTGTCCAGCACCAAGAACAACGACTTCATCTCCAAGGCTGCGGTCACCAACACCTACGCGGTCGCCCGCCGCCTCGGTGGCGCCTACAGCTACGGCCAGGACAACTGGTCGGTCACCGCCAGCGCCTTCGGCCGCGAACTGACCCGCAACCTGGCCCACGGCAGCGGCTACGGCGCACGCGGCACCTTCGCCCCGATCAACGAGAAGGGCCAGGTCCTGCACTTCGGCCTGAGCTACGTCGACTACGACGCCGACGCCGACACCCTGCGCGTGCGTGCCCGTCCGAACGCCGACCTGGCCACCGCGCGCCTGGTCGACAGCGGCAACATGACCGACACCGACCGCGTCAGCACCCTCGGCGCTGAAGCCATGTACTTCCAGGGTCCGTTCAAGGCCCAGGCCGAGTACTACAGCAGCAAGGCCAAGCGCTACGACCACGACAACTACACCAGCGACGGCTACTACGTCAGCGGCGTGTGGAACGTGACCGGCGAGACCTGGAGCTACAAGGGTGGCACCCCGGGCACCGGCCTGCCGAACAACCCGGCCGGCGGCCAGTGGCAGCTGGGCGTGCGTTATGACCACATGGATCTGAACGACGGCAACCTGTCGGCCAACCCGGTCGCCGGTCGTCCGCCGATCGTCGATGGCGTGCTGGGCGGCAAGATGGACATCTGGACCGTCGGCGCCAACTGGTACTGGCGTTCGAACTTCAAGTTCATGGTCAACTACGTGATGGTGGACAGCAAGAAGTACAGCTCCACCGCCCGCGGCTTCGTCAATGACGATCCGAACATCCTGGAAGCCCGCGCGCAGTTCTTCTGGTAAGACCTGACGCACGCGTTGCAACGAAGGCACGGCTCCGGCCGTGCCTTCGTCGTTTCAGCGCCCGTTCGCCCCCGCCACCCGGTGGCCACACCTGCGCAGCATCGGCGCCGGAGCAGCGCCGTGGAGGCCGCGAAGCCCCATTCCCTGCCCTGTCCAGAAGGCCTTGCGGGCCCTCTGGCGCGGGTTCCGGGACATTCATGACGGGTGTCACGATTGCGTCATATGACAGACGCGGGCGTGTCACGTAACCGTTATGGAATGTGCACCGAAACGTCGGGCAGCCGCCCTTCGACCACCCCAGGAGTCTCTCCCGTGATCAACGCCTTCAAGTCGCGCGCCGCTGTCGCCATCCTGGCTGCATCGTCCGTGTTTGCCGCCAACGCCGCCGATGTCACCGGCGCGGGCGCTTCGTTCATCTACCCGGTCATGTCCAAGTGGTCGGCGGACTACAGCACCGCGACCGGCAAGAAGGTCAACTACCAGTCGATCGGTTCCGGTGGTGGTATCGCCCAGATCAAGGCGGCAACCGTGGACTTCGGTTCCTCCGATGCCCCGCTGAAGCCGGAAGAGCTGGCTGCGGCCGGCCTGGCCCAGTTCCCGTCGGTCATCGGCGGCGTGGTGCCGGTCATCAACGTTGCCGGCGTCGCCCCGGGCGCGCTGAAGCTGGACGGCCCGACCCTGGCCAACATCTTCCTGGGCAAGATCAAGACCTGGAACGACCCGGCCATCGCTGCCCTGAACAGCGGCCTGACCCTGCCGAACGCCAAGATCACCATCGTCCACCGTTCGGACGGTTCGGGCACCACCTTCAACTTCGTCAACTACCTGTCCAAGGTCAGCCCGGAGTGGAAGAGCAAGGTCGGTGAAGGCACCTCGGTCCAGTGGCCGGCCGGCATCGGCGGCAAGGGTAACGAAGGCGTCGCGGCCTACGTGAAGCAGATCAAGGGTGGCATCGGCTACGTCGAGCTGTCCTACGCCCTGCAGAACAAGATGTCCTACGCGGCGATGAAGAATGCTGCCGGCAAGATCGTGCAGCCGTCGGACGCCTCGTTCTCGGCCGCGGCCGCCAGCGCTGACTGGGCCAATGCCAAGGACTTCTACCTGGTCATGACCAACGCCCCGGGCGAGCAGGCCTGGCCGATCACCGCCACCAACTTCATCCTGGTGCGCAAGCAGCCGAAGAACGTGGCCGGCGCCAAGTCGACCCAGGAATTCTTCCGCTGGATCTACAAGAACGGCGACGCCCAGGCCAAGCAGCTGGACTACGTGCCGCTGCCGGACACCCTGGTCAAGCAGATCGAGACCTACTGGTCGCAGAACCTGAAGTACTGAGCAAGGCGTTCCCCCGCAGGAACGGGGGTCGGCGGGTCCTCTCTCCCCCGCCGATCCCAACCGGGCGCTGGACCTTCGGGTCTGGCGCCTTTCTCTTTTGGGGGCCCGGCACGGCCCCAGCCCTTGTAGAGCCGAGCCCATGCTCGGCTGCTTTTCGCCTTTGTAGAGTCGAGCCATGCTCGACTACGGCCCGTCAGCCGAGCATGGGCTCGACTCTACAAAAGCGAAAAGTGCCCGCCCGCCGCGCGCAGTCCAGCGCCCCGGGCGGCGCCGGGCAGCCCCGCCACAGGGCCGCTGACCCCGTGAAACCCTTGTCAGAACGTGATGTCCGACACCTCTGTCATGGACGTCATACGGCTGTAACAAAAACATCATTTCATAGCCGCATCCGCCGACGCCGTCGGCTCTTCCCCGCTATGGAGTGAACATGAAACTGCACTCGGCCGGCCTCGCCGCCCTTTCCCTGGCCATCGCCCTGGGCCTGTCGGCCTGCGGTGGCGACAAGCAGGCTGCACAGCAGCCGGCTGCCGACGCAGCCGCCGCCCCGGCCGCTGCCGGCGACAAGGTGACCGCCGAGGTCTCCGGCGCTGGCGCTTCCTTCATCTTCCCGCTGGTGTCCAAGTGGTCGGCCGACTACAACACCGCCACCGGCGCCAAGATCAACTACCAGTCGATCGGTTCGGGCGGCGGCATCGCCCAGATCAAGGCCGGCACCGTTGATTTCGGTTCCTCCGACAAGCCGCTGAGCAGCGACGAGCTGGCCCAGGCCGGCCTGGCCCAGTTCCCGTCGGCCATCGGCGGCGTGGTGCCGGTCGTCAACATCGAAGGCCTGGAAGCCGGCAAGCTGCGCCTGACCGGCGCCCTGCTGGCCGACATCTTCCTGGGCAAGGTCAAGACCTGGAACGACCCGGCCATCGCCGCGGCCAACCCGGGCGTGACCCTGCCGGACGGCAAGATCACCATCGTCCACCGTTCGGACGGTTCGGGCACCACCTTCAACTTCTCCAACTACCTGTCCAAGGTCAGCCCGGAGTGGAAGACCAAGGTCGGCGAAGGCACCTCGGTGCAGTGGCCGGACGGCGTCGGTGGCAAGGGCAACGAAGGCGTTGCCTCCTACGTGAAGCAGATCAAGGGCTCCATCGGCTACGTCGAGCTGGCCTACGCCCTGCAGAACGCCATGCCGTACACCGCCCTGCAGAACGCCGCAGGCACCTGGGTGCAGCCGAACGCTGAAACCTTCGCCGCCGCTGCTGCCAGCGCCGACTGGGCCAGCGCCAAGGACTTCAACCTGGTCATCACCAACGCCCCGGGCGAGCAGGCGTGGCCGATCACCGCCACCAACTTCATGCTGATGCAGAAGAAGCCGAAGGACGCCAAGCGCAACCAGGACACCCTGGCCTTCTTCAAGTGGGCCTTCGAGAACGGCCAGACCCAGGCCAACGAGCTGCACTACGTGCCGCTGCCGGCCGAACTGACCAAGCAGATCGAGGCCTACTGGGGCACCGAGCTGAAGTGATGGACCCGACGGTGCCCGCCCCGCGCGGGCACCGTCACTTCCACGTCGTGCCGCCCCCTTTCCTGGCCCTGCCGTCCCCATGAATGCCATCGCCCAGCCTGTAGCAGCCCCGTCCACGCGCGATGCGCGTGATGCCCGCAACGACAAACTGTTCCGATGGGTGCTGGTCGGCACCGTCATCTTCGTCCTGATCGCCCTGGCCTGCGCCGCGCTGTCCATGCTGTGGGGCGGCCGCCATGCCCTGCAGATGCAGGGCATGAGCTTCTTCTTCTCTTCCGACTGGAATCCGGTCGAAAACAAGTTCGGCGCCCTCGCCCCGATCTACGGCACCCTGGTCACCGCGTTCATCGCGATGGTCATCGCCGTGCCGGTCAGCTTCGGCATCGCCTTCTTCCTCACCGAAGTCGCGCCGCGCTGGCTGCGTGGCCCGGTCGGTACCGCCATCGAACTGCTGGCCGGCATCCCCTCGATCATCTACGGCATGTGGGGCCTGTTCGTGCTGGTGCCGGTGATGACCGAGTACGTCACCCCGTTCCTCAACGAAACCCTCGGCGAATGGCCGATCATCGGCCCGATGTTCCAGGGCCCGCCGCTGGGCATCGGCATGCTCACTGCCGGCTTCGTGCTGGCCATCATGGTCATCCCGTTCATCTCCTCGGTGATGCGCGAAGTGTTCCTGACCGTGCCGACCCGCCTGAAGGAATCGGCCTACGCGCTGGGTTCCACCAAGTGGGAAGTGAGCTGGGACATCGTCCTGCCCTACACCCGCTCGGCCGTCATCGGCGGCGTCTTCCTCGGCCTCGGCCGTGCCCTGGGCGAAACGATGGCCGTGGCCTTCGTGATCGGCAACAGTGTGCGCCTGTCGCCCTCGCTGCTGGAACCGGGCACCACCATCGCCGCGCTGATCGCCAACGATTTCGGCGAGGCCACTGAAACCTACCGCTCGGCGCTGCTGCTGCTCGGCTTCGTCCTGTTCATCGTCACCTTCGTCGTGCTGGCCATCGCCCGCCTGATGCTGATGCGCCTGTCCCGCAAGGAGGGCAACTGATGTCCACCACCGCTGACTCCCTGTACCTGCGCCGCCGCATCGGCAACGTCATCGCCATCGCGCTGTCCTGTGCCACCGCCCTGTTCGGCCTGTTCTTCCTGGGCTGGATCCTGTTCACCCTGGCCTCCAAGGGCCTGGCCGGCATCAATCTTGATCTGTTCACCAAGATGACGCCGCCGCCGATGCAGGAAGGCGGCCTGGCCAATGCCTTCTTCGGCAGCGCGGTGATGTGTGCGCTGGCGATCGGCATCGGCACCCCGCTGGGCGTGCTGGCCGGTACCTGGCTGGCCGAGTACGGCAACGCCCGCAAGGCCGGCACCGTGGTCCGCTTCGTCAACGACATCCTGTTGTCGGCACCGTCCATCGTGCTGGGCCTGTTCGTCTACACCCTGTACGTGATGCAGACCGGCGGCAACTTCTCCGCCTTCGCGGGTGCCCTGTCGCTGGCCTTCATCGTGCTGCCGGTGGTGGTGCGCACCACCGACGAGATGCTGCGCCTGGTGCCTTCGCAGATGCGCGAAGCCGCCCTGTCGCTGGGCATCCCGCAGTGGAAGGTGATCGTGCAGGTGCTGTACCGCAGTGCATCGGCCGGCATCATCACCGGCATCCTGCTGGCGCTGGCCCGCATTTCCGGCGAAACCGCACCGCTGCTGTTCACCGCCTTCGGCAACCAGTACTGGAACAACAACATCTTCCAGCCGATGGCTTCGGTGCCGGTGGTGATGAACCAGTTCGCCGGCAGCCCGTATGAATCCTGGCAGGTGCTGGCCTGGGCCGGCGCCCTGGTGCTGACTGTCTTCGTGTTGCTGGTCAGCCTTGCCGCCCGTGGCATCCTGCTGCGCAACCGTATCTCCCATGACTGACCTTTCCGTGGATAACGCCATGAACGACCTCTCCAACGCCGTGCCCATGCAGCGCATCGCGGTGCCGGCCTCGCACGAGAACCTGCACACGCCGTCGCCGGTCAAGCTGGCCGCGCGTGGTCTGGACTTCTACTACGACAAGTTCCACGCCCTGAAGGGCATCAACCTTGAGATCCCGGAAAAGCGCGTGACCGCGCTGATCGGTCCCTCCGGTTGCGGCAAGTCGACCCTGCTGCGCATCTTCAACCGCATCTACGCGCTGTACCCGAAGCTGGAAGCGCGTGGTGAGGTGCTGCTGGACGGCGAGAACATCCTCTCGCCGAAGTACCCGATGAACCGCCTGCGCAGCAAGGTCGGCATGGTGTTCCAGAAGCCGGTGCCGTTCCCGATGACCATCTTCGAGAACGTGGCCTACGGCATCCGCCACCACGAGAAGCTGAGCAAGGCCGACATGGCCGACCGCGTCGAGCAGGCGCTGCGCCAGGGCGCGCTGTGGGACGAAGTGAAGGACAAGCTGGGGCAGAGCGCCCTGGGCCTGTCCGGTGGCCAGCAGCAGCGTCTGTGCATTGCCCGTGCCGTGGCCCTGCGCCCGTCGGTGCTGCTGCTGGACGAGCCGACCTCGGCGCTGGACCCGATCTCGACCAGCCGCATCGAGCAGCTGGTGGAAGAGCTCAAGCACGAGTACACCATCGTCATCGTCACCCACAACATGCAGCAGGCAGCGCGCGTGTCCGACTACACCGCCTTCATGTACCTGGGCGACCTGATCGAGCACGACCGTACCGAAGTGATCTTCTCGCAGCCCTCGCAGCGGCAGACCGAGGACTACATCACCGGTCGTTTCGGCTGATTGGTGTCGTCCCCTCGCCACATGTCCCAGCCAGGCGCAGCCTGGCTCTACCCGGATTGCAGACCATGAATCTTCCCAACGACCACATCGTCAAGAGCTACGACGAAGAGCAGCAGCGCCTGGTGGCCGAAATCGTGCGCATGGGCGAGATGGCCGTCGCCCAGCTGGAGGCGTCGATGGACGTCATCGAGAAGCGCGACGAGAACGCCGCCCACCGCATCATCGCCAACGATGAAGCCATCGACCAGCTGGAGCAGCAGATCAGCCACGACGTGATGCGCCTGGCCCTGCGTGGCCCGATGGCCCGCGACCTGCGCGAGATCCTGGCCGGCCTGCGCATCCCGGCCGACATCGAACGCATCGGTGACTACGCCGCGAACGTGGCCAAGCGTTCGATCGCGCTGGGCAAGGTGCCGCCGCTGCCGCAGATCCAGGGCCTGCGCGCCCTCGGCCGCCTGGCCGCGCAGCAGGTGCGCCGCGCCATCGCCGCCTACCGCGACAACGACGCCGAAGCCGCCATCGCCCTGCGCCAGGACGACGCCCGCCTGGACGCGCAGTACACCGCGCTGTTCCGCGAGCTGCTGACCTACATGATGGAAGACCCGCGCAACATCACCCCATGCACCCACCTGCTGTTCATGGCCAAGAACCTGGAGCGCGTGGGCGACCACGCCACCAACATCGCCGAGAACGTGTGGTTCCTGGTGCACGGTGAGCAGCCGCTGCCGCCGCGCGAGAAGCGCGACGAGACGTCGAGCACCGACCACGTCTGATACTGCGCTGCAACAGCGGAAACGCGTCCGGGGGCCCCTGTCGGCATGACAGGGGCCTTTTTTGTACGCGCGATCCGGGCATTCATCCACGCATGGCGTGGATCTACTGGGCCGGTGGTAGATCCACGCCATGCGTGGATGCCGTGCCCGCCCCCCCCCTTCCCGCCTACGGCAAACCTCACGAAAATTTGAATTGCCGGCCGGTGGTAGATCCACGCCATGCGTGGATGCCGTGCCCGCCCCCCCTTCCCGCCTGCGGCAAACCTCACGAAAATTTGAGGTCTCGGCGAGGATTCCTTGAGTACGATCGCAGCATCATCGTTTCACCCCGGGCGCCCGCCCACCACCCAAGGAGTACGACCGATGAGCAGTTCCAACAAGACCCTCTCCCTGCTGACCGCCACCGCACTGGCCGCAGGCTTGGGCGTGACTGCCAGTGCTTCGGCCCTGAGCATGACCGACCTTGCCCAGGGCTACCTGGTGGCCGGCCAGGCGGCCAAGGCGGGTGATGCAAAGGCCGCCGACAGCAAGGCCGGTGACGCCGCCAAGCATGCCGAGGGCAAGTGCGGTGCCGACGGCAAGAGCGCCGAAGGCAAGTGTGGCGCCGACAAGGGCAAGGCCAAGGCCGGCGCGGGTGCCGAAGCCAAGGCCAAGACCGCCGGCGACAAGAAGGCCGCCGAAGGCAAGTGCGGCGAAGGCAAGTGCGGTGCCAAGCACTGACGCTGCCGCCAGCGTCGTCCACCCACGGCTGCCGCTGCCTGCGGCGGCCGTCGGGCTGGGCCTGCGGCGTGCGCTGCTGCAGGACCTGCACGACGCCCCGGCCGGCGATTTTGACTTCCTGGAATGCGCGCCGGAAAACTGGATCAACGTCGGTGGGCCGGCCGGCGATGCCCTGGACGAACTGGCCCGGCGCCACCCCTTGAGCTGCCATGGCCTGTCGCTGTCGCTGGGCGGCAGCGCCCCCCTGGATACCCAGCTGCTGCAGCAGGTCGGCCGTTTCCTGGAGCGCCACCGCGTGCCGCTGTACAGCGAGCACCTGAGTTACTGCAGCGACGACGGCCAGCTGTACGACCTGCTGCCGATTCCCTTCACCGACGAAGCCGTGCGCCATACCGCCGCGCGCATCGCCCGCGTGCAGGACCTGCTGGGCCGCCGCATCGCGGTGGAGAACGTGTCCTATTACCTGGCCCCGCAGCCGGCAATGGACGAACTGGCCTTCACCAACGCGGTGCTGGCCGAGGCCGACTGCGACCTGCTGCTGGACGTCAACAACGTGTACGTCAACGCCTGCAACCATGGCTACGATGCCGACGCCTTCATCGCCGGGCTGCCCGCGCAGCGCATCGTCTGCGTGCACGTGGCCGGCCACCTGGACGAGGCGCCCGACCTGAAGATCGATACCCACGGCAGTGCGGTGATCGACCCGGTGTGGGCGCTGCTGGAGCGCAGCTACGCCCGCTTCGGGCCGCGCCCGACCCTGCTGGAACGCGATTTCAACTTCCCGCCCTACGCCGAACTGCAGGGCGAGCTGCGTACCATCCGCCGTCTGCAGGGCACACCGCGCGAGGTCGCCCATGGCTGATGCGCCCGAGCGCCTGCGCGCGCAGCAGCATGCATTCACCGCGCACCTGCGCGACCCGCAGCAGGTGGCGGCCCCGGCCGACCTCGACCCGCGGCGGGTCGCGGTCTACCAGCGGCTGCTGTCCAGCAACCTGCTGGGCCTGCTCGGCAACAGTTTCCCGGTCTGCGTGCGCCTGCTCGGCGAAGCGGCCTGGGCCGAGCTGGTCCGCCACTACTTCGCCCACCACCGCGCACGCACGCCGCTGTTCACCGCGGTGGCGGCCGAATTCGTGCACTGGCTGCAGGCACAGCCCGAGCTGCCGCACCCGGCGCTGGCCGAGCTGGCCCACTACGAGTGGGTGGAAACCGATCTGTACCAGCGTGCGGCCGAGCCATTGCCACCGGCCCCGGGCATCGACCCGCTGCAGGAACCGCTGCGCTGCTCACCGCTGGCCTGGCCGCTGCTGTACGCGTGGCCGGTCCACCGCCTCGGCGCCGATGACGCACCGGTCGCCCCTGCGGCCGAACCGACCGGCCTGCTGGTCCGCCGCGACGGCGATGGCGTGGTGCGCTTCGCCCAGCTCAGCCCGTTGGCCGCGCACCTGCTGATCCTGATCGACGAGGCGCCGGGAGCCACCGGCGGGCAGCAGCTGCAGCAGCTCGCCACCCTGCACCACCTCGACGCCGATGCGTTGATCGAACCTGGCACCCAGCTGCTGCAGCAGTTCCTGCAGGCCGGTGTGATCGGCCCGCTGCCCGCCGTGGCCTGATACCCCCAACGAGGAGTTCCCCCCGTGATGAACACCCTGCCCCTGGCCGCCGTGCGCGGCCAGCTGGATCGCTGCGGCCCGTGGTTGGCGCCGCTGGGCCTGCGCCTGCTGCTGGCCTGGGAATATTTCGAGTCCGGCCGCGAGAAGCTGCTGGGCGAGAACTGGTTTGCCGAACTGCAGGGCGCGTTCCCGTTCCCGTTCGACCTGCTGCCCGCCGGCGTGAACTGGCAGCTGGCGACCTGGTTCGAGCTGGCCGGCGCGGCCTGCCTGCTGTTCGGGCTCGGCACCCGCTTCGCCGCGGCGAGCCTGCTGGTGCTGACCGTGGTGGCCACCTATGCCGTGCACTGGCCGATGCACTGGCATTCGCTGGGTGATCTGGCGATGGGCTATGCGATCAGCGACCAGGGCTTCGGCAACTTCAAGCTGCCGGTGCTGTTCATGGCGATGCTGCTGCCGCTGCTGTTCAACGGTGCCGGGCGCCTGAGCGTGGACGCGTGGGTGGCCGGCCGGACCACCGCGCCCCGGTAGTCGCGTCGGCCCCGTTACACGCCGATACGCACCGAAACCGCGCAAAAGGCCGATTTAATCGCCTATTCATCAAAAAAATCCGATGCTGGATCCGTGGCCTCGATGACCACGTCCTTCCCCCGGAGTTGCCCCATGAAGCGCCTGATTGCCGCCACCCTTTCGCTGGCCCTGCTGGCCACCGCCGTCTCGCCCGCGATGGCCGCTCCCTATGGCGCCGGTGGGCGCGACGACCACCACGGCCACAAGGATCACCACGACGACCGTCGCGATCCGCCCCGTCGCGGCCACAAGCTCGCCCGTGACCACCGCGGCGAGCACGTCCGCGATTACCGCCACCATGGCCTGCACGCCCCCGCCCGCGGCCAGGAATGGCGCAAGGTCGACGGCCGTTACGTGCTGATTGCCGTGGCCACCGGCGTCATCGCCGACGTGGTGCTGGCACGCCGCTGACCCGTGCACAGCGTCCCGGCCATGCGATGCGTGGCCGGGCGCTCAGGGTCGCTCTGCTAGAATCCGCGCATGACTGACCCCACCCCCGCAGCTGACGCCGCCCCTGTTTCCGTAATTCCGATGGCGCAGCGCGCGATGTCGCAACGCTTCCGCGGCTTCCTGCCGGTGGTGGTGGACGTGGAAACCGGCGGCTTCGACAGCCAGCGCAACGCGCTGCTGGAAATCGCCGCCGTGCCGATCGAGATGGACGAGAACGGCCTGCTCTACCCCGGCCAGACCGCCAGCGCCCACGTGGTCCCCGCCGAAGGGCTGGAGATCGATCCGAAGTCGCTGGAAGTGACCGGCATCATCCTCGACCATCCGTTCCGGCTGGCGAAGGAAGAAAAGGCGGCGCTGGACCACATCTTCACCCCGGTCCGCGCAGCGATGAAGAAGTACGGCTGCCAGCGCGCGATCCTGGTCGGGCACAACGCCCATTTCGACCTGGGCTTCGTCAATGCCGCCGTGGCCCGCACCGGCCACAAGCGCAACCCGTTCCATCCCTTCAGCGTGTTCGACACGGTCACCCTGGCTGGTATCGCCTATGGGCAGACGGTGCTGGCGCGTGCGGCCAATGCCGCCGGCCTGGGCTGGGATGCGAACGAGGCGCACAGCGCGGTGTACGACACCGAGCAGACCGCGCGGTTGTTCTGCACCATCGCCAACGCCTGGCCGCGGTAGATCCACGCCATGCGTGGATGAGATGCATCGGCCGTGCGGACCAACGGTCCGCACCCACCATCCAACCTGCCCGGTAGATCCACGCCATGCGTGGATGAAATGCATCGGCCGTGCGGACCAACGGTCCGCACCCACCGTCCAACCTGCCCGGTAGATCCACGCCATGCGTGGATGAAATGCATCGGCCGTGCGGACCAACGGTCCGCACCCACCGTCCAACCTGCCCGGTAGATCCACGCCATGCGTGGATGAGATGCATCGGCCGTGCGGTCCAACGGTCCGCACCCACCGTCCAACCTGCCCAGTAGATCCACGCCATGCGTGGATGAGATGCATCGGCCGTGCGGTCCAACGGTCCGCACCCACCATCCAACCTGCCCGGTAGATCCACGCCATGCGTGGATGAGATGCATCGGCCGTGCGGACCAACGGTCCGCACCCACCGTCCAACCTGCCCGGTAGATCCACGCCATGCGTGGATGAAATGCATCGGCCGTGCGGACCAACGGTCCGCACCCACCATCCAACCTGCCCGGTAGATCCACGCCATGCGTGGATGAGATGCATCGGCCGTGCGGACCAACGGTCCGCACCCACCATCCAACCTGCCCGGTAGATCCACGCCATGCGTGGATGGGGCATCACCCGATGCTGGTGCGGTCGCGGCCGTCGCTCTTGGCGCGGTACAGCGCGCGGTCGGCGCGCTGGTACAGCAGCGCCGGGGTGCGGTCGTCGTTGGCCAGTTCCACCAGGCCCGCGCTGAAGGTCACCCGCAGGCCCTTCACCCCGGCCCAGTCCGGATGGTCATGGAACAGGCCGCGCAGGCGCGCGCAGACCTGCGCCGCTTCTTCCAGGCGCGTGTCATTGAGCAGCAGCGCGAACTCTTCGCCACCGGTACGCGCCGGCAGGTCCGAATCGCGGCAGGCCGCGGCGATCACTTCAGCCACTTCCTTCAGCACCAGGTCGCCGACGCTGTGGCTGTAGGTATCGTTGACATCCTTGAAATGATCGATGTCCAGCACCACCAGGCTCAGCGGGTGGCCGCTGCGCTGCGAGCGGGCGAAATCGCGCGCCAGCGTCTCGTCGAAGCCGCGGCGGTTGGCCAGGCCGGTCAGCGCATCCTCGCGGGCCTGCCGCTCGAACGCCTCGGCCTGCCGCGCCAGGCGCTCGGCCAGCTCGGTCTTCTCCTGGTTCAACGCCTGCAGGTGCACCGTCTGCGCCTGCAGGTCGAAGGTCGCTTCATCCACGCGCCGCGCCAGGCGCAGGTTGCTGGCCTTGTACTGCTGCAGCAGGAACCGGTACAGCGCCACCAGCGCAGCCAGCAGCAGCAGGCCGATCAGCCCCTGCACGCTGTGCCGCTGCCACCAGAACGGCTGCACGGTGAAACTCCACACCGCCTCCTGCTGGCCCCAGGCACCGCCCGGGTGCGAGGCCGCCACATGCAGGGTGTAATCACCCGGCGGCAGGCCGACGAACTCGACGCTGCGCTGCGGGCCACGCTCGACCCAGCCGGCGTCCAGGCCTTCCAGCCGGGTGCGGTAACGGATGCGGTCGGACATCAGGTAGCTGAGGCCAACGAAGCTCACCGCCAGCCGGCGCCCGCCGGGAATCAGGTTGCGCTCGGGACCTTCCCAAAGCACCGGCGCGCCATCGACCTGCACGTTCTCGATCGCCGCCGGCGGCGCCGGGCGTTCGCGGAAGCGCTGCAGGCGCTGTGGGTCCACCGTGCTCAGGCCACCGGCGGTGACGACCCAGAAGGTGCCGTCCTGGCGCAGGATCGCCGAGGGCCCGGAACTGCCATTGGCCTGCGCGTTGGCCATGCCGTCGATCTCGTTGTAGCGCTCCACCGTCACTCGCGGCGCGCGCCCGTCGGCCACCGCGTTCAAGGTCGCCATGTCGGTGCGCAGCACGCCGCGGTTGCTGCTGATCCACACATTCCCCAGCCGGTCGGGCACCAGCTGGAACACGGTATCGACCGGCATGCCCTGTTCCAGGCCCACCCGCGACAGGCGGTTCTTGTACCAGCGGTACAGGCCACGGTCGCTGCTGATCCACATCGCTTCGCCGATCTGGTGGAAGCCGAACACACTGCGGCCGCCGCCCATCGGTGCCAGGTCGATGGACTGCACATGGTCGCCGCGCAGCACGCGGATGCCCTCGATGGTGCCGATCCACAGGTTGCCCTGGTGGTCGTGTTCCAGCGCGGTGATCAGACCGCCCGGCATGCCAGGTACGTCGGACACATGCACGCGTTCACCCTCGATGCGTACCACGCCCTTCTGCGTGCCAGCCCAGACCACGCCGGACGGATCGACGCTGATCGCGCGGATGTTGCCGCCCGGCATGCCATCGGCCGCATCGTAGTTGTGGCGCAGGCTGCCATCGGCGCGCAGGCGGTACACGCCGTCGCCGAAGGTGCCCACCCAGAGGTCGCCCTCAGGGCCTTGGGCCAGGCTGAGGACCGACGCCGCCTTGCCACCCCGGTTGTGCAGCGACATCGGCCGGAAGCGGCCGTCGGCGGTCTGCTGGTCCAGGCCGCTGGCACTGCCCACCCACAGCCGGCGGTCGCGGTCCTCGAACACGGTGCGCACGTAGTCACCGCTCAGGCCATCGCGCTCGGTGTAGCTGCTGAACAGCGTTTCGCGCAGGCGGTACAGGCCACCGTTGGCGCCGACCCAGATGCTGCCTTCGGCGTCCTCACGCAGGCTGACCACCCGCCCGCCGGGCAGGTTCAGGCCGGCCGGCAGGCGTTCCAGGCCGTGGCTGGAGATGCGCAGCAGGCCCTGGTTTTCGGTGCCCAGCCAGAGGTCGCCGTGGCGGTCCTGCAGCATCGCGGTCATGTGCAGCTGGCCGGGCAGGCTGTGGACCAGCACCAGGCGGTCATCCTCGACCCGGTACAGGCGCTCGCCGGCCACGATCCACAGGGCGCCATCGGGTGCGCGATAGGGCCAGGTCAGGCCCTTGTCCACGCCCCACTCGGCCGGCGCACGCTTGAGCTCGCCATCGTTGTCGCGCAGCACCAGGCCGTCGAGGGTGCCGATCCAGACCCGGTCCTGGGCGTCGACCACCAGCTTGGTGAAGCTCATCGCCAGCGGCAGGTCCGGCGGCGGCGGCTGGTAGACGATGCCGGTTTCCGGGGTCAGGTAGCCGATGCCCTTGCCTTCGTACAGCAGCCACAGTCGCCCCTGGCTGTCCATCTGCATCGACTGGATCAGCACTTCCGGGGTGTTGGCCTGGTGTTCCCAGACCCGCCACTGGCCGGCGTTGCTGCGGTAGGTCACGTTGCCGCGCGAATCACTGATCCACAGGCCGCCCTGGCGGTCCACCAGCAGCGCGCCGATGCCGTTGTCGCGCAGGCCCGGCCGCGTGCTGCGGTCGAACACGGTGAAATCCAGGCCGTTGTAGCGCACCAGGCCTTCCCAGGTGGCGAACCACAGGTGGCCTTCGGGGGTCTGGGCGATGTCGCGCAGCGAGTTGTGCGGCAGGCCGTTGCGCGAGGTCCACACGTCGATGGCGTAGTCGCGCAGCGGCGGCGCGACGGTCTGGGCCGCCAGCGGCGACGCCAGCAGCAGCAACAGCCACAGCACACCGAGCCGCAACAGGCGACCGATGTGGTGTTCCGGGTGGCGCCCCGCCAGGCGCCTGCCAGCCCCCTGACCGCCCATTACTGCAACGGCAGCGGCCAGGTGCGGTTGCCGCGCAGGGCAACAGGCAGGAACAGGAACAGCCGGGCGGCACGGGGCCGCGCGCCGGTGTGAACAGGCTGGCTCATCGCGGGAACTGTGGGGAGATGGGGCGAATGATAGGCCAAACACCCCCCTCGGCGTCACCGCGGCGTGAAAGCCGGGGTCTGAGGCGGGGTCAGAGCCCTTACGCCTGCGGCGGAAGGGATCCGACCCGGGGTCGGATCCCTCTGCGCACGCAGAGGGCTCTGACCCCAGCTATCCGGACGCCCGACTCAGCGCCCGGCCACCGGGCTGCCCGCCGGCCACTGCACCACCGCTTCCAGTCCGCCCTCGGGGCGGTTGCGCAGCCACAGCCGGGCGCCATCCTTCTCGGCCAGGGCGCGGGCGATGGTCAGGCCCAGGCCGGCGCCGCCGGTCTGCCGCGAGCGCGAGGTTTCCACCCGCACGAAGGGATCGAACACCGCTTCGAGCTGGTCGTCGGCCAGCCCCGGGCCGTCGTCTGCCACCACCACGGTGATGCCGCCGCCGCTGCGGTCCACCCTCACCCGCACGCGCTCGGCATACATCACCGCGTTGTCCACCAGGTTGGAGAACAGGCGGTGCATGGCCAGCGGCCGCAGCATCAGCACCGCGCCACTGGCGCCTTCGAAGGCCACGTCGGCGCCCGCCTCGGCGGTGTCCTCGACGATGCTTTCCAGCAGCGAATCCAGGTCGAGGGCGGCGCGCTGTTCGGCGCTCTCGGCGCTGCGGGCGAGTTCGAGGCCTTCGCGCACCAGGGCCTGCATCGCCGCCAGGTCGCCGATCAGGCGCTCGCGCAGGATCTCGTCGGTCACGTTTTCCAGGCGCAGGCGCAGCCGGGTCAGCGGCGTCTGCAGGTCGTGGGTGATCGCCGCCAGCATCTGCGTGCGTTCGGCCAGGTGCCGCTGCAGCCGCTGCTGCATGGCGTTGAAGGCTTCGGCAGCGCGCTGCACTTCGCGCGGGCCGCGCAGGGGCAGCGGGTCGCGCTGCAGGTCGTCGCCCAGTTCCTCGGCGGCCGAGGCCAGTTCCTGCAGCGGCGCGCTGGCCATGCGCGAAACGATATAGGCCAGCACGGCGATCGCCAGCACCAGCAGGGTCAGGAACAGCGGGTCCACGGCCAGCACGCCGTTGTGCGCCACCGCCGGCGAATCCAGCGCCAGCTTCAGCGTGGTGCCATCGCTGAGGACCACGTCCACGGCCCGGCACTTGGGCGGGATGAAGGACGGGTCGCGTTCACGCGGCGGGCGCCGGTGGCCCGGCGGTGGCGGCGGCAGCAGTTCCTGCAGCTTGGGGATGCACGAGCGGAACGAGGTGAAGTGCACATGCGCGCGCGCCACCGGTCCGGGGCGGTCATCGAGCACTTCCATCAGCGCCGTATCGACGCGGCCCAGGCGAGCGCCGGGCTGCAGCGCGCGCACGCTCGGCCCGCCCATTTCCAGCAGGCGGTCGCGCAGTTCCGGATTGCCGTCGAGCAGGTTGACGTAGCCCTGCAGGCGGTCGGCGATGCGGTTGAGGTTCTGCCGCTCGAATTCCTGCTGGCGCTTGGACGTGGCCAGCATGGTCGCGCCGATCGCGGCCACCGACATGCCCAGCAGCAGGATCACGAACAGCCGCCCCACCATCGAGGACAGGAAGTGGCGCAGGCGCTTGATCACGGCTTATTCCAGGTTGACGGCCGAGGCCAGTACATAGCCTTCATTGCGCACGGTCTTGATCAGGCCATCGGGCCCGCCATCGTCGGCCAGCTTGTTGCGCAGCCGGCTGACCTGCAGGTCGATCGCGCGGTCCTGCGCCTCGTAGTTGCGGCCGCTGCTGAGCGCCACCAGCTGTTCGCGCGAGAGCACCTTGTTGGCGTGCGCGATGAACACCCGCAGCAGGCGGAACTCGGCGCCGGACAGCACCACCACGCGGCCATCGGGGTCGACCAGGTGGCGGTGTTCCAGATCGAAGATCCAGCGCGAGAAGCGCGCGCGGCGCACCGCGAGCGGCTCCAGGTTGGCCGGCAGCGCCTCGGTCCGGCGCAGCACGTTGCGGATGCGCGCCAGCAGCTCGCGCGGTTCGAACGGCTTGGCCAGGTAATCGTCGGCGCCCATCTCCAGGCCCAGCACGCGGTCGATCGGCTCGGCACGTGCGGTGAGCATGATCACCGGCGTGTTCGAACGCGCACGCAGGTCGCGGCACAGGGTCAGGCCATCCTCGCGCGGCAGGTTGAGGTCGAGCACGATCAGGTCCACGTGCTCGCGCTCCAGCAGCTGTCGCATGCTGGTGCCGTCGGCCGCGGTGCTGACCAGATAGCCGGCGCGGCCGAGCTGTTCGGCCAGCAGGGTGCGGATGTCATTGTCGTCGTCGACGATCAACAGGCGATGCATCGGGTTTTCAGTCTCCATGTCGCGATTTTCCCGTGTCGGGAGCTGAACCGCATCCTGTCCAGTGCGTACCACTGTATCCACGCCGGGGCCGGATACCTGCAGTTACGCGTTTCGGCCGACAGTGTTACACACAGACACACCCCGAGGATTGAGCCTGCCTGCGCCCGATCTTCACAATGCCCACCAATGCCGCTGCGGCGGCCTGCCCGAGTGAAGCCCGCACGTGATCTCCCGCCTGTTGCCCGCGACCCGCCGGGGTCGTCTGATCGTGATTGTCCTGCTTGTCGTCATTCCTGCCGCGTGCGCCTGGTGGCTGCTGCGCAAGCCTGCCGCCCCGGCCCTGGCCACCAGCCCGGTCAGCCGCGGCGACATCGAACAGACGGTGGAAGCCACCGGCGTGATCGATGCCTACAAGCTGGTCAGCGTCGGTGCGCAGGCCTCGGGCCAGATCAAATCGCTGAAGGTGCAGCTGGGCGATACGGTTAAGGAAGGCGACCTGATCGCCGAGATCGACGCCACCACCCAGCAGAACCAGGTGCTCAACGCCCAGGCCTCGCTGGACCAGGTGATCGCCCAGCGCGCCGTGCAGCAGGCCAGCCTGCGCCAGGCCGAGCTGGACTTCGCCCGGCAGAAGGAGATGCTGGCCGCCGAGGCCACCTCGCGGCAGGAATACGATGCCGCCGAGGCCACGCTCAAGACCGCCCGCGCCCAGCTGCAGTCGTACGAGGCGCAGATCAAGGGCCGCGAAACCGAGCTCGGCACCGCCCGCGCCAACCTGGCCTACACCCGCATCACCGCGCCGATGGACGGCACCGTGGTCGCGGTGGTAGCAGAGGAAGGCCGCACGGTGAACGCCAACCAGACCGCGCCGACCATCGTCATGCTGGCGCGCCTGGACGTGGTCACCGTCAACGCCGAAGTCTCCGAGGCTGACGTGGTCAAGATCAAGGCCGGCATGCCGGTGTACTTCACCACCCTGGGCGACCCGGACCGCAAGTACCACGCCACGCTGCGCCAGATCAATCCGGCGCCGTCGTCCATTGCCAACGAAAGCTCGTCCAGTTCCAGCAGCTCGTCCAGCTCAAGTTCCAGCAGCGCGGTCTACTACAACGCGCTGTTCGACGTGGAAAACCCCGATGGCACCCTGCGCATCGACATGACCGCACAGGTCTCGGTGCTGCTGCAGCAGGCCAAGGGCGCGCTGCTGGTGCCGGCCGTGGCGCTGGGCCCGAAGACGCGTGACGGCGAGCGCGTGGTGCGCGTGGTCAACGAGCAGGGCCAGCCGCAGCCGCGCAAGGTCAAGGTCGGCATCAACAACGGTGCCTCCGCGCAGATCCTGTCCGGGCTGAAGGAAGGCGAGCGCGTGGTGGTCGGCGAAGGCGGTGCGGCCGCAGCCGGCAGCGGCACCGGCAACCGCAGCGGCGGCGCGATGCGCATGGGCCCGCCCGGTGGCATGGGCCCGCGCCGATGAGCACGACGGCGCCCCTGCTGCGCCTGCGTGACCTGCGCCGCGAGTTCCCGGCCGGCGAGGATGTCATCGCCGTGCTGCGCGACGTCAACCTGGACATCCATGCCGGTGAGATGGTCGCCATCGTCGGCCAGTCCGGCTCGGGCAAGTCGACGCTGATGAACATCCTCGGCTGCCTGGACCGCCCGACCCGCGGCAGCTACCAGGTGGCCGGCCGCGAAACCGGAAAGATGGAGCCGGACGAGCTGGCCGAACTTCGCCGTGGCCATTTCGGTTTCATCTTCCAGCGCTACCACCTGCTGGGCGACCTCGATGCGCGCGGCAACGTGGAAGTGCCGGCAGTGTATGCCGGCAGCCCCGGGCCGACCCGCAACGCGCGCGCCGAGCAGCTGCTGCAGCGGCTGGGCCTGCACGACCGCATGCACCACAAGCCGGGCCAGCTGTCCGGCGGCCAGCAGCAGCGCGTGTCGATCGCCCGCGCCCTGATGAACGGCGGCGAGGTGATCCTGGCCGACGAACCGACCGGCGCGCTGGACACGAAATCCGGTGAGGAAGTGATGGCCATCCTCGGCGAGCTGCATGCCGAAGGCCACACCATCATCATCGTCACCCACGACATGAGCGTGGCCGAGCACGCCCAGCGCATCATCGAGATCCGCGACGGCGAGATCATCGCCGACCGCGCCAATCCGAAAGCCCCCAGCTACCGTGCGCAGCGCCAGCCCAGCGCAGACGTCGCCCATGGCAGCAGCTGGCGCGCGGCCCGCGACCGCTTCACCGAGGCGTTCCGGATGGCGCTGCTGGCGATGAACGCCCACCGCCTGCGCACCTTCCTGACCATGCTCGGCATCATCATCGGCATCGCCTCGGTGGTATCGGTGGTGGCGCTGGGCAACGGTTCGCAGCAGCAGATCCTGCAGAACATCAGCGCGCTGGGCACCAACACCATCGACGTCTACCCCGGCCGCGGCTTCGGTGACATGCGCTCGGCGCGCGTGCAGACGCTGAAGGCCACCGATGCCGATGCGCTGTCGCAGCAGAGCTACGTGGACAGCGCCACGCCCAGCGTGTCGACCTCGGTGACCGCGCGCTACCGCAACCAGTCGGCGACGGCACAGATCAGCGGCGTCGGCGAGCAGTATTTCCGGGTGAAGGGCGTGACCCTGCTCGACGGCAGCTTCTTCGACACCGACGCGATCCGCGGCCTGGCCCAGGTGGGGGTGATCGACGAGAACACGAAGACCCAGTTCTTTCCCGACAGCGACCCGATCGGCCAGGTGATCCTGCTGGGCAACGTGCCGGTGCGCGTGGTCGGCGTGGCCAAGAAGCAGAGCTTCGGCTTCGGTGGCAGCACCAGCCTGGGCGTGTTCGTGCCCTACACCGCGGTGATGTCGCGCATGCTGGGGCAGAGCTACGTCTCCAGCATCACCGTGCGCGTCAATGATGAAACACCGATGGATGCCGCTCAGGAGGCCATCACCCGGCTGCTGACCCTGCGCCACGGCACCGAGGATTTCTTCCTCAGCAACAGCGCCGAGATCCGCGAGACCATCGAGCAGACCACGCGCACGATGACCCTGCTGATTGGCGCGATCGCCGCCATCGCCCTGCTGGTCGGCGGCATCGGCGTGATGAACATCATGCTGGTGTCGGTGACCGAACGTACCCGCGAGATCGGCGTGCGCATGGCCGTGGGTGCGCGGCAGAGCGACATCCGCCAGCAGTTCCTGATCGAAGCGGTGCTGGTGTGCCTGATCGGCGGCCTGCTCGGCATCGGCCTGGCCCTGCTGCTGGGCGTGCTGATCGGCCACTTCTCCAGCAATTTCCAGGTGGTGTTCTCCACTGCCTCGATCATCGCCGCGTTTGCCTGCTCGACCCTGATCGGCGTGGCGTTTGGATTCCTGCCGGCACGCAATGCCGCCCAGCTCGACCCGGTGGAGGCCCTGGCCCGCGAATGAAGATGATGACCCGACTGACCTCCCCTGCCCCTTCGCGCCTGCTGCTGGCCGGCGCCGTGCTGCTCGCCCTGTCCGGCTGCGCCTCGGTGGGCCGCTACCCGACCGAAGACCCGGCCGTGGCCGCGACCTATGGCCGCGGCGATGCCACCCTCAACGCGCCGGCCGATGACCCGCGCAGCAGCCTGGACACCCCGGGCCGCGACGTCCGCCAGGACACCTGGTGGACCGGCTTCGGTGACGAGCGCCTGGACCGTCTGGTGGCGCAGGCCCTGGCCGCCAACAGCGACCTGGGTGCCGCCGGCCTGGCCGTGCAGCGCGCCCGCCTGCAGGCCGGCCTGGCCAGCAACGCGCTCTGGCCGCAGCCGTCCTCGTCCGGCGTCAGCGCCAGCGGCAGCCGTCCCACCGACCAGGCCGCCGACTGGAGCCGCGGCTATTCCACCGGCGTGTCGCTGTCGTGGGAGGTGGACCTGTGGGGCCGCCTGCGCACCGCGCGCGACATCGCCCGCTGGGAAGCCCAGGCCAGCGAGGAGGACCGGCAGAACACCGCCCTGCTGGTGATCGGCGACACGATCAGCCAGTACTGGACGCTGGCCTACCTCAACCAGTCCATCGCCAGCGGCGAGGCCAACCTGCAGCGTCTTGAGCGCACCCGCGACCTGGTGCAGGCCCGCTTCGATGCCGGTGCGGTATCGCGGCTGGAAGTGCGCCAGGCCCTGCAGAACCTGGAATCGCAGCGTTCGGCGCAGAGCGCGCTGGAACAGCAGCGGGTGGAAGTCCGCAACGCGTTGACCGTGCTGCTGGATGGCACGCCGTGGCCGCAGCAGGATGAGCCGCAGGATCTGCAGGCCGCCCGCAGCCCCGGCATCGACGAAGGCCTGCCGGCCGACCTGCTGGGCCGCCGCCCCGACCTGCGCGCGGCCGAGCTGCGCCTGCGCAACAGCCTGAAGACCATCAAGGTGACCGCCACCCAGTACTACCCGGCGCTGAGCCTGACCGGCAGCCTCGGTTCGAGCGCGACCTCGCTGGGGGATGTGCTGCGCAACCCGGTGGCCACGCTGGGCGCCGGCCTGTCGCTGCCCTTCCTCAACCTGCAGCGTGCGCAGCTGGACACCGACATCGCCGGTACCGCCTACCAGATTGCCGCGACCAACTTCCGCAAGACGCTGTACACCGCGCTTTCGGAAGTGGACAACGCGCTGTCCGCGCGCGAGCAGCTGGCGCGCCAGGTGGCCGCTTCGCAGGCCTCGTATGATCAGGCCGTGGAAGTGGAGCGTGCGCAGGAAGTGCGCTACCGGGTGGGTGCTACCGACCTGCGTACCTGGCTGGAAGCACAGCAGACCCGGCGCGATGCCGAGCTGTCGCTGGCGCGCGTGCGGCAGAGCCAGCTGAACAACGACGTGACCCTGTTCAAGGCGCTGGGCGGCAGCGCGGGGTAAGGCGATGCGGGGCTGCGATCTGTCGGAATCTGCTGCTGATGGTGGGTGCCGACCGTTGGTCGGCACGGGCCCTGACGCTGGTTCTGCTCTGGTAGGTGTCGACCTTGGTCGACACGATTCTTCCGATCAAAAAAAGGGGTCAGATCTCTTCTCCCGTGGGAGAGGGATCTGACCCCGATCACGTCGTACCGGCCGATCAACCGCGCTGGCGCACGGCCTCGAACAGGCTGACGCCGGCGGCGACGGAGACGTTCAGGCTCTCAATCTCGCCCGGCATCGGGATCTTGACCAGGCCATCGCAGTTCTCGCGGGTCAGGCGGCGCAGGCCGTCGGCTTCGCCGCCCAGCACCAGGGCGATGTTGCCCTTCAGGTCCAGCTGGTACAGCGACGCGGTGGCTTCACCGGCCAGGCCGTAGATCCACACGCCCTGCTTCTGCAGGTCCTTCAGGCAGCGCGACAGGTTGGTCACCGCCACCACCGGGATGAGGTCGGCGGCGCCGGCCGAGGTCTTGCGGACCGTGGCATTGACCGTGGCCGACTTGTCCTTGGGGATGATCACCGCGGTGGCACCGGCGGCGGCGGCCGAACGCAGGCAGGCGCCCAGGTTGTGCGGGTCCTGCACCTCGTCCAGCACCAGCAGCAGGGCCTTGCCTTCGGCGGCGGTGACCAGGCCTTCCAGCTCGTTCTCGCTGTAGGTGCGGGCGGCGGCATAGCGCGCGGCCACGCCCTGGTGGCGCACCGAGCCGCCGACACCGTCCAGCGCCTGGCTGTTGACCTTGCGCACGTCGATGCCCTTGCGGCGGGCGTTTTCCTCGATTTCGACCAGGCGCGGGTTCTTCGCACCGGCCTCGACCAGCACTTCGCGGACGTTGTCGGCGTCGTTCTCGATGGAGGAGGCGACGGCGTTGACGCCGACGATCCACTGGCTGTTCTTGCTCATGCGGGGGCCGAACCGGAAAGGGGGTGGCTATGGTAGAGCATCGGCGGCGGCCGCGCTGCGCGCTCGCCTGGCATGGCCCGGCGCTACCTGCCGGGTGCCGCTCGTTGGTTGGTGGGTGCGGACCGTTGGTTGGTGGGTGCGGACCGTTGGTTGGTGGGTGCGGACCGTTGGTTGGTGGGTGCGGACCGTTGGTTGGTGGGTGCGGACCGTTGGTCCGCACGCCTTCACCTGCCGCGCTGCGCGCTCGCCGGGCATGGCCCGGCGCTACCCGCCGTTCATCCTTCCGCTGAACGGGTGCGCGGCGGCCAGTGCGGGGTGTCGTGGTCGGGGTGCTGGTGGGACACGATCGTGGCCAGGAACTCCAGCGCGGCCACGTCCTCCTCGGTGCGGCGGCCGGGCAGCAGGCCCAGGCCATCCACGAAGGGCAGCTTGCGCTCCATGCCGTACTGCAGGGTCGGCGGCAGGCGCTCGGGTTCGTCGAAGGCGCCAGCGGCCACGGCCATGCCGTCCGGGGCCTCGTAGGTCAGCGGGGTGCCGCAGTCACCGCAGAAGCCGCGGCGGACCACGTTGGAGGACTGGAAATAGCGCGGCTGGCCGCGGGTCCAGCTGAACTGCGCGCCGCGCACCGAGACCAGCGGCGCGTAGTAGGCGCCGAACGCCTTCTGGCACATCCGGCAGTGGCAGATCGAGCTGTCGGTGAGGGCGCCGCGCGCCTCGAAGCGGATGGCGCCGCATTGGCAGCCGCCGCGGTACTCGGGTTGGCCTTGCATGCTGGGTTCCTCCGGAACGTCGTGCCAACCAAGGTTGGCACCTACAGGGTGAGGAATGTGCCAACCAACGGTTGGCACCTACCGGGCAAGGTGGGTGCCGACCGTTGGTCGGCACACCTTTCAATACTGCTTTTTGGTGCGCTTGGCCGGCTTGCCGCGTTCGGGCAGCGGCGGCAGGCCATCGCCCTCGTCTTCGCCCTTGTGCTCGACCAGGCGGAAGTCGATCTTGCGCTCTTCCATGCTGGCCTTCAGCACCAGGATGCGCACGCGGTCGCCCAGCCGGTAGCTGCTGCCGCGGCGTTCGCCGGTCAGCGTCTTGCGGGTGGCGTCGAACTTGTAATAGTCCTGCGGCAGCTGGGTCACGTGGACCAGGCCCTGCACCTTGGAATCATCCAGCTCCACGAACAGGCCGAAGCTGGTCACGCCGCTGATCACGCCGTCGAACTGGCCGCCCACGTGCTTTTCCATCCACGCGGCGCGGTAGCGCTCGTCGACCTCGCGCTCGGCCTCGTCGGCACGACGCTCGCGCTCGGAGCACTGCAGCGCCAGCGCAGCCATCTCGCGGGCGTTGTAGGTGAACTTGTCCAGCGGCTTGCCGGACAGCGCGTGCTTGATCGCACGGTGCACCAGCAGGTCGGGATAACGACGGATCGGCGAGGTGAAGTGCGCGTAGGCCTCCAGCGCCAGGCCGAAGTGACCATTGTTGTCCGGGCTGTAGACCGCCAGGCTCTGGCTGCGCAGCAGCACCGATTCCAGCAGCGTGGCATCGGGACGGTCGCGGATCTTCTTCAGCAGCTTGGTGTAGTCGCCCGGGCGCACCTTCGACCACGGCGGCAGGCTCAGCTTGAACTCCTTGAGGAATTCCAGCAGGTCGGCGAACTTGGTCTCCGGCGGCTTCTCGTGGACGCGGTACGGGGCCGGCACATGGCGCGACAGCAGGTACTTGGCCGCCTCCACGTTGGCCGCGATCATGCATTCCTCGATCAGCTTGTGCGCATCGTTGCGCACCAGCATGCCGGCCTGGGTCACCTCGCCACGGTTGTCCAGCACGAAGCGCACCTCGCTGCTTTCAAACTCGATGGCGCCGCGCTTGGCACGCGCCTTCGACAGGACCTTGTACAGCTGGTGCAGGCGCTGCACCTGTGGCAGCAGCTCGCCCATCCATGCCTTGGTATCGGCATCGTCCTCGCCCACCGCCTTCCACACCTGGGTGTAGGTCAGGCGCGCGTGCGAGTTCATCACCGCTTCGTAGAAGCGCGAATGGCTGACCACGCCGTCGCGGTCGATCTGCATGTCGCAGACGAAGCACATGCGGTCGACCTTGGGCATCAGCGAGCAGATGCCGTTGGACAGGGTCTCGGGCAGCATCGGCACCACGAAACCCGGGAAATACACCGACGTGGCGCGCTTCTGCGCTTCCTCGTCCAGCGGCGTGCCGGGGCGCACGTAGTTGGAGACATCGGCAATGGCCACCACCAGGCGGAAGCCATCGGCATTCGGTTCGCAGTAGACCGCGTCATCGAAGTCCTTGGCATCTTCACCGTCGATGGTCACCAGCGGCGTGCTGCGCAGGTCGACGCGGTCGCCGATCATCGCCGGCTCGACCACCATCGGCACCGAGGCGGCTTCGTCCAGCACTTCCTGCGGGAACTCGAACGGCAGTTCGTGGCCGTGGATGGCGGTCTCCACCACCAGCGACGCGGTCAGCTTGTCGCCGAGCACGGCGATGATGCGGCCGATCGGCGGGCGACGGCTGTCCGGTGCCTGGGTCAGTTCGCAGACCACCAGCTGGCCATCGCGCGCGCCACCGGTCTGGTCCGGCGGCACCTGCACGTTGCGCTGGATGCGCTTGTCATCGGGCACCACGTAATTGATGCCCATTTCAATGCTGAAGCGACCGATCAGGCGGGTCATGCCGCGCTCGAGCACGCGGGCGATGCTGCCTTCGCGGCGGCCACGGTGGTCGATGCCGGTCACGCGGGCCAGCACCTTGTCGCCGTGCATCACCTTGCGCATTTCATAGGGCGGCAGGAACAGGTCGTCGCCGCCCTCGACCGGGCGCAGGAAGCCGAACCCTTCCGGGTTGGCGATCACCACGCCGGTGACCAGGTTCAGGGTCTGGATCGGCGCAAAGCCGCCGCGGCGGTTCTGCACCAGCTGGCCGTCACGGACCATGGCGCCGAGCCGGCGCGACAGTGCCTCGGCACGGTCGGCTGCGGTCAGGCCCAGGCGCGCGCCCAGTTCCTCGGCGGTCTGCGGCCCGTCGCAGCGCTCCAGCAGGGCCAGGATGGCCTCGCGGCTGGCGATGGGCTGTTCGTACTTCTCGGCTTCGCGGGCGGCATAGGGATCGTCGATCACCTTGCCGGTCGGCGGCAGCTTGCGGCCCGGGGCCGGGCCCGGTGCGGCGGCATCCATGCCGCGGCCCTTGCGGCCGCGCGGCGGTGCACCGCCTTCATTCAATTCGGGGAACCAGCCCGGCAACGGCTTGCCCGGCTTGGTGGTGCGGGCTGCGCCCGCCTTGGCGCCCTTGGTCGGGGCCTGGCTGCGGGACTTGCTCCCGCCCTTGCTTGGTTTTTTGGTAGTCATCGCCCTACATGGTAGCCGTTGCGGGCGTGCAGAACGGGTCAGCGGCGGCCTTGGAAGCGCCGCGTGAAATATTTGTTGGAAATCGTTGACAGCCTGCCGATTCATCTTCACAATTGCGCCTCTGGAACGCCCAGGTGGCGGAATTGGTAGACGCACTAGTTTCAGGTACTAGCGGGTAAAACCGTGGAGGTTCGAGTCCTCTCCTGGGCACCAACGAAAAAACTCCTCGCTTCGGCGGGGATTTTTTTTGCCTGTCATCCAGCAGCAGGGTCGGATCCCTTTCCAACGGAAAGGGCTCTGACTCCATCGCGAGATTGTTTTCGAGAAGTGTTGACACCCCGGTAACAACACCCCATAATCTCGCTCCTCGACGCCCAGGTGGCGGAATTGGTAGACGCACTAGCTTCAGGTGCTAGCGGGGGCAACTTCGTGGAGGTTCGAGTCCTCTCCTGGGCACCATGTCGAGAAAGAAAACAACCCGCGCAAGCGGGTTTTTTCTTGCCTGCGATCTGGGCTGCGTAGAGTCGAGCTTGCTCGACTACTCCACGCCAACAGTCGAGCAAGCTCGACGCTACGAAGGCGCATTGCGGTAGCGCCGGGCCATGCCCGGCGAACGTAATCAGAACAGCGGCCGCAGTATCAGCTCCAGCCCGAGCAGCAGCAGGAACCCAAGGAAACACGCGCGGAACACCCGTGCGCTGATGCGCTGGCGGATCACCTGCCCCAGCCACATGCCCAGCAGCGCCGGAACAACCGCCAATGCGCTCAGCCCCAACTGCTGCACACCAAACGCACCGTTGATCACCAGTCCGGTGGTCAAGGAAATGGTCGACACGGTGAACGCCAGGCCCAGCGCCTGCACCAGTTCCTCGCGCTGCATGCCCAGCGACTGCAGGTACGGCACGGCAGGCATGACGAACACACCGGTGGCACCGGTGACCATGCCGGATATCGCACCCACCAGCGGCCCCAGCCAGCGTTCGCGCCGCTGCGGCACGCGGAACACCGGCGCCACCAGCGCGTACAGCGCATACACCACCAGCGCCACGCCCAGGGCCGCCCGTGACCAGGTGTGGTCGACCCGCACCAGCAGCGCGGCCGAGCCCAGCGTCACCACCACCACTGCCAGCATCATCGGCCACAGCCGCCGCACGGTAGGGCCCAGCGAAGGACCGGACAGCAGTTGCCACGCGTTGGTGACGAAGGTGGGAATGAACAGCATCGACGCCGCCGCCACTGGTGACAGTGCGCCGCCCAGCAGGCCCATCGCCACCGTCGGCAGGCCCATGCCGGTCACACCCTTGACCACGCCGGCCAGCACGAACACCACCACCAGCAACCCATAGAAGTACATCGTCTCGTTCATGCTGCCATTGGAGCGGGCGCTGCACGGGCGCACAATGCGGTCTTGCCGCCACAGCCTTCGGACCAGCCGAAGGCAGGCTCGACCGGAGCACTCAAAATGCGGATGGACATCGCCGACCTGCGCCTGTTCCTGGCCGTGGCCGACGCCGGCAGCATCACCGCCGGCGCCGCGCTGGCCAACCTGGCACTGGGCTCGGCCAGCGAACGCCTGCGCGCGATCGAAGCCGATGCGGGCACGGCACTGTTGAACCGGCATCCGCGTGGGGTCAGCCTGACCGAAGCCGGCGCCGCCCTCGCCCACCATGCACGCCTGATCCTGCAGCAGCAGGCGCAGCTGCGCGGCGAGATGGACGCCTTCGCCCACGGCGCGCGCGGCACCCTGCATCTGTATGCCAACACCGCAGCACTGACCAACTACCTGCCCTCGCGACTGGCGCCCTGGCTGGCGCAGCGGCCGCGCCTGCACGTGGAGCTGCACGAACGCACCAGCACCGACGTCGTGCGCGCGCTCGCCGCCGGCCAGGCCGAAGCCGGCATCATCAGCGACGCCGTATCGGCCGACGGCCTGCAGCGGCACGTGGTGTCCGAAGACCCGCTGGTGATGCTGCTACCCGCCAACCACCGCTTCGCGTCGCGACGCACGCTCGACTTCGTTGACGTGCTGGGCGAGACCTTCGTCGCCCTGGCCGATGGCAATGCACTGCAGACCTACGTGGAGGAACTCGCAGGCGAGGCAGGACGCCGGCTCGATGTGCGCATCCGCATGAAAACCTTCGAAGGGCTGTGCACGATGGTCGGCCATGGCATCGGCGTGGGCATCGTGCCGAAGACGATCGCGCGGCAGCATCGGCGCAGCACGCACACCGTCGCGGTACCACTTGCCGATGCCTGGGCGCAGCGTCGCCTGTGCGCGTGCTTCGCCGACTGGATGCGGTTGTCACCGGCGATGCGCAGCCTGCTGCAGCACCTCGGCGTACCGCCGCAGAAAAAAGCGTGAAATGTTGTTGACACATCCTCAGTCGTTCCCCATAATTCGTCCCCTGAGTCGCCCAGGTGGCGGAATTGGTAGACGCACTAGCTTCAGGTGCTAGCGGGGGCAACTTCGTGGAGGTTCGAGTCCTCTCCTGGGCACCATGACTCAGCAAATGATCAAACCCGCGAAAGCGGGTTTTTTCATGTCCGGCGTTCGAGAACTGCGCGAATGCGAGGGCTCCATCCACGCATGGCGTGGATCTACTGGATGATCAAACCGGCAGTAGATCCACGCCATGCGTGGATGCGCCACAAACAAAAACCCCGCCTTCCGGCGGGGTTTTGTTTTTTCATCCACAACGATCGATCAATGCCCGCCGGCAGACGCCGCACCGGCACCGGCACCGAACGGCGGCTTGGCCAGCCACAGGAACGCGATGATCGCCAGGAACGTCCAGCCCAGCAGGTAGAAGATGTCGTTGAACGCCATCTGCGATGCCTGGTGGTTGATCATGTTGTTGAGCACCGCTGCACCGTTCTGCAGGTTGCCCTGCCCCATCGCCGCCACCTGGTCCTGCATGCCCGGCTGGTAGGCCGAGATGTGTTCGGTCAGGTCGGCATGGTGCACCTGGGTGCGACGTGCCCACAGCCACGTGGTCAGCGATGCAGCGAAGCTGCCACCCAGCGTACGCAGGAACGTGGCCAGGCCCGAACCTGCGGCGATCTCGCGACCGTCCAGGTCCGACAGCAGGATCTGCAGCACCGGCATGAAGAACAGCGCCACGCCAATACCCATGATCAGCTGCACGCCGGCCACGTGCGCGTAGTCCACCTGCAGGTTGAAGTCCGAGCGCATGAAGCTGGTGAACGACAGGAACACGAAGGCGAACGAAGCGATCATGCGCATGTCGAAGCGCGAGGCGTACTTGCCCACGAACGGCGTCATGATCACCGGCAGGATGCCGATCGGCGCCGTCGCCAGGCCCGCCCAGATGGCGGTGTAGCCCATGTCACGCTGCAGCCACTGCGGGATCAGCAGCGACACGCTGAAGAACGCCGCATAGGCCACCACCATCGCCAGCGTACCGGCGCGGAAATTACGGTGACGGAACAGCTTCAGGTCGACGATCGGATCCTTGTCGGTCAGTTCCCAGATCAGGAACACCGCCAGCGCCACCACGGCCACGCAGGCCAGCACCACGATCTTGGTCGAGGAGAACCAGTCTTCGTCGTTGCCCAGGTCGAGCACCAGCTGCAGCGCGCCCACGCCGATCACCAGGGTGATCAGGCCGACGTAGTCCATCTTAGGCTTCTCGATCTGCTCCGGGCGCCCCTTCAACTGGTTGCCCACCACCAGCGCGGCGAAGATGCCCAGCGGCACGTTGATCAGGAAGATCCATTCCCAGCTGTAGTTGTCGGTGATCCAGCCACCGAGGATGGGCCCGCAGATCGGCGCCACCACGGTGATCATCGCCAGCAGCGCCAGCGCCTGCCCTCGCTTCTCGCGTGGGTAGATCGACACCAGCAGCGACTGGGTGATCGGGTACATCGGCCCGGCCACGAAGCCCTGCAGCGCACGCGACACCACCAGCATGCCCATGCTCTGCGCAAGGCCGCACAGCAGCGAGGTGATGACGAAGGCCAGCGTGGCCCAGATGAACAGCTTGCGTTCGCCGAAGCGACGGCTGAGCCAGCCGGTCAGCGGCAGCGCGATGGCCGTGCTGACCGCGAACGAGGTGATGACCCAGGTCGCCTGCTGCGAACTGGCGCCGAGGTTACCGGCGATGGTCGGCAGCGAGACGTTGGCGATGGTGGTGTCGAGCACCTGCATGAACGAGGCCATCGCCAGGCCGACGGTGCACAGGGCCACGCTGGGCGGCAGGAACCCGGAGGCCGCACCCGGCGCCGCCGGTGCGCCCGGAGTGCCGGGCGCCGCTGGAGCTTGTGCGGACATGTCGACCTCAGCCCGCGTTGGCCTGCTGCGGCAGGTTGCCTTCGATGATCGTGTGGATCACCTCGTCGGCATCATGCAGCTGCTTGGCATACACATCGGTGTCGAACACCGTGCCCTTGGCGGCGGCGGTCGGCAGCACTTCACCCTTCTGGTCGCGCAGGCTCACTTCGGCCTTCATCGACAGGCCGATGCGCAGCGGATGTTCGGCCAGCTGCTTGGCATCGATGGCGATGCGCACCGGAACGCGCTGCACGATCTTGATCCAGTTGCCGCTGGCGTTCTGCGCCGGCAGCAGCGAGAACGCCGAACCGGTGCCCAGGCCCAGGCTCTGGATGCGGCCCTTGTACTTCACGTCGCCGGCGTACAGGTCCGACTTCAGCTCCACTTCCTGGCCCAGGCGCATGTGGCGCAGCTGGGTTTCCTTGAAGTTGGCTTCCACCCACATCTGTTCGGTCGGCACCACGGCCATCAGGGCATTGCCCGGCTGCACGCGCTGGCCAACCTGCACCGAACGACGGGCGACGTAACCGGTGACCGGCGCGACGATGCCGGCGCGGGCATTGTTGAGGAAGGCCTGGCGCAGCTGTGCGGCGGCGGCCAGCACGTCCGGCTGGGTGGCGATGACGGTGTCATCGACCAGCGCGCGGTTGCGCTCGACGGTCTCGCGCGAACCGGCCACGGCGGCTTCGGCTGCGGCCAGCTCGTCGCGGGCGTGGGCCAGTTCTTCGTTGGAGATGGCGCCGGTGGCGGCCAGGTCCTTGCGGCGGGCGAAGTCTTCGCGCACGCGCTTCAGGCTCACCTGGCGGGCGTTCAGGTCAGCCTGCGCGCCCTCCACGCTGCGGTACAGGCCGCGGGTCTGGCGCACGGTCTTGGCCAGGTTGGCTTCGGCCTGCTGCAGGGCGACGGAGGTGTCGGCCGGGTCCAGCTGCACCAGCAGCTGGCCACGCTCGACGCGCATGCCGTCATCGACGTTGATGGCGACCACGGTGCCGGCTACCAGCGGGGTGATCTGCACCTGGTTGCCCTGCACGTAGGCATCGTCGGTTTCTTCGAACCAACGGCCGAACATGAAGTACCACAGCGCCAGTGCGGCAAGCAGCAGCACGACGATGACGAACAGGCCGCGCAGCAGCTTGCCGCGGCGGTTGGGAGCGGCCGGGGCCGCGGTGTCTTGGGTCTGGCTCATGGCGTGGGTCTTCAGGAATGCGAGGAATCGGAATGGGAGGCGATCGGTGCGGCGTCGGCGTCACTGGGCTGGAAACCACCGCCCAATGCCTTGCTCAGGCGCACCGAGGTCTGCACCTGCTGCGACTGCAGGCCGGCCAGCTGCTGCTGCGACTGCAGCAGGATGGACTGCGCGCTGAGCACGTCCAGGTAGCTGCCGATGCCGGCGCGGTAACGCTGCTGGGCCAGGTCGAAGGCCGCGTGGGCGGTGTCCACCGCCTGCTGCTGTGCCTGCGCCTGCTGGGCCAGCGAACGCACCGCGTTGACCTGGTCGGCCACGTCGCGCAGCGCGTCCAGCACGGACTGGTTGTAGTTGGCCACCGCCAGGTCGTACTGCGCGTCGGTGTTGTCCAGGTTGGCGCGCAGCTTGCCGCCTTCGAAGATCGGCAGGCTCAGCGCCGGGCCGATGTAGGCGAAGGTGGAGCTGCTCTTCAGCAGGTCGCCCACGTTCGGGGCGACCACGCCGGCCAGCGCGGTCAGGTTGAAGCTCGGGTAGAACTTGGTCTTGGCGACTTTGATCTGCTTTTCGGCCGCTTCCACGCGCCAGCGCGCGGCGACGATGTCCGGACGACGGCCGAGCAGTTCGCTGGGCAGCACGCCCGGCAGCTGCAGGGCCAGCGGGTTCAGCGCCTGCGGGCGTTCGATCGACAGGCCACGGTCCGGGCCCTTGCCGACCAGCGCGGCCAGTGCGGTGCGGGCGGCGTCGATGCGCTGCTGCGCGGCCAGCAGCTGCTGCTGCGCGGCCGGCACGCGGGCTTCGGACTGGCGCACCTGCAGGTCGCTGTCGATGCCGGCGCTGCGGCGCTGGCGGGTCAGCTCCAGCGACCTCTGCGAGCGCGTCAGTTCCTGCTCGGCCACATCGTTGAGCTGCCAGGCATAGGCCAGTTCGGTGTAGGCCTGGGCAATGCCGGCGGACAGGTTCAGGCGTGCGGCCTGCGCATCCACGGTGGCCGCGTGGGCGCCGTCAACGGCGGCTTCCCAGGCAGCGCGCTTGCCGCCCCACAGGTCAACGCCGTAGCTGAAGTTGAAGGCGACCTGGCTGCTGCCGCCGTAGCGGCCGCCCAGCTCGTCGCCGAGCATGGATTCGGGCAGGCGCAGGCCGGTGTAGCCACCGGACACCGACAGGCTGGGCAGGCGCTCGGCACGGCTGGTGCCGACCTGCGACTGGGCCTGGCGCAGGCGCGCATCGGCCGCGTCCAGGCTGGGGTGGCCGGCCAGGCCTTCGCTGATGAGGGCATCGAGCTGGGGATCGCCCAGCGCCTTCCACCAGTCCTGGGCCGGGAAGCCAGTGGCGCTCAGGTCGCTGTCGGCCAGCGTGCGCTCGCTGTGCAGGCTGTCCACGTCGAGCACGTGGCCCTGCGGGTTCAGGCCACGGCTGCTGGCGCAGGCGGCCAGGGCCAGGGCCAGCGCTGAAACCAGCAGCGCGCGCCCGGACCGGCGGAGAGTGGGATGCGGGATCGGGTTCATGGGGTCGTCAGGGAATCGCGGATTCGGGTCAGGAGGGACAGCAGCAGCGTGCGTTCGTCGGCGGACAGGTCGCGCAGGGCGAAGTCCATCACCGCGTCGCCGCGCTTCTGCAGCCGCGCCCAGAGGGCACGGCCTTCATCGGTCAGAACGATCTGCAGGGCCCGCCGGTCCTGGCTGTGCGGCTCGCGGCGCACGCAGCCCAGGGCTTCCAGCTTGTCCAGCAGGCGGGTCACCGCGCTGGGCACCTGGTCGATGGCCTGGGCCAGTTCGTTGGCGGTGCACGGGGCCATGCGGGCCAGCAGCTTCAGGCCGATGTAATGGGTGAAGCCGATGCCGAGGTCTTCTTCGGCCATGGACGCATCGAGCTGGCGGACCAGGCCGTCGCGCACCTGGCGCAGCAGCAGGCCGAAGCTGGGGGGGTTGGAGGACGGACAGATCATGGGGGAGCATTTTCTTCCAAAAAAAATATTTCTCAATGGAAATATTCGATCTGGCATCGAATGCTGTGTTGCAGCAACGGGCTCGATCAGTGAAGGCGCTACCTTAATGGCCCCCGGAACTGGCCCGGTAGTACAATCCAGCCAATGAATGTCACATTCCAGCCACCCCCGCCGGTCATGACGGCAGGTGAACCGGGCCCGCCCACCCTGCTCCGCGAGGTGGCCATGGACTGGTTCGAGCGCAACGATGGCCCGCCGGTCATCGGTTTCCGCTTCGACAGCCCGCAGGGCCTGGCCCGTGAAGTGGACTGGCACCACCACGCCCGCGCCCAGCTGATCTACGTCGAACGCGGCCTGCTGACCACCCGCACCTCGCACGGCACCTGGTCGCTGGCACCGGGCTCGGCAGGCTGGATGCCGCCGCTGGAACCGCACACGGTCAGCCTGGACGGCCCGATGCGTGGCTGGGGCATGGCCCTGGCCGCGCCGGCCTGCGCCGGGCTGCCCTCCGACCCGTGCGTGCTGGGGCTGTCCAAACTGGCCCAGGCGGTGGCCGAGCGCATCTGCGAATGGCCGCTGGACTACATCCTCAGCGACGACCGCGAGCACATCCTCAGCGTCATGCGCGACGAGATCCGCACCGCGCCGCGCCAGCGCATGCACCTGCCGATGCCGCGCGACCGCCGCCTGCTGAAGATCGCCTCGCAGCTGCTGGCCGAGCCCTCCGACGAGCGCAGCCTGGCCGAATGGGCGCACTGGGCCGGCCTGTCGCCGCGCAGCCTGACCCGCCACTTCCGCGACGAGACCACCCTCAGCTTTGCCCAGTGGCGGCAGCAGGCCCGCCTGGCCGAGGCCCTGCGCCAGCTCAGCGAGGGTCGCAGCGTCGCCGATATCGCCCACGCACTGGGCTTCAGCAGCGCCAGCGCCTTCGTCACCGTGTTCCGCCGCCACTTCGGCCTGCCGCCCGGGCGCTACCTGGCGCGGGTCGGCCACGGCCTGGAACCGGGGCTGGATCCCGCACGTGGCTTGGCATCCCCCGCCGCATCCGGATAATCAGTGCATTGAGAGCGCCGACCGCCGTCTTCGCCTCCCGACATAGGTAACAACGCCGCATGACCGAACCTGCCCGCCCCGTTTTCCACGGTTTCGAACAACTGCCGCTGCGCGAGTACGCCGAACGCGCCTACCTCGACTATTCGATGTACGTGGTGCTCGACCGTGCCCTGCCGTTCATCGGCGACGGCCTGAAGCCGGTGCAGCGCCGCATCATCTATTCGATGAGCGAGCTGGGCCTGAATGCCGCGTCCAAGCCGAAGAAGTCCGCGCGCACCGTCGGTGACGTGATCGGTAAATACCACCCGCATGGCGACAGCGCGTGCTACGAGGCGCTGGTGCTGATGGCACAGTCGTTCTCCTACCGCTACCCGCTGATCGAGGGCCAGGGCAACTTCGGCTCCAGCGACGACCCGAAGTCGTTCGCGGCTATGCGCTACACCGAATCCAAGCTGACCCCGATCGCCGAAGTGCTGCTGGGCGAGCTGGGCCAGGGCACCACCGACTGGGCGCCGAACTTCGACGGCACCCTGCAGGAACCGACCTGGATGCCGGCGCGCCTGCCGCACCTGCTGCTGAACGGCACCACCGGCATCGCCGTGGGCATGGCCACCGACGTGCCGCCGCACAACCTCAACGAGATCGTCAGCGCGCTGCTGCACCTGCTGGACGATCCCGACGCCAGCGTGCGCGACCTGTGCGAGCACGTGAAGGGACCGGACTACCCGTCGACCGCCGAGATCATCACCCCGGCCAACGACCTGCGCACGATGTACGAGACCGGCAACGGCAGCGTGCGTGCGCGTGCGACCTTCACCAAGGAAGCGAACAACGTGGTGGTCACCGCGCTGCCGTTCCAGGTGTCGCCGTCGAAGGTGATCGAGCAGATCGCCGCGCAGATGCGCGCCAAGAAGCTGCCGTGGCTGGAAGACGTGCGCGATGAATCCGATCACGCCAACCCGGTGCGCGTGGTGCTGGTGCCGCGCTCCAACCGCGTCGACGCCGACCAGCTGATGGGCCACCTGTTCGCGACCACGGACATGGAGCGCAGCTACCGCGTCAACCTCAACGTGATCGGGCTGGACGGCCGTCCGCAGGTGAAGAACCTGAAGATGCTGCTCAGCGAATGGCTGGCCTTCCGCAGCACCACCGTCACCCGCCGCCTGCAGCACCGCCTGCAGAAGGTCGAGCGCCGCCTGCACCTGTTGGAAGGCCTGCTGGTGGCCTTCCTCAACCTGGACGAGGTGATCCACATCATCCGTACCGAGGACGAACCGAAGGCGGCGCTGATCGCGCGCTTCGGCCTGTCCGAAGACCAGGCCGAGTACATCCTGGAAACCAAGCTGAAGCAGCTGGCCCGCCTGGAAGAGATGAAGATCCGCGGCGAGCAGGACGAGCTGGCCAAGGAGCGCGAGAAGATCCTCGGCATCCTCGACAGCAAGGCCAAGCTGAAGAAGCTGATCCGCGACGAACTGACCGCCGACGCCAGGAAGTTCGGCGACGCACGCCGTTCGCCGCTGGTGCAGCGCCAGGCCGCGCAGGCCATCGACGAGACCGAGCTGGTGCCGAGCGAGCCGATGACCGTCGTGCTGTCGGAGAAGGGCTGGATCCGCGCGGCCAAGGGCCACGACATCGATGCCGCCACCCTCTCCTACCGCGATGGTGATGCCCTGCAGGGTTCGGTGCGTGCGCGCAGCACCCAGCAGGTCGCCTTCCTGGACAGCGAAGGCCGCGCCTACTCGACGCCGGTGCATACCCTGCCCTCGGCGCGTGGCAACGGTGAACCGCTGACCGGCCGCTTCTCGCCGGCACCGGGCACCAGCTTCGTGACCCTGGCCAGCGCCGAACCGGACGCCCGCTTCGTGCTGGCCTCGACCCACGGCTATGGCTTCGTCACCCGCTTCGAGAACCTGATCGGCCGCAACAAGGCCGGCAAGGCGATGCTGAACCTGTCGTCCGGTTCCTCGGTGCTGACCCCGTCGGCCGTGGCCAACGTGGCCACCGACCGCATCGTGGCGGTAACCAGCTCGGGCAACCTGCTGGCGATCGCCGCCAACGACCTGCCGGAACTGGACAAGGGCAAGGGCAACAAGATCATCGAGATCCCCAAGGCCAAGCTGGCCACCGAGCGGGTCGTGGCGATCGTGGCGATCAGCCCGGGGCAGACCCTGCAGGTGCGCAGCGGCCAGCGCACCATGGGCCTGAAGTTCAACGAGCTCGACGCCTACCTCGGCGCCCGCGCCACCCGCGGCCACCTGCTGCCGCGCGGCTGGCAGAAGGTGGAAGGGTTGTCGGTGGAATGACGGGGAACGGGGGTCAGAGCCGTTTTCGTTGAAAACGGATCTGACCCCGGACGCCGCTCCTGGTAGGTGTCAACCTCGGTTGACACGCTTTCACGGACGTCAGACACGAAAAAGCCGGGGATTCCCCGGCTTTTTCGTGTGTCGGCTGGCGGGCGGTGGAGCGGCTGGCTGGCGAAGGCTGGCTCGCGATGCTCCGGTGCTGGCGGGCGACGTTGCTTGGTGCGCCTGGTAGAGCCGACCGCTGGTCGGCTGCTCCGGGCCCTTGGTAGAGCCGACTGTCAGTCGGCTGCTCTGCGAAAAGCGGCCGACTAACAGTCGGCCCTACCAGATCGGCTCGAGGTGCCGGCTCAGTGCGCCGGGGCGCCGTTGCCGTCGATCTTGCTCAGCTGGTACAGCTCCAGGCCGATGCGCTTGATCAGGCCGAGCTGCTGCTCCAGCCACCAGGCGTGGTCTTCCTCGGTGTCCTTCAACTGCGCCAGCAGCATGTCGCGGCTCACGTAGTCGCCCTTCTCCTCGCACAGCTTCATGCCGGCGGCGAGATTGTTGCGGACCGCGTATTCAGTAGCGAGATCCTTCTGCAGCATCTCCTCCACGGTCCTGCCCGGCTCGGTGGCATGCGGGCGCATATCCGGGTCGCCGCCCAGGAACAGGATGCGGCGCAGCAGCGCGTCGGCGTGCTGGGTCTCCTCTTCCATCTCGTGGTTCAGGCGTTCGTACAGCGCGAACAGGCCCTGGTCCTCGTAGCGGCGGGAATGGATGAAGTACTGGTCGCGGGCAGCAAGCTCGCCGCGCAGCAGTTCCTTCAGGCAGGCGATGACGTCCGGGTTGCCTTTCATGGGGGTGCTCCTGTGGATCGATGCGGCATAGGGTGCCGCATTTCAAAATACGGTGATCTAATCGGAATCAGTCGCAGTTGCGCCTGCGGCTACAATCCCCCCACGAGTGCCGGAAGGACCTGCAATGCGACGTGCCTGGCGTTGGATACTGGCTGTACTCATCGCCATCGTGCTGGTCACCGCACTGGTCCTGTGGCTGCTGCTGCGCGGCAGCCTGGCTGAACTGGAGGGCGAACAGGCCCTGCCCGGGCTGGCCGCGCCGGTCAGCATCGAGCGCGACGCACTGGGGGTGGTCACCATCACCGCCGGCAGCCAGGCCGATGCCATGCGTGCCCTCGGCCATGTGCATGCGCAGGAGCGCTATTTCGAAATGGACCTGATGCGCCGCAGTGCCGCAGGCGAACTGTCGGCGCTGTTCGGGCCGGTGGCCATCGACGCCGACAAGCGCATGCGCGTGCACCGGCTGCGCGCGCGCACCGAAGCGCACCTGGACACGGCCCTGGGCGACAACCCGCAGGTCGTGCGCGCCTACGTGGACGGGGTCAACGCGGGCCTGGCCGATCTGTCGGTGCGGCCCTGGGCCTACCTGCTGCTGCGGCAGTCGCCCGCACCCTGGCAGGCCAGCGACAGCGTGCTGGCCGGGCTGGCCATGTACGCCGACCTGCAGGACCCGGGCAACCAGAACGAGCTGGCGCTGCGCCGCATCCGCGACGTGGTGCCGCCGGCCCTGCATGCGCTGCTGGCCCACGACGGCAGCAGCTGGGACGCGCCCCTGCAGGGCGAACCGCGCGGCGATGCGGTGCTGCCCGATGCCACCCAGCTGGACCTGCGCACGCTGGCCGCCGCGCCCACCGCACCTGCCGCCGACGCCGATGCGGTCGGCAGCAACAACTTCGCCGTGGCCGGTGCGCTGACCGCCGATGGTCGCGCCATCATCGCCGACGACATGCACCTGGCCCTGCGTGCGCCCAGCCTGTGGTTCCGCGTGCGCCTGCGCTATCCGGATCCGCAGGCACCGGGTGGCCAGGTCGATGTCAGCGGCTTCTCGCTGCCGGGCGTGCCGGCGGTCATCGTCGGCAGCAACGGGCACGTGGCCTGGGGCTTCACCAACAGCTACATCGACACCGCCGATTTCCGCCGCGAACCAGCGAATGCGCCGGTGACCGTGCACGAGGAGCGCATCGCCGTGGCCGGCAAGCCCGATGTGCTGTTCCCAGTGAGGGAAACTGTCTGGGGCCCGATCCTGCACACCCATGCCGATGGCAGCGGCGATGCCCTGCGCTGGGTCGCACACCTGCCCGGCGCGGTGCGCATGGACTTCGCCGACATGGCCCGCGCCGGTGACCTCGACCAGGCGCTGAAGACCGCCGACCACGCCGGCATTCCCGCGCAGAACCTGGTGATCGGCGACCGCAGCGGGCGCATTGCCTGGCGCCTGGTCGGTGCACGCCCGGACCGCGGCCCCGGCTGCGTGCCGCAGGGCTTCAACACCCAGCAGGACAGCGCAGACTGCGCGCCGTGGCCGATCCGCAGCGATGCCGCACCGGCTCTGATCGATCCGCCCGGGCAGCGGCTGTGGACCGCCAACAGCCGCGTCGTCGACGATGCCACCCTGGCCGTGGTCGGCAACGCCGGCTACGACCTGGGCGCACGCGGCCAGCAGATCCGCAACCTGCTGGCCACCCAGGACCGCTTCGACGAGCACGACCTGCTGGCGATCCAGCTCGACGACCGCGCGGTGTTCCTTCAGCGCTGGTGGGTGCTGCTGCACGAAACCGCCGAGCACAGCGATGACCCGTCATTGAAGCGCCTGGCCGCCGCCAGCGAACACTGGGATGTGCGTGCCTCGGCAAATTCAACCAGCTACCGCATCGTGCGCGGTTTCCGCGGCGAGGTGCTCGATGCCATCGAAAGCGCACTGCTGGCACCGGCCAAGGCGCGACTGGGGGATGACTACCTGCCGCCGCGGCTTGCGCAGCTGGAAGGCGTGGTCTGGCCGATGCTGCAGCAGCGCCCGGCCAACCTGCTGCCGCCCGGCGTGGACAGCTGGGATGCACTGCTGGCCAAGGCCGCGCACACTCTGGAAGCCGACCTGGACAAGCAGGGGCCGCTGCAGCAGCGCACCTGGGGCGAGCGCAACGTCGCCGACATCTGCCACCCGGTCTCGCGCGCCCTGCCCGCCTTCACCCGTCGCTGGCTGTGCATGCCGGCCGATCAGCTGCCTGGCGACCGCGACATGCCGCGCGTGCAGGGGCCGAGCTTCGGTGCCTCGCAGCGCATGGTGGTTTCGCCGGGCCATGAAGCCGACGGCATCGTGCACATGCCGGGTGGGCAGAGCGGCCACCCGCTGTCGCCGTACTGGGGCGCCGGCCACGAAGACTGGGTGCATGGCCGCCCGACCCCGTTCCTGCCGGGCAAGGCGCAGCATGTGCTGAAGCTCGTCCCAGCAAGGTAGTGCCGGCCGCTGGCCGGCAACCCTGGCGCGAAGCCGAGCGTAGGCTCAGAGGGTAGCGCCGGGCCATGCCCGGCGACGCACAATCCCGCCGCGCTGCGCGCTCGCCGGGCATGGCCCGGCGCTACCGGATCAGGCCTTGCGCCGTTCGATCAGGTTCAACAGCGGCCCGGTCATCGCCGTGGTCACCAGCGCCATGATCACCAGCACCGCGAACAGGCGGTCACCCAGCAGGCCCAGCTCGTAGCCCAGGTTGAGCACGATCAGCTCCATCAGGCCACGGGTGTTCATCAGCACGCCGAGGCGCCAGGCTTCGCGATTCTCCATGCCGGTGCTGCGCGCGGCACTCCAGGTGCCCAGCAGCTTGCCGGCCGTGGCCACCATGATCACCACCACGCACAGCAGGATGTCGCTGGTCTGCAATGCATCGGCGCGCATGCGCAGGCCGGTCATCGCGAAGAACAACGGCAGCAGCAGGGTCGCCGCGAACGGTTCGACCTTGGCCACCAGCAGCTCGCGCAGCTGCGCGTTGGATGACACCGCCACGCCTGCCGCGAACGCGCCGAACAGCGCATGGATGCCCAGCACTTCGGTCACCAGCGCGCTGGCCAGCGACAGCAGCAGGATGCCCAGCAGCCAGCGCCCTTCACGCCCTGGAGCAATCTGCTGGCGGGCGAACCACGGCTTCACCGCACCCAGCATCAGCGCGATGAACAGCACCACGCAGACCAGGTTGACGCTGGCCGACAGCCAGCCGGTCGCCTGCGCAGCGGCCACGATCAGCGCCAGCATGCACCACGCCGTGGCGTCGCCCAGCGCCGCACAGGCGATGGAGGTCTGCCCCAGCGGGGTCTGGGTGATGCCACGGTCGGCAAGGATGCGCAGCAGCACCGGGAAGGCGGTGATGCTCATGGAAATGCCGACGAACAGCGCGAAGGCGGTGAAGCCCACGCCCTGCGGGCCGTGCTCCGGATACAGCCAGATGGCCAGGCCAACACCGAGCACGAAGGGCACGGCGATGCCGGCATGGCTGACGGTGAAAGCGAATTTGCGGCGGCCACGCAGCGCGCCCAGGTCGAGTTCGGCACCGGCCACCAGCAGGAACATCAGCACGCCCAGCTGGCTGAGCATGCCCAGCGGCCCCAGCGACGCGGCCGGGAACAAGGCGCCGTGCAGCTGCGGCAGCAGGCTGCCCAGCACCAGGGGGCCCATCATCAGGCCAGCGGCCATCTCGCCGATCACCGCCGGCTGCCCGAAATGCTTCAGCAGCGCGCCCGCGCCCTTGGCCACCAGCAGCAGCACCAGCAGCTGCAGCAGGAACAGGCCCAGAGGCGATGCCAGGTGGTGGGCCCAGTCACTGCCGACCACGGCCTCGGCCTTGGACGCCACCGACGGCACGCCCGGCCCGGCATAGCGCGCCAGCGCCAGGCCGATCGCCAACGGAACCGCCGCCCACGCCAGGTAACGCCAACCCCATTTCATCGGCGGCACGCTGCCTCCGGTCTGTACGTCCATGAACATTCCCCAATGTGCAGGGGCCCGATGATACAAAAAAGGGGACGGAGGGGATTAAGTCGTTCCGGGTCGCCGGGCATGGCCCGGCGCTACCCTTCCCCGGTAGCGCCTGGCCATGCCTGGCGGAAAGATCAGGCCAGGGCCTGCTCGTGGACGCCGGCGATGGCGCGGCCGGACGGGTCGGCCGCAGCGGCGAAGCTGGCATCCCAGGCGATCGCGGCCGGCGAGGAACAGGCGATCGACTTGCCGCCCGGCACGGTTTCGGCCGCGGCACGGCTGGGGAAGAACTGCTCGAACAGGTGGCGGTAGTAGTACGCCTCCTTGGTCTGCGGCGGGTTGTGCGGGAAGCGCTTGTCGGCCGCTGCCAGCACGCGGTCACTCACCTGCGCTTCGGCGTGCGCCTTCAGGCCATCGATCCAGCCGTAGCCGACGCCATCGCTGAACTGCTCCTTCTGCCGCCACAGGATGCTGTCGGGCAGGTAGCCATCGAAGGCCTCGCGCAGCACCGCCTTTTCGATGCGGCGGCCACCGAAGCCGGCGCCGACCATCTTGTGCGCGGCATCGAAACGCATCGCCACGTCGAGGAACTCGCGGTCGAGGAACGGCACGCGCGGCTCCACGCCCCAGGCCATCATCGACTTGTTGGCGCGCAGGCAGTCGTAGTTGTGCAGGGCGTCGAGCTTGCGCACCAGTTCCTGGTGGAATTCGCGCGCATCCGGCGCCTTGTGGAAGTAAAGGTAGCCACCGAAGATCTCGTCGCTGCCCTCGCCGGACAGCACCATCTTCACGCCCATCGCCTTGATCCGGCGCGCCAGCAGGAACATCGGCGTGGAGGCACGGATGGTGGTGACGTCGTAGGTTTCGATGTGGCGGATCACTTCCGGCAGCACGTCCAGGCCTTCCTCGAAGCTGTATTCAAAACCGTGGTGGACGGTGCCCAGCGCTTCGGCAGCGATGGCGGCAGCGGCCAGATCGGGAGAGCCCTTCAGCCCGATCGCGAACGAGTGCAGGCGCGGCCACCAGGCTTCGCTCTGGCCGCCATCCTCGATGCGGCGGCGTGCGTAACGCGCGGCCACGGCGGCCACCAGCGATGAATCCAGGCCACCGGACAGCAGCACGCCGTACGGCACGTCGCTCATCAGCTGGCGCTCGACCGCCTGTTCGAAGGCCTGGCGCAGTTCGGCCAGGTCGGCCTGGCGGCCTTCCACGTCGGCGTATTCGCGCCACGGCTGCCGGTAGTAGCGCACCAGCTCACCGCTGGCGCTGTCGTAGTAGTGGCCCGGCGGGAACTGCGCGACGTCGGCGCAGGAATCCACCAGCGCCTTCATTTCCGAGGCCACGCGCAGGCGCCCCTGCGCATCGTGGCCCCAGTACAGCGGCACCACGCCGACCGGATCGCGGGCGACCAGCACGCGGCCGGCATCCCGGTCCCACAGGGCGAAGGCGAAGATGCCGTTGAGCTGTTCCAGCCACTGCGCCGGCGAGCCGCCCTGGCGGTACAGCGCGTTGATCACCTCGCAGTCCGAACCGGTCTGGAAGTCATACGCGGTGGTCAGCGCGGCCTTCAGGGCCTGGTGGTTGTAGATCTCGCCGTTGACCGCCAGGGCCAGCTGGCCGTCGGCCGACAGCAGCGGCTGCGAGCCGCCGGCCGGGTCGACGATGGCCAGGCGCTCGTGGACCAGCAGCGCGCCTTCGTCCAGGTACACGCCGCTCCAGTCCGGGCCGCGGTGGCGCTGGCGCTGCGACAGTTCCAGCGCGTGGCGGCGCAGGGCGGGAAGATCGTCACCGGCCTGCAGGCCGAAGATTCCGAAGATCGAACACATGGGTGGCGCTCCTGTTGTGGGGGATTACACGGGGGGAAGGTGTTCGACCGGCCAACCAGGCCCGGGAGGGCTGCGCCCGGGCACAAAAAAACCCGCATCGGCCAATGCGGGTTTTCTGGTGTCCGGGCGTATGTTGCTGTCTATCTACCCAGGGCGCAGTCCCGCATCGGCCGCGCACGATTGCGCGCACGGTTATTCCCGCGCAGATTATTGCGGTTGGAATTGTTGACGGCGGTGGCCAGGTGGATCGACATGGCACTGACCGTATCGCGGTTTCTGGGGCCGTGCAACAGTTGCGTTGGCAACCACAGGAGCCGTGCCGACCAACGGTCGGCACCCACCAACTGCGGGGTCGCCACTGTGCCGACCAACGGTCGGCACCCACCCGGGCGGGATTGCGGGGTTACACCAGCAGGCGCTCCACCAGCCGCTGGTACAGGCCCGGCAGGGCCTCCAGCTCGTCCACGCGCACGTTCTCGTCCACCTGGTGGATGCTGGCGTTGACCGGCCCCACTTCGATGCACTGCGCACCCAGCGGTGCGATGAAGCGCGCATCGGAGGTGCCACCGCCGGTGCTTTCTTCCGGGGCATGGCCGATGTGTTCGGCCAGCACCGCACGCGCGGCCGCACGCAGCGGGCCTTCCGGGGTGTAGAACGGCTCGCCGCTGCGGTGCCACTTCAGCGTGTACTGCAGGCCGTGCCGGTCCAGCAACGCGCTGATCTCCGCTTCCAGCTTCGGCGCATCCCAGTGCGGGTTGTAGCGGATGTTGAAATCCACCTCCAGCTCGCCGGGAATCACGTTGTTGGCGCCGGTGCCGGCATGGATGTTGGAGATCTGCAGGCTGGTGGGCGGGAAGCTCTCATAGCCCTCGTCCCAGCGCCGCGCACTCAGTTCGGCCAGCGCCGGCGCCGCCTGGTGGATCGGATTGCGCGCCTTGTCCGGGTAGGCCACGTGGCCCTGCACGCCCTGCACGCGCAGCTTGGCCGACAGGCTGCCGCGGCGGCCGACGCGCAGCAGGTCGCCCAGCGTCACCGTCGACGAAGGCTCGCCGGTGATGCACCAGTCGATGCGCTGGCCACGCTCGGAGAACAGGCGCGCGACATGGCGCACGCCGTCGATGGCATCGCCTTCCTCGTCGCTGGTGAGCAGCACGGCCAGCGTGCCGGCATGGTCAGGATGCGCGGCCACGAACTGCTCGGCGGCGATGACGAAAGCCGCCACGCTGCCCTTCATGTCGGCGGTGCCACGGCCGTACAGCACGCCGTCGCGGATCTCCGGGGTGAACGGATCGCTCTGCCACGCCTCGCGCGGGCCCGGCGGCACCACGTCGGTGTGGCCCAGCAGCACCAGCACCGGTGCGCCGCTGCCGTGGGTCGCCCACAGGTTGTCGACCTCGCCCAGGCGCAGATGTTCGCACTGGAAACCAGCCTGCTGCAGGCGCACGGACAGCAGCGCCTGGCAGCCCGCATCATCCGGCGTCACCGACGGCCGCGCGATCAGGTCGCAGGTCAGGTCGAGGACGGCGCTCACGCGCCACCCACGCCGAAGCGTGCCTTGAAGCCGTTGTCACTGAAGCCCTGGCTGACCGTGCCGTCGGCGGTCACCACGACAGGGCGCTTGATCAGCTGCGGGTACTCGCGCAGCAGCAGCTTCCACTCGGCATCCGAATCAGCCGCCTTGCGGTTGTCCGGCAGCTGCCGCCAGGTGGTGGACGACTTGTTGACCATCGCGGCCAGGCCGCCCAGCTGCGCGGCCCACTCCAGCAGGGTTTCCGGGCTGGGTTTGTTGTCGCGGTAGTCGACGAAGGTGTACGGCACGCCGAAGCGGTCCAGCCACTTGGTCGCCTTCTTGCAGGTATCGCAGTTCTTCAAACCGTAGACAGTGGTGCTCATGGCCATCTGTGATGCAGGAAAACAGAGGGCCAGAATCTCACAACAGGCGCTCGGACACGACCCGGAACGGCACCGATGGCAGGCGCAGGGCCAGCCCCTCGGCCAGGTCCACGCCCATCGCCTGCAGGCGCGGGCAATGCAGCTCGCCCTGCAGCTGCAGCGGCTGCAGCTGGGCGATGTCCACCGGCAGATCGATGCGGGTGCTGGCCCAACGCTGGTCGCAGGTGCGGGCAATGGCCTCGTCCTGGCAGGTCAGGAAGCGCAGTAGGGCGTCACGACCACCGAACGCAGTGACCCATGCATCGGCCGCAGGACCTTCGGCCGCGCGCCACTGCAGGTGCAGGCCCGGGGCACTGCCCTGCCCGCCTTCGATCAGGGTGTGTCCACCGCCATCGGCGCGCACCACATGCTCGAAGCGCGTGGACAGATGCGGCTGCATGGCATCGCTGAACGCGCGCGCGCCGGCCACGAAGGCCAGCTGGTCCATCACGTTGCGGTCGAACAGCACCACCGGCGCTCCCTGCGGAGCGTCGTCGCGACGCAGGTACCAGCGCCAGTTGCTCTGCCGTGGCAAGGGCATCAGCGCACGCAGCGGTCCGGCCGCACGCGGGCCGAAGTGGCCGTGGCGGTAGCTGAGGATCGTGTAGGGCGTGCGCCCTTCATGCACGACGTAATGATGGCCGGGGGGCGGCGGCAGCGCGTGCCGCACATCCACCCACCAGCTCACGTAGACCACATCGCGCACGTCACTGGCCAGCATGGGCATCGGCCAGCGCCGCGACAGCGCGCGGCGCAGCCGGGTCCACCGTGGGGCATGCAACAGGCGCGGCAGCACCCGTCCGAACAGGCTGTCGGACGGATGCCGGTAGATCGCCGACGGCGCCAGGTCCTCCGGCGCAGTCACCTTCAGTCGGCCAGGCCGCGCAGCAGGTCGTTCACGCTGGTCTTGCTGCGGGTCTTGGCATCGACCTGCTTGACGATCACCGCACAGTACAGCGAGTGGGTGCCGTCCTTGCTCGGCAGCGAGCCGGACACCACCACGCTGTACGGCGGGATGTAGCCGTAGGTGATCTCGCCGGTGGCGCGGTTGTAGATGCGGGTGCTCTGGCTGAGGAACACGCCCATGCCGATCACGCTGTGGTGGCCGACGACCACGCCTTCCACCACTTCCGAACGCGCACCGATGAAGCAGTGGTCTTCGATGATGGTCGGGCTGGCCTGCAGCGGCTCGAGCACGCCGCCGATGCCGGCGCCGCCGGACAGGTGGCAGTGCTGGCCGATCTGCGCGCAGGAACCGACGGTGGCCCAGGTGTCGACCATGGTGCCTTCGCCGACGTAGGCGCCGATGTTGGTGAAGCTCGGCATCAGCACCACGTCCTTGCCGAAGTACGTGCCGCGACGGGCGATCGCACCCGGCACCACGCGCACGCCAGCGCGACGGAACTTCGCTTCGTCATAGCCGGCGAAGCGCGATTCGACCTTGTCCCAGAACGGCGCCGGGCGTGCGTCGACCACGGCCATGTCGTTGACACGGAAGTACAGCAGCACGGCCTTCTTCAGCCACTCGTTGACCTTCCAGCCACCGTGGCCGTCCGGCTCGGCAACGCGGAATTCACCGGTTTCCAGGCCATCGATCACGCGGTTGACCAGCGGACGGGTGGACCCTTCCAGCTCATGCAGGGTCAGCGTGGCGCGGCGCTCAAAGGCGCTTTCGATGCCGAACTTCAGTTCTTCCACACCCGGCACCGGCGGCTTGCGCAGCGACTTGCGGGCAATGGTTTCGGCGCGTGCGGCTTCGGCGCTCTTGGCCGGGGCCTTCTTCGCGACCGGCTTCTTCGCAACAGCAGCCTTCTTCACCGGCGTCTTGGCCGGGACGGCCTTCTTCGGTGCGGCAGTCTTCTTCGCCGCTGCGCTCTTGGCGGTCGCAGCAGTCTTTTTCACGGGCTTGGTGGCCATCAGGTGGGGTCTCCGGCGTTTCGATCAGGGTCCAGGCAGGCCAGCATTGCGTCATGCAGCTGCTGCCGGGCGGGTTCGGTCAGGGGGAGGTCGTGTTCGTCACTGATCACGAAGGTGTCTTCGGCGCGTTCGCCGAACGTGGCAATGCGCGCGTCATGCACGCGCAGGCCCTGGTTGCGCAGCACGAACGCCACGTCGGCCAGCAGGCCGGGGCGGTCGGGGGCGACCAGGGCGAATCGGGTCGCGCCGGGTTCATCGCGGAACTCGATGCGCGGCGCGAAACGGAAGTGGCGCAGCTGGCGGGGCACCACACGTCGCGACGGGCGCAGCAGGGTCAGGTCGCCACCCAGCGCTTCGCGCAGTGCGGCTTCCAGGTTGGCGCTGCTGCCATCGGCGAAGGTGTCGGCCGGGCTCACTTCGAAGGTATCGAAAATGGTGTCCGACGGGCCATCCAGCACGCGTGCGCGATGGATGCCGTAGCCCTTGCGGTCCAGGGTCATCACGATCGCGGCGAACAGGCCATCGCGGTCGGGCGAGTGCACGAACACCTCCAGCGCGGGGTCGTCCACGCTGATCCGGCGCACCTTCACCAGGGTGTGGCCCTGCTTGATCGGTACCAGCGCCGAGGCCTGCCAGGCCAGCTGTTCCGGGCGCAGGCGCATGAAGCCCTCGTCGGGCATCACCGCGAACTGGCGGTCGATGGTGGCATCGTCGTAGCCCTGCTCGCGCACCAGCGCGCGCACGCTGTCGCGCGCCTCGGCCACGCGTTCGGCGGCCGGCATCGGGTGCTCCAATCCATCGCGCAGCGCGCGCCGGGTGGCGAAGTACAGATCGGCCAGCAGCCGGTCCTTCCACGCGTTCCACAGCTTGGGGCTGGTGCCGGCGATGTCGGCGCAGGTCAGCAGGTACAGGTAGTCCAGGCGGTCGCGGCTGCCGACCAGGGTAGCGAAGCGATGGATCACCACCGGATCGGCGATGTCCTGCTTCTGCGCGGTCACCGACATGCGCAGGTGCTGCTCCACCAGCCAGGCCACCAGTTCGGTATCGCTGCCGCTCAGCGCATGGGCGTGGCAGAACGCACGCGCGTCCACCGCCCCCAGTTCGGAATGGTCGCCGCCGCGGCCCTTGGCGATGTCATGGAACAGGCCGGCCAGCAGCAGAAGTTCGGGCTTGCGCAGGCGCGGCCAGACTTCGTGGGCGATCGAGAAGCGTTCGTCGGCACGGCTGCTGGCGAACAGGCCGATGTTGCGCAGGACCATCAGCGTGTGCTGGTCGACCGTGTACACATGGAACAGGTCGAACTGCATGCGCCCGCTGACCTGGGCGAAGGCGGGAATCCACTGCCCGAGTACGCCCAGCCGCGCCATGCGTGACAGCGTGTCGACCGGACGCTGGCCGCGCAGCAGGGCCATGAACTGTTCGCGGGCATTGGCATCGGCGCGGTCGTAGGCCGGCAGCAGCGGCAGCGCCTCGGCCAGCGCGCGTGCGGTCAGCGAATGCAGGCCGCGAATCTGCGGGTTGTTGGCCCAGCTTGCGAACAGGGCGAATACCTGGCCGACGTCACCGCACGGCCACTCGGCATCGTTGGCGGCCAGATAGCCGCGGCGCAGCGAAAAGCCCACCGTCAACGGTTCCGGCTGCGCCTCGCCGTCGAACTGCTCCTCGAAGCGCTGCAGCAGGCGGTCGCTGATCCGCCGCACCACCAGGGCGGCGCGGTAGAAGCCCTGCATCATCTTCTCGACGCCCAGGTTCTCGGCGTCGTCTTCGAAGCCCAGGCGCGCGGCCAGGGTCTTCTGGTAATCAAAGCGCAGGCGCTCTTCCGGGCGGCGCGCCACCAGGTGCAGGCCGAAACGCAGGCGTGCCAGCACCGCGCGCTCGCGCTTCAGTGCGGCCGCTTCATCGGCGCCCAAGTGGCCCAGTCCGACCAGCGCTTCCAGGTCACGCACGCCGAAGGCGCGCAGCGCCATCCAGCCCAGCGTGTTGAGGTCGCGCAGGCCGCCGGGGCCGTCCTTCAGGTCCGGCTCCAGGTTGTCGGCGGTATCGCCGAAGCGCTGGTGGCGGTTGCGCAGCTCTTCCAGCTTGGCCAGGAAGAAGGTGCGTGCCGGCCACAGTTCGCGGTCGTCGATGGCCCCGCGCAGCGCGCGCCGGGCCGCATCGTCGGCCACGACCGGGCGGGCTTCGATCAGTGCGGTCAGCACGGTCTGGTCGGCGGCAGCCTCGCGGCACTGCGCCGCCGAACGCACGGCATGGCTGACCGCCAGGCCGCAGTCCCACAGGAGTGCGAACAGGCGCGACAGTCCGGCCTCATGGGCCAGCTGCGCAGGCGCATCACCGAACACCAGCAGGTCGATGTCCGAGCGCGGGAACAGTTCACCGCGACCGTAGCCACCCACCGCGAACACCGACAACCCGCTGCCGGCCGGCACGCAGCGCTGCCAGGCCAGGCGGATCAGGTGGTCGGCTGCGCGCGCGCGCAGCGCGATCAGGCGCTCGATGTTGTCGCCCTGGTCGAAGCGGCGGTACAGGCGCGCATCGGCCTGCTGCAGCGCCTGCCGTGCGGCAGACGCCCATTCGGGATCCTCGAGCGAATCGGCCGGCGCGTCCAGCAGTGAACCCGCCGGCAGCATCGTCAGGAGACCTGCGATTCGCCCGGCGACAGGGTCAGCACGTCCACGCCGGTCTCGGTGACCGCGATCATGTGCTCCCACTGCGCCGACAGCTTGCGGTCCTTGGTCACCACGGTCCAGCCGTCCGGCAGCACCTTGTTGTAGCGGGTGCCCTCGTTGATCATCGGCTCGATGGTGAAGGTCATACCCGGCTGCAGCACCAGGCCCTGGCCCGGGCGGCCGTAATGCACCACCTGTGGTTCATCGTGGTAGACCTTGCCGATGCCGTGGCCGCAGTACTCGCGCACCACGCTGAAACGCTCGCCTTCGGCATAGCTCTGGATGGCATGGCCGATGTCGCCCAGGGTCGCGCCCGGACGCACCGCGCGGATGCCGCGCCACATCGCTTCGTAGGTGGCTTCGACCAGGCGGCGGGCCATCACCGACGGCGTGCCGACGAAGTACATGCGGCTGGTATCGCCGTGCCAGCCGTCCTTGATGACGGTGACGTCGATGTTGATGATGTCGCCGTCCTTGAGCACCTTCCCTTCGCTGGGGATGCCGTGGCAGATGACATTGTTGACCGAGGTGCACACGCTCTTGGGGAAGCCGCGGTAGCCGACGTTGGCCGGCGTGGCGCCCTGCACGTTCACGATGTGGTCGTGGCAGATGCGGTCCAGCTCCTCGGTGGTGACACCGGGCTTGACGTGGGGGGTGACGATGTCGAGCACTTCGCTGGCCAGGCGGCCGGCGATGCGCATCGCCTCGATTTCCTGCGGGGTTTTCAGATTCACGCTCATGGCACCCATTATCGCCGATCCGGCCGCAATCTGAACGAACGCCACCCAACTGGGCGTACTGACGATGCACGGATCCGGCAAGGACCGTGAAAACGTGACCCACCCCGCGCTTTGTCAGACGCAAATATCACTGAATACAGACACTTACCCGGCCTAGGCTGAACGGGACCGTCGTCAACGCGGCTCAGAACGTGCCGCACCGTCCTGTTCAACAGACCTTCGGGTCAGGGAGGTTGTCCATGCGATCTGCCGTACGTTCCCCGTTGGCCTGGGCCCTCGCCCTGGCTCTGGCCGGCCCAGCCGCCGCCGCCGACACGACCACGTTCAACGTCACCCTGATCGTCACCAAGGCCTGCACGATTACCGCAGCCGCGGCCACCAACGTCGACTTCGGCACGGCCGCGTCGACCACCGCCACCCCCACCCTGGCCCAGGGTTCGGTCACGGCGCAGTGCTCGGCACTGACCCCGTACACGATCTCGCTCAATGCTGGCGCCAACGCGGGCACCGCCAATGACGTGACCACCCGCCGGATGAAGAACACCAATGCTGCGGTGACTGCCAACAACTATGTCGGCTACCAGCTGTACCAGGACGCCGCGCGCACCCTGGTGTGGGGCGCCACCTCGGGCACCAATACCCAGGCCGGCATCGGCACGGGCCTGGCGGTTCCCTACCAGGTGTATGGCCAGATCACCAACCTGAGTACCAACAACGCCGCGGCCGGTAATTACTTGGACACGGTCACCGCCACGATCACCTATTAATGGGGTGGCATCGGATGACCCTGCCCCACCCGTGGTTCGCCACCGGGGTGGCGCTGCTGCTCGGCCTCGTCCTGTCGGCTCCAGCAGCGGCGGCCACCAGCATGCAGGTGGCGCCCACCAGCCTGCAGATGGACCCGCGCCAGCGCGCCGCCGAACTGTGGCTCACCAACAGTGGTGCGTCACCGGTGAAGGTGCAGGTGCGGGTCTACCGCTGGAGCCAGCAGGACGGCGAGGAGCAGCTGCTGCCCACCACCGACCTGATGGCCACCCCGCCAATGCAGGAAATGGCGGCCGGCCAGCAGCAGCTGATCCGGGTGATGCGCACCGACCCGCAGCCGCCGGCCAGCCAGCAGTACTACCGCCTGATCGTCGACGAGGTGCCGGACCTGTCCACCCGCGCCGAAGGCATGCAGTTCGTCCTCCGTTACTCCATCCCCGTGTTCATCCAGCCCGGCGGCGGCAAGCTGGCGCCGCAGCTGCAGGCCCAGCTGGTGCGCCTGGGCGATGGCCGAAACGGAGTGGAAATCCGCAACAGCGGCAACAGTTATGCGCAGATCGCCGACCTGGCGCTGGGCAGCGCCAAGCGGCCGCGCATCATCCATCCGGGCCTGCTTGGCTATGTGCTGCCCGGCCAGGTGATGCGCTGGCCACTGGAACGCACGGCGATCGACCGCGACAACGACCAGATCACGGCCAAGCTCAATGGCGAGTCCGCGCAGACACCGCTATCGCCCCCACCGGCTCGCTGAGGTCCTGGTGAGCGCGCTGTTGGGTGCAGCCCTCGCTCCCGCAGCAACGTTTGCCGCCGATGTCGCCGGGGTGTCGGTCGATGCGATCCTGCCGGCGCCGACCCCGCTCACCGCCACCCAGACCCTGTACCTGGACGTGCTGTTGAACAGCACGCCGCGCGGGCTGCTGCCCTTCGTCGAAAATCGTGGCCGCCTGCAGGCCAGCCCCGAGGTGCTGCGCCAGCTCGGCTTCAACGCCACTGGCCAGGCACCGGTCTTCCTGGACCAGCTCACCGGCGTGGTGGTGCGTTATGACGCTGGCCTGCAGACCCTCGCACTGGACGTGCCGCTGGACCAGCTGACTCTGCCGACCACCGTACTCAGCCGCCCGCAGGTGAGTGCGCCCAGCGGCAAGGCCTCACCCGGCGTGCTGTTCAACTACGACGTCTACGGCAGCCGCGTCGATGATCTGGCCAACCTCAGCGTGGGCTCGGAACTGCGCATCTTCGGGCTCGGCGACGGCACGTTCGAGAACACGGCCATCAGCCGCCGCTACCAGCAGGCCGAGGATCGCCACTGGCGCGGGGAGAGCGTGCGCCTGGACACGCGCTGGACCCTGGATTTCCCCGAGCAGGCACTGACCCTGGAAGTGGGTGATTTCTACAGCGGCTTCGTCGACTGGTCACGGCCGGTGCGTCTGGGCGGCATCCAGATCGGCCGCAACTATGGGCTGCAGCCTTACCGCGTGCTGACCCCGACCCCGTCGTTCCTCGGCCAGGCAGTGGTCCCCTCCACCGTCGAGCTCTACGTGGACGGCCTGCGCCAATACAGCGGCCAGGTCCCGATCGGCCCGTTCCAGCTGGCTGCGCAGCCAGGCATCAGCGGCACCGGCAGCGCACAGGTGGTGGTGACCGATGCGTTCGGCCGCATGCAGACCCTGGACTTCAGTTTCTACGGCACCCAACAGCTGCTGGCCAAGGGCCTGTCGGACTGGTCGCTGGGCGTGGGCCGGCTGCGCGAGCAGTTCGGCGAGCGCTCCTTCGCCTACGACGACCGTACCGTGGCCAGCGCCAACTGGCGCGGCGGCATCAGCGACCGCTTCACCGGCGAGGCCCATGCCGAGGGCGGCGCCGGCCTGGCCGAGGCCGGCCTGGGCGGCTGGTGGCAGCTGGGCAGCGCCGGCGTGGTCAACCTGGCCTACGCGCACAGCCGCTACCAGGGCCTGCAGGGCGGGCAACGGGCGGTGGGCTACAGCTGGAACAACCGCCGTTTCAACTTCAACCTGCGCAGCGTGCGCAGCCATGGCGATTTCCGCGACCTGGGCGCACTGCAGGACAACCTGCCACCCAGCATCAGCGAGCAGGCCACCGTCGGCGTGGACCTGTTGAAACTGGGCACTCTCAGCGCCAGTTACCTGCGGCTGCGCTACCCCGACGGCGACGACAACCGCTATGCCAGCCTGTTCTGGTCCCGCAGCTGGAGCCCGCGCTGGTCGGCCTACCTGTCGGTCAACCAGAACCTCGACACATCCGAGGATCGCAGCATCTACCTGTCACTGACCGCCAGCCTGGGCGACAACCGCCAGGCCAGCGTGTCCAGCCAGCGCAACGGCGGCACCCAGAGCTGGGTGACCGATGTCACCCAGCCGGTCCCGGGCGATGGCAGCGCCAGCGGCATCGGCTGGCGCGCCCAGGTCCGCCAGGGCGACGACGGCACCGGCGGCCTGGCCGAGGTCGGCATCCTCAACGACGTCGGCCGCTATTCGTTCGGCGCATCACGCCAGGGCGGGCTGAACTTCGCCTATGCCAGCGCCAGTGGCAGCCTGGTGTGGATGGACGGGCATACCTTCGCCACGCGCGAAGTCTCCGACGCCTTCGCGGTGGTCAGTACCAGCGGCGTCGGCGGCGTGCCGGTGCGGCTGGAGAACCGGCTGATCGGCGTGACCGACGACCGCGGCCTGCTGCTGGTCAGCCCGCTGCTGTCCTGGCAGCGCAACCGCGTCTCGATCGACACCCTGGACCTGCCGGCGGACATGCGCGCCGACCGCATCGAGGACTGGGTCACGCCGCGCCAGCGGGCCGGTACCGGGGTGACCTTCAAGCTGCGCGCACGGCCGTCGGTGACGCTGATCCTGCAGGACCTGCAGGGCCAACCGCTGGAGGCCGGCAGCGAGGTCCGGCTGCCGGATGGCCGCCGGGCCACGGTGGGCTACGACGGCCTGCTGTACCTGGAGGACGTCAGCCCCGGCACCACGCTGTACGTCACCACCAGCAACGGCCATTGCCGTTCCCGCGTGCCGGAGCAGCCGCAGGTGGTGGCCAGCGGCGCGCAGCCGCGCCCGGCCGCCTTGCAATGCATGCCGGAGACCGCGCCATGACAGCCCGCCATCTGCTGCTGGCCCTGTCGCTGCTGGCCGGCCTGGTGGTGGTGGCGCCGGCCCGGGCCGCCGCGACCTGCGTGGCGACCGCCAACCCGACCCTCCCCTTCAACACCATCAACAGCCTCGCAGCGGGCCCCACCACCGCCACGCTGAACATCACCGTCACCTGCAATACAGCCGCGCTGAGCCTGCTGGCCTCCACCGGGGTGCGGGTCTGCGTGGGCATTGGCCCCGGCACTGGCGGCAGCAACGCCACCTGGCGGACGATGACCACCAGTACCAGCGACACCATGAATTTCCAGCTCTACAACACCCCGAGCCTCAGCCAGGTCACCGGTCTGGTGCCGCGCGGCACACCGCCGGCGCAGGAACTGACCATGAGCTACAGCGTGCCAGTGCTGACCGGCGGCAGTGGCGCACAGAGCACCAGCCTGACGGCGCAGATCCCGGCCAACCAGGTGCTGGCCTCCGGTGCCTACAGCAGTACCTTCAGCGGTGCCAACGTGGTGCTCACCTGGGCCTGGAACGAAGTCCTGCTCGGCACCGCGACGGTGCCGGCGGCGTGCAACGGCGGCGCCACCGGCACCGCCACGGCCAGCGCGGCCTTCAGCTTCACCGCCACCGCCAACGTGCTGCCGCTGTGTGGCAGCTACGTCACCACCGACATGAACTTCGGCAACGTCACCGGCGGCATCCCCGCCAACATCGACCAGACCGCCACCCTGACCCTGACCTGCCTGAAGAACACCGCCTACCAGGTCAGCCTCGACAACGGTCAGAACAACCCCGCCGCCACCAGCACCCGGCGGATGAGCACGACCATCGGCGGCAGCAGGTACTACGTGGGCTACGAGCTGTACCGCGATGCCGCGCGCAGCCAGCGCTGGGGCAACACCCTCACCGTGGACACCGCCAGCGGCACCGGCACTGGCACGGCGCAGCAGCTGACCATCTACGGCCGCGTGCCGCCGGTGACCGGACAGCCGCCGGCCGGCACCTACAATGACCGGATCACGGTGACCATCACCTATTGAGCCCGCGCGCCCTGGACCGTGCTTTTCGTTGAGTCGAGCCATGCTCGACTGCGCCTTTTTCAGTGTCGACGCTACAGATCCGCCGATCGCGGCCGATACCGCGCTCAGGGATTTCCAGCAGGGCAGACGGCCAGTGGTACGTGCGTTATCGATGACAGCCATCCTGGCAGCCAGCATGACCGCCCATGCCGAGCCGGCGGCCACCCCGCTGCAGATCCGCCTGGTGGTGGTCGAAGGCTGCGCCACCGCGCCAGGCACGACCGCCCCCTGCCCGGTCCCCGCACAGTACAGCGAGGCACCTGCCCTGCCCGCACAGGTCCGCGAGCTCGCACCGCCGACCGGGGACGAAGGCGGCCCCGTGCTGCCCGAACCACCCACGGTCTACTTCTGATGCTCAGGCGCTGGCTGCCCGGCCTGCTGGCCCTGCTGCTGCCCCTGCCGGCGGCGGCACTGGAACTGGTGCCGACCACCCTGCAGCTGCCCGCGGCCGGCGGCCGCACCGAACTGTGGCTGCACAACCCCGGCCCGGCGCCCTGGCGCGGGCGCCTGCAGATCTGGGCCTGGGACCAGCAGACCGGTGCCGAACGGCTGCAGCGCAGCGAGCAGGTCCTGGCCAGCCCCACCCTGATCGACCTGCCCGCCGGCGCCCGCCAACGGGTCTGGCTGCTGCCACGCACGCCCGCACCGGTCGCCGCGGAACAGGCCTACCGGGTGCTGCTGACCCCCGATGACCGCCGGCAGCCCCGCTATTCCCTGCCACTGTTCCGCGGCAGTGATCCCGCCGACGCGCGGGCTCGTCTCTGGGTGGAGACAGCCGGCAATGCGGCGCAGCCCGAGCTGAGACTGCATAATGAGGGGCCTCGCCACGCCCGCCTCAGCGACCTCGTATACGAGGACGCGCAGGGCGAGCCGCACGTGCTGCTGCCGGGTCTCGCCGGGTATGTACTCGCCGACCGGGAGCGCCATTGGCAGCTGCCGGCCCGTGCCGACGGCTACCGCGGCGGCCGCTTCCGGGCCCGTCTGCAGGATGGAGAGGCGCAGGTCCTGTCTGCGCCCAGACCCGCAATTGCAGCGGACGCCTCCGCCGGGCTATAATCGCCGGGATGTCCTGCCGCCCTGTGCGCGGAATACCGTCCACGCCGTACGTCATCGGCGAATCCACACTTGTTGCCCCCATCCGTGCCGGGGTGCTCCGCGAGGAGTTCGGCCACGGAGGCAACAGGGAAGCCCAACCCCGGAACCATCAGCGCTTCCATGCGTCCCGCATACCTATCCCGCGGGCGGAATCGCCGGTTCCCCATCAGGAGTATTGCAATGCCCCAGGTCACCATGCGTCAGATGCTGGAAGCCGGCGTCCACTTCGGCCACCAGACCCGCTACTGGAACCCCAAGATGGCTCCGTACATCTTCGGCGCCCGCGGCAAGATCCACATCATCAACCTGGAAAAGACCGTCCCGCTGTTCAACGACGCGATGAACTTCATCTCGTCGGTTGCCCAGAAGCGCGGCACCGTCCTGTTCCTGGGCACCAAGCGCAGCGCCCGCGAAACCATCCGTGAAGAAGCCGAGCGTTGCGGCATGCCGTTCATGAACCAGCGTTGGCTGGGCGGCACCCTGACCAACTTCCGTACCGTCAAGCAGTCGGTTGCCCGCCTGAAGGAACTGGAAGCCGGTGAATCCGACGGCACCTTCGAGAAGCTGGTCAAGCACGAAGTGCTGGGCCTGCGTCGCGAGCGCGACAAGCTGGAAGCCTCGCTGGGCGGCATCAAGGACATGAACCGTCTGCCGGACGCCATCTTCGTGATCGACATCGGCCACGAAGACATCGCGATCAAGGAAGCCAAGAAGCTGGGCATCCCGGTCATCGCCGTGGTCGACACCAACTACAACCCGGAACTGGTCGACTACGCGATCCCGGGCAACGACGACGCCATCCGCGCTGTGCAGCTGTACGCCCGCGCCGCTGCCGACGCCGTGCTGGAAGGCAAGGCTGCTGCTCCGCACGCTGCTTCGGTGCGTGAAGAAGAGTTCGCCGACGCCGCTGCTGCCGAAGAAGGCAAGCCGGCCCGTCGCGCACCGGCCAAGAAGGCTGCTGCTGACAAGGGCGAAGCCCAGGCCTGATCCAGGCCCCCGGTGGGCGCCCTGCGCCCACCTGTCCTGACCGCTGCCGATGGCGCGGCGACCGGACACTGTCACACGGGCCGGCCACCATGCCGGCCCATCCCCTTTCTTTCGTGAGGTAATCCCGTGGAAATCACTGCTTCCCTGGTCAAGGAACTGCGCGAGCGCACCGGCGCCGGCATGATGGAATGCAAGAAGGCGCTGACCGAAGCCGGCGGCGACATCAACGCCGCTGCTGAAGCCCTGCGCAAGTCGGGCGCCGCCAAGGCCGACAAGAAGGCTGACCGCGTGGCCGCTGAAGGCCGTCTGGGCCTGGCCCAGGACGGCGGCAAGGCCGTGCTGGTCGAGATCAACTCGGAAACCGACTTCGTTGCCAACGACGTCAACTTCAAGAACTTCGTCGATTCCGTCGCCGCTGCCGCCCTGGCATCGGGCGCCGTTGACGCCGAAGCCCTGAAGACCGCCAAGCTGGCCTCCGGCGAAACCGTCGAAGAAGCCCGCGCCACCGCGATCCAGAAGCTGGGTGAAAACATCCAGATCCGTCGCCTGGTCAAGGTCGACACCACCGGCAACGTCGGTGCCTACGTCCACACCAACGGCAAGGTCGGCGTGCTGGTTGACCTGATCGGCGGCGACGTCGAGCTGGCCCGCGGCCTGGCCATGCACGTGGCTGCGCTGAAGCCGCCGCACAACAAGGCTGCCGATGTGCCGGCCGAGTTCGTGGAAAAGGAAAAGGAAATCGAACTGGCCAAGATGTCCGAGAAGGACAAGTCCAAGCCGGCCGACATCCTGGAAAAGATCATCGCCGGCAAGATCAACAAGATCGTCAGCGAAGTGACCCTGTACGGCCAGACCTACGTGCTGGGCGACACCACCGTCGAGCAGGTGGTCAAGGCCGCCGGCGCCGACGTGGCTGGCTTCCAGC